>JAFYXG010000010.1 GCA_017546265.1 Alphaproteobacteria bacterium
AATGTTGGTGCGACATTACTGCCGGCAATCAACAGCGTTGTTGGCATATTCGGCAAAGCAGCCAGCAGTCTGGCCGAATTCGCAGAAAAGCACCCGACACTGGTCAAATACATTGGCTTGGCGGTGGCAGGCATGACATCGTTCAAGATTGCTTCGTTTGCGCTGGGATATGGGTTCACATTCCTTAAAGGTGGTGCGCTGGCCATCATTGGGGTATTCAACAAGGTTAAGACGATATTCTCAGTTGCCAAGATCGCACTGGGGGCTGTGATACCGGTTATCAAGGCGGTTGGGACGGCTTTCCTGACCAATCCGGTGGGGCTGATAATCACAGGTATTGCAGTCGGGGCCGCACTGATTATCAAATACTGGAAACCGATATCCGCATTCTTCAAGCGGTTGTTTGAGCCTGTGGTTCAGGTTTTCAAACAGGTATGGAACTGGATCACAAACCTGTGGGAAAAAGCCAAGAACATATTCAACGGCGTAAAAGAATGGGTCAAAGACAGCTGGGTTGGCAAGGCCTGGAACTGGGCATTTGGCAATGACGAAGAAGAAACAGAAAAACCACCCAAGGTTGGCGATACTGTATCCGTCATCAACGAAATGACCAATGCAGCCGCACCGGTTGAACTGCTACAATCCAAGATATCCAGCAACAACACATCAAGTGTGGCGATATCGGCACCCATAACAATAAATGCCGCACCAGGAATGTCGGCCGAAGACGTTGCAGCAGCCGTCCAGACAGAACTGAACAATCGTGAAAACCAGGCAACACGGCGAACACGCAGTGCAAACTATGACTAAGGGATAAACAATGGCAATCGGGGACTTACTGAAATCAGTTGGTGGGGATATGAACCTGAACTCGGCCCTGGACATCAACATGATGATGATTCTGGGGGCGTACAGGTTCTGCATATCCAATGCAGCATACCAGAGCCTCAGCCGGTCAACCGAATACAATTGGGCGGAACAAGAACGGTTGGGATCCGGACCAGCTTTGCAGTTTGTTGGTGCCGGACCAGAAAAGATCAGCCTGCATGGGGAAATATATCCGCACTTCAAAGGGGGGCTGCGCCAGGTAACACTGATGAGGGCTGAGGCCGGATTGGGAATCCCCCTGATGCTGATATCGGGTAATGGAATGGCGTTTGGTCGATGGTGCATAACCAGCATCAGCGAAGACCAGACATATTTCCTAAAAGACGGAACCGCACGCAAGATATCGTTTTCAATAACCCTGCAGAAATACGGCGAAGAAACACAGGCCGGTGCGCTGGGGATCGTTCAACAAGTGGTGGGTGCATTATGACAATTTACACAAGTAAAGATGGCGAAACCCTGGACTATATCGTCTGGAAACATTATGGCAAGACCGCCGGTATTCTGGAACAGGTTCTGGTCCAGAACCGGCATCTGGCCGGATATGATGCGGTCCTGCCGGCAGGCGTTCAAATAACACTGCCCGACATAGTCCAAGACACAAACAAACAGAAGATAAAGATGTGGCAATGAAAAAGTTGTCGTAAAACTTGAAAATCTGTCAATTTGTGCTAAGTTCACAGTAGAATAAAAGTGCAAGAGGTAATGAAAATGTCATTTACACAGGAAAACAAAACAAATATCTGCATTTGCGATGGGTGCGAAAAACGATGCAAGTTAGGGTTTTATGAAGAAACAGAACAAGAGGCAAAAGACAAAACAATAAACGCAAGGAGAATAGCATCAACTCTGCCTGTTAAAAGATTTGTCTGGCCTACGATTAACGGCAAGAAAATAATCAGTTTTTTTGATAAATATGGCGAATCACAACAATGTGTTTTTGAATCAGAGTTTTTGCACCTGCCTCACACATATAAAGTAAGAGAGTACAAACAAAAGATTTTAGAAAAAGCATACGAAATTGCCAAACTGTGCGACCATTACAAGACACGATAAAGGAAACCAAATGTCATTTACACAGCAAAACGAAACCAATTTGCATACTGGGCCAGATGGAAAAATTTGCGATGGCTGTGACAAGCGTTGTGAATTTGGTATTGATTATTTCTATCGTCATACGAAAAGACTGGAAGAATGGTTTTGTCCAACCATAGACGGCCAACCAATTAAGCAGTACAAGGGGCCAAACGGTCAGATAATTGATGCGACCAGAGAGGCACCATATGAAGATGGAGTTGTTAAGTCTGCGAAACAACGGGCAATTGAACTGGCACATGAAATTGTTAAATACTGTGACCACTACAAGACACGATAAAGGAAAATCAAAATGTCATTTACACAGGAAAAAGAAACAAACACCAACAGATGCAATGGCTGTGACAAACATTGTAAACTTGGCTTTCATCACTTTACAGCATTGGGCGGCAAGGGAACTGAACCACTGTGTTGTCCAACCATAGACGGTCAGCCAATCAAGCGGTACAAGGGTAAAAACGGTGAAATAATTGATGCAACTCAAAAGTATTATGTTCATTCTTTTTATGACATAGAATGTGCACAGAAACGGATAAACGAACTGGCACATAAAATCGTCAAATACTGCGACCATTACAAAACACGATAGAAACAACAAAACAAACATACCGCCCAAATCGGGCGGTTTTTTAATACAAAATGAAACCGAAATACAAAATCATTGCGGATGATAACGACATAACCGAACTGATACATAGCCGTCTGATATCGCTAAGTATCAGCGATGAAATCGGAATTGTGTCCGATACGATGACAATGGAACTGGACGACCGAGATTCAGCATTTGCACTGCCATCGTCTGGTGCCGTGCTAAGTGTTGCGATGGGGTATGATGAACTGTACCCGATGGGACAGTTTGTTGCAGATGAAATAGAACTGAACGCATCGCCCCAGACATTAACCATAACCGCACGTGCATCAAACTCAAACCTACACGATATGGGGGAATTCAAAGCACCCAAAACAGAATCCTGGGACAAGAAAACTCTGACCAGCATCGTGCAGACCATCGCCGGCAGGTATGGTATAACGGCTGCCATATCTGCCACCTTTGCAGGCATTCAGATTGACCACGTGGATCAGACCGAGGAAAGTGATTGTGCATTTATCCAAAGGTTGGCCAGCGACTATGGCGCAGCAATCAAGATCGCAGGTGGCAAACTGATGTTTATAGATCCGCTGACCGGCAAATTCCCAGACGGATCGCCATTGCCAACGATACCGGTAACCACGGTGTCCAGCATGCGCCTGCGAATAACGGAAAGGAATAAATACGGAAAAGTATCGGCAAAATACTATGACGTGAACAAAGCCGAAGAGCAAGAAATCACAGTTGGCACATCACCACCAACATACCAGCTAAGGGACACATACAGCAACCAACAACAGGCACAACTGCAGGCACAGGCCAAACTGAATGAAATAGCAGATGGCACATATGCACTGACAGTTGATATGCCAGGCAAGCCAATGCTGGGGGCAGAAAGTGTGATTGATATACAGGTTGGACGGACTGAATTCAGGGGCAAGTGGGTAATCAAATCCTGCCGGCACACAATGAATAGTTCTGGCTATAAAACCAGTATAGAGGCAACGAGAACCAGGGAGGTAACCGATGGTTAAACAACAAGAACGAGAGGGATTCAAGATGAGAGTGGACGGCAGACTTTTATACGGCCTGATGGCAGCATTGGTCGGCTTTGTGGTTCGTGCAGAATCACACCACGCATCGGTAAACACCAGGTTGGCACAACTGGAACATAGAACCGATACCCTGGAATCCGACTTAAAGATAATCAAGGAATCCCTGTACGAAATACGTGGGGACGTAAAAATCTTAATCAAAGGGGCAAACTGATGAAAAACGCAATCACATACATAGCCAAGATATTTAGTGACAAGAACGGAAACCCATCAGCCAAACGATATGCGTGTGCATTATTCGGCATAACAGCAGTCGTGCTGGCAGCATGCGGATTTGGAGTTGAAATAGTCGCACTGTTCGTAGCGGCAGCACTGGGGGAAAACATAACAAGTTTATTCGAAAGAAAGGAAAAGAAATGAAACGCAAACCACCAAGGGGAATAAGAAACAACAATCCAGGGAACATCAGATACACCGGCACACAATGGGCCGGTTTGTCTTTGCCTCCATCAGATGGCGAGTTTTGCATATTTACCGAACCCAAATGGGGCATACGTGCGCTGGCCAGGGTATTGAAAGTATACCAGACCAAATACGGCATCTGCACAGTATCAGGCATAATCAGACGGTGGGCTCCATCATTTGAGAATGACACCGCAGCGTACGTCAAAAGTGTATGCCATCAAACCGGCTTTGGGTCCGGATCGGAACTGAATCTGTTTGACAACGATACAATGCTGGCACTGGTAAAGGCCATTATTCAGCACGAAAACGGCCAGCAGCCATACAGCAACGAAGAACTGTTGGAGGGCATACGATGCGCATAAAAGAATACTGGAACAAATACAAGGCATACATAGTTGCCGGTGCGGTTGCGCTGGCTTATTTAATCGGCATAAAGAAAGGAAAAGACCATGAAAAAACACGCCAGACTAAGACGGTTTTACAGAACGTACAAAGGGCTAATAAAGCTAGGGATTCTGTTGCTAATAATCCTGATGTTGTGCAACGGTTGCACAAAAAATATAACAGGCGGTGATTACTGCCTGTTATACCGTCCGATATATGCGGACTACACCAACGACACAACCGAAACCATAGAACAAATCGATGCCAACAACATCGTCTATGACCGCCTGTGCGAGTAAAATTATATTGATTTTTTGTTTGATTTATGATATAATACGGGCATCGTAAGCAATAAATCAAATATGGGCATGTCCCATATTTTTTATTGACATTGTCCTTTTTATAGAACATAATAACGATACAAAAGCTCGCTGTTATTCGTAGCAGCGATTAGGGGGGGCTCAATGCTCCCCCTTGTTCTTGAAAGGATGGGGTATGACAAAACAACGCAGAGTTATTGCATATATTGATGGATTTAATCTATTTTATTCCAGTTTGAAAGGCACAGAAAACAAGTGGTTGGATTTGGAAAAATTGGTTTCTGCAATGTTGAAACCAAACGACGTATTAGTCGGCATACGATATTTTACCGCAAAAGTCAGTTCCAATAAAAACGAACCAGAAAAAGCCCTAAAACAGCACGTATATCTAGAGGCCCTATCTCTAAATCCAAAGATTCAAACACGACTGGGACGTTTCTCTGTACACACAACCAAGATGCCAGATGCAGCAGCATGGAATAAAGGCAAAATCAAAATGGTTGATGTTATCAAAACAGAGGAAAAAGGCACAGACGTGAACCTGGCAGTGCAAATGGTTGCAGATGCCAAGGATGACCTATTTGATTATGCAATGTTGTTCAGTAATGATTCCGATATGGCATATGCGATTCAAATTGCAACCCAGCAGTGCAATAAACAAATCGGACTGTATGTTGCACGCAAGGCAACATCGTATCAAAGCTTGAAAGAACATGTGTTGCACATTAAACGGCTGGGGCCAACCGCCTTTGCAAATGCACAATTACCAAAAGAAATAACAACCCAAACGGGTCGTGTAATCAAAAAACCATCTGACTGGTAGAATCTCTATATCCCATACAAATCCCACAAATACTCAAACCGTTTAGAATAATCGGGGCCAAACGCATCCAAGAAAATACAATTTTCCGCATTTTGCTGTTTGGCGTTCTTAGTCCAGTTATAG
Source organism: Alphaproteobacteria bacterium (assembly GCA_017546265.1). Lineage (GTDB taxonomy): Bacteria > Pseudomonadota > Alphaproteobacteria > Rs-D84 > Rs-D84 > Enterousia. The sequence goes on from JAFYXG010000010.1 coordinate 5,743, forward strand.
GAACCAGTAACAATTCGTTTGCCATCAAAAACTGCAAACTTATTGTGCTGTTGGCGATGTCCTTTGTTCTTGCGAACTGGAATACCAGCCGCCGACAATTCATCCACCTGTGAATATTTGTTCCCAGCCATAGTTCTGTCGGTAGCAATGCGAACCTTTGCACCACGTTTATGTGCAGATATTATAGATTTTGCAACAGGGACACTGGTAATAGAATAAACGGCAATGTCAATCTTATTGGCCTTGTTGATTTCCGCAATGATGTGTTCTTCGCATTCAAGACCAGGGGCAAAATATACCTCGCCACCTGTAATTTCATAACGTACCGGTTCACGTCTGCCTATAAAGAACCCCAGCAGAACCAATGCCGGCAATATCAATAGAATGATCCTATTCTTCATGGAACCCCCAAAGTAAAAGACCACTCTGAAGGAGTGGTCGGGAGTTCGTCGGTTCAAACACAGAACCCCGTTGCCTTTGGGTAAAACCCTATTGTATAGCAACAGCATCCCGACCAGGATCGGGACATTATCGGTAATGGTGTTTGGGCGACGAAGCCCTTTCACACTTCTAATGTCGTGTGCAACAACATGCACAAAAAGCATTCTACACAAAATTCCACAAAAATCAACCCTCTTATTCCCAGCAAATCTACCCAGAAGATATGGTTTTTATTCATATAAAATTTGTTTTTACCCCGTTTTTATGATACAATAACATAGACTCCAATGGGAAACGGAGTTGGGCTGTCAGAAGCCGTGTTCAAAGCTGGTGCGTATCGCATCATAACATCCCTGACCAAGGTCGGGGAGCTGTTGATTATAAAATACGGGAAACCGAAAGATTAACAGAATCATTTGCTTTGAACTGATTTCTGAACTCCCCGACCGCCAAAACTTCCCATGGCGGTTTAATTTTTGCATGGAGAGATTGTGCGGTTCGGCTTTTTAATTTTTATAATTTTCCCATTTATGGCATCGGCAAATATATTGCCGTTGGATGATGCGTTGCGTGCTACATACACCGCATGCGTGGGTATTGATGATGAATTAGCCGACTTGAAAACAATGGCCGGCATAAATACTGCAATTACATCTGTTGGAACTGCGGCCGGCATTGGTGCAACCGTAACAGGTTTAGTAAAGGCGGATAAAGATAAACAGATTGAAAAACTGGAAATGGTGCGACTGCAAAAAATATCAGAATCAAACATCAACAGTGGGACAAATAATGGCAATATGTCCGACAACCTGGCAGCACTGGATACATATTATCAAAATCACAAAAACGATTCCTATAAAGATATAGATTCAGAAATAGAAAAACTAACCAAACAATCCAAAAATCTGGGCAACTGGCGTACCGGTTTAATGGCAGGTGCGACTGCAACCAATGTGGCCGGTGCAATTATTGCCGGCACAAACAAAGTAGATGGCGACCTGAAAACACAAATAGATAACTGTATCAGCAATGTAAAAAACCTGCAAAATTCCATCATGCAGGCACGCATAAATGGTGAAGACGTGTCCGAGGCACAGTCAATCGCGTCCGCATGCGGCGAATATGAATACGTTGATGTGTCCAAGATAAACAATCGAGCCAAGGGCGCAATGATTTCATCCACCGTTGGTGCTGCGACTGGATTGGCCGGAACCGTTACTTCCGCAATGGCAAACACCGACAAAACACGCAACGATAATACAGAATCTGGCAAGCAAAAAGAAAAGAATCTGAATACTGCGGCAAATGTACTGGCCATTGGAACAACCGCGGCATCCGCCACGGCAACCGTATTCAATGCGACACAAATCAGTGCGATAAAAAAAGTGGCAAGTGTTGCCGAAAAATGTACGGGGGTATTGAAATGAAGAAAACCCCAGTTGCATTTGTGATGTTTTTTATTTGTGGTGCATATGCAGCAACACACCTGGATACAGAAAATCGCCTGTGGTTCAATGCAGATGTCGTAAAAAACGCAATTGTTGAATTTGTTCCTGAATCCAAACAACAACCTGTTGCAGACCTGTACCAAGATTTAATGGACCAAACCACCGGTAAAATATCGGTCGACAGTTTATTTAAAGTCTGCCGCAAAGCAGGATTCAACACATATAAGTACGAGGGCTTTACCCAATGTAAATCCTTTATCCAAAAAATGTTGATGGATGCCGAAGTTGCACAAAGTGTTGACTTGAATGGTTTTTGCCCAGGATTGGATGAGAAAGGAAACAACCCAAACAAACTGCGTTCCATTACAGATAAAACGCGCATTGGTGATTTTTGTTCATCTACTAACATCCGCATGGGTCAGGTTATATTTAAACCGGGATATAACTGTTCATGCATGGCATCGGTTTGTAATCCGGGCTTTGAATTCCAAGGTGGTGCATGCGTAACCCGTATTGCGGACGGAAATGGTGATTGTTTGCGTGAAGCCTATCCAAAAACATCCGAAAATAACTACCTTGAAAAATGCAAAAGTTTTTGCGAAAAGAAATATGCAGGTCGTGCCTGTAAATATACATCTGTTGTAATGTCGCACAGTACAGGTCAATGTATCTGCAACCCAAATTCTACTGAAATTGATGCCGCCTATGAATCTATGCACCAGGCCAAAGAAAAGCAAATCAACAACCTAAAATATTATGAGGTATGCGGCGACCACAAAGGTAAATCCGGTGGCACCGAAGTTTGTGTCGAAGGTGTGTTCAACTGGGTAAATGTTGGACGACTTCAGGCATCTGGCCTGGCCGAAGAATATGCACGCGTTCGTCATAATGACACCGTGCATTGCGATACCGTAAACATAGACACCCGTTCGAATGATGATTATGTAAAATGCAGCAGCACAAAATCCAAACGTTATTATGAATTTCAATTCGATGATGTCAAAGAAAGCATAGATAGTGCGATTCAAAAAGCCTTGGTTCTGGGGATATGTAAAATCCACAATGTATCGTCCGGCATCAGCAAGATTCCCGGGGGCTATGCCGGTTCAATGAGATGTAACTCTGCATGCACCAGCGAAATAACCAAGACCGCACGTGTATTTGGTCTGAACGCAAAAACATCTGGAAACACATGTAATTTTTCTGGACTTAGTATGAATGCATCCGATGCTGAATCAAAACTGGCCAAGATTGATGGTATTGATAACTATGTTTTCTTCCATGGGATACAAATTCAGGGGTCGCAGAATGTTATATCACAATTACGCCAATATATAAAATCAACCGGCAAAACTGTCCGCACATTCGACTGCAACAAAAATGTTGGCGAAATCAAAAACAGTCTGCTGGCCGGCGATGATGATGTTCTGCGTTGCAAATTAAATGGCCAACCAATTGACTTTGTATTTGATGATTTTTCTGAAAGTTGGTTGTATGTCCAAGAAGTTGGCGAAAGCAAAATGCAGTGTATCGTCAGTGGTGGAAAATTTGCGGGTCAGGAATGTTATGGTTTAACCCAAAAACAATGTACAGATGCCAACGCAATATATCTGAAACAAAACCCAGGTGCATCAGGATTTCGTTGGGACGGCAAAGAGTGCGTATCAATCGATGCAAACGAAGCCCAATTTTATGACGGTGCAATTCAGGTTGGAACCGGTGTAATCGCATTGGTTGATTGTGTGGTTGGCACGAAACTGGGGTGTGTTTTGGTGATGGTTGAAACAGCAGGGTTGGCAGCCGAAATGACAACAGGTGTTGCAATTGAAAACCGTGCCGGGGAATTCCTATCAGTATCCACACGTTGCAAAAAACGTGATTGTGCAATCAGCACAATACAAAATGCCGGTCATGTACTTAGTGTTATGGGCGCATTGGATGCAACGTCCCTGGATTCAGTTGACAAAGAATTAGCACGTTTGGTTGGCTATCTAGAACCCGAAGATTTATCAGGCGTATCGGATGGGGATTGGAACGCAATCGTAACACAACTGGGTGGCGACCCAGAAGATGCAGGCGGAACAGCACTGGTATGGTTAAATCGTATTGGATTAGGCGCACAATTCTTATCTATTGGCGCATCTGGACTGCGCCTAACCGCCCAGGCAATCACAAAACTGGCCGGCAAAGGGTCACGTATTGGTCGTACCGCATCCGCGGTTGCACGTGCGCTGGACACATCTGGCGATGCCGCACGTGCCGCAAATGCAGCGTCTGATGCCGCGCGTGCAGCCAACAGCGCAAGCGATGCCGCAAACGCTACATCCGATGCAAGTCGTGCAGCCAATAACGCAAGCGATGCCTTGCACGCAAATATTGATGCGGTTCGTAATGCGTCTAACAAGAATCGCGCACGTGCAACGTATCATCCTGATATGTATGCCACATCATCCGCCTCCATTCAGTCTAAAGCACAAGATATATTTCAAAAGCTAGACAACATAGACAATATGTCCGATGACGAGCTGCGTGCACTAAGTCGATTGATGAGTGAATTTGATGCCGAAGTGGCTGCCGAAGCCGCCGCAAAAGCAACGGCCGCAGCAGCTGATGTATCACGTGCGACTTATCGTTCTTTAGACGAACTTGCCGCAACTGATGCCAACACTATTTTGCGTAATGTTGATAACATGTCAGAATCTGATATTAGGGCATTAACAAAAAAACTGACACCGGCAAAACGTGCAGAAATCGCACAATTAAAAATGGGCATGAAACCAGGAAACATGACCGTACAGCAATTTGCAGATTCTGATGATTTGTTGTTTATACGTGGCGAATTTTCAACGTTTGACCCAGAATTATCCAGACTAAGAAGAGCGGCAGAGGCTAACAAAGATGCAATGGCTGACCTGCAAAAATATGCGGCAAACGCAGTTGATGTAGAATTGTTAAAAAGCAACGCAGCGTTCTATCAAGAAAATCTGCTAAGAATACTTGCATCTGATGAAAGTTTATTAAACTCATACAAAAATTTTGATAACCTATCAAGCACACAAAAACAAAGATTTTTATTCAATCTGTTGAATAAACATGGTTCAGACCTGGGGATTGCAGACAACGTAGATATTAAATTTGTTTCCAGTTTTCCAGACAACACGACTGGTGTCGCTCGTTATACGCACATCAACGGCAAACCTACGATACAAATATCAGAATCTACGATTAAGCAGGCAAACGGCAAAACATCTATGGACAAGCTGATGGAGGCTGCAACCCATGAATTTGGTCATTTTGTTGACGATGTTTCCACAAAAGGGGTAATAGGTTCTCAGTTAACAGATGCCGGCCGTTTCTTTCCAAAAAAAGCTGATGACATCCAGGGACATTTATTGTACAGAAACAGCCCCAAAGAACAAAGTTCATTTGTAATAGGCAGTACAGTGGGCAACCGCTTTTCCGATATGCTTCAGCAAACACTTGATACTGGTAAGGTGCCAACGACAACTTTTTCCAAAATTGATGATTTTAAAATTCAACACGCCCTTGCTGGACAGGATATTGATATTACATTGGTTGACAATGTTGATGATGCTTACTATTTCATAAAACCAAAAAAACCAGAAAACATTTCAGGACTATCAGATTATTTCAAACAAAAAGGACTGCGAGTTGAAACAACATCAGACGGTGTAAGGATATTTGAAAACATAAACCCTATAACTGATGCAACACGCGCAACAACAAATGCAGCAACGGACGGCGCAAGAACAGCAAATGCAACCGCTGATGCCGCTCGTACCACGTCTCGCGCCACAAATGCTGCAACGGATGTCAACCGTACAATAAATACAGCCACCGATGCAACAAGGACAGCAGCAGTCAGTAAATATGTACCTGATGCAGATGCGGATTTAATAACCAAACTGGGTGGTGCAGATGTATTTGACAGTGCTGTTGATGGTTGGAGGCGTGATTGGGCAGATACGGTATTCCCTAAATCAAAACTGACAGACAGTGAATGGAACAAACTAAATCAATCATTAGAAAAATATAATATGGAATTTGTTCAGGGGTATTTTCGCAATCGTCCAAATGATATGATATTGGTTGAATATACCCCCGACAATATAAGGTCGCTTTTAGAGGGAAAAGACATCCCTAACAATGCCTATGGTACATTATCTAGCAGACCAGTATCGTTTAAATATATAATGGATGAGGCAAAAACAGGTCGGGAAATATTTATTAACGTTGGCGATGCAAAAGAGCAAGTTTTCCAAACTTTTATGCGTAACAATGGACTGGAATACGACCTTGCATCAATGAAAGTATATAACCCATCCGCAACCCCATTACAACGTGCAAAGGGGAAATTGTACACCTATGGTCAGACCTTTGATAAAACAATTGGCGATTTCCTGCACAGAAATGGTGGCTATCCAGCATCATGGCGACGTGCAGACCTGACAGATGCAGAATTTGACGTATTACGTACTGACCTGCGTTCACGTGGTTTATTACTTGATACAGACCCAGAGGGCTTTTTGCGCATAAGTCGTATCAGTGATACCGCCACGAACGCAGCCAAAACAACATCACATGCAACAAATGCAACTGCCGATGCAGCAAGGGCAGTTAACGCATCGCAACCTGGTACTCCATATATACCGCATATTGAAATTGTCGATTCAAGCGGTTTCAAACGGGGACTAGAAAACTTCATAAAAAATGGATACAATAAAAGTTATGCAATAAGAGGAGATTTAATTGGGATATTAAACCGCGAGATGGCACTAGAAGACGGCGTACTTTTCATGGATCCCCATTATGTAAAAAATCATTCTGTGTTTGCCTCAGAATTAGCGAAACAAGCAACTGTACCAAACAAAAACAAAATTATAACCGCACCAGTATATATGGAAATGATAGATGACGCTGAAGATGTCTTAAGTAATTTTGTAAGAAATTTAGATAACAATGGAATAGAACATGCATCTATACCATTTTCCTCCACAGGACACTCAATGCTTCTTGTTAAGGAAGGAAAGAAATATACAATACTTGATCAATTTGGAAATAAAGAATTAAAAACGTGGACAAGTGACAGCGCAAAAAGTGCAGTTCGGTCTAAAGAAAAGGTAGTATCAGCACTGAAAAAAGCAGGTGTAAAACAAGACGATATAGTTTTAAACGATTACGCAATGTGTGACAACATGAATGGAACTTGTTCTATTTACACAAATCTATCTGCCCAGGCAGCTTTGGATACTGATGGATTATTTGACTTGGTTCGTGAACATAATCGTACAGCTGGGCAGTCAGCACGATGGGGCGGAGATATAATTGAAGATTTAGTTATGGAAAGTGCAGACTTGTTAGTTGAATATGCAAAAAAAGCACTAAAACGTTTATAATAAAATCTAAAAACCTTAATTATACCAGACATATACCCCACATTTTCACCACAAACTATTGACAAATTGCAAATCTGTGCTATATCTATAAGGGTAAGATGGGGGATACGGATGTTTCGGTTCCCAAACCCATAACGAACCAAAGGGGGAAGAATATGAAAAGCGAAGCACGTGGCAATATAAATTTAGATACTTACAGCGACTTAATTACTATGGCCGCAGGTGCACAAGATACAAATACTGTAGTGAAAAAATTGTTAAACATGATAGGAGAGCCAGAATGTATAATAAACAGAAGTGAACTCGCAACACAAATTCACAATTTAAAATTGTATACAAATGGCATTTTATGCACAAAATACGGCGCAAAACCAATATTTCATTTGAGTAACGAAGATCTAAAAATTGTACACGACCTGATAGAATCCCGCATCAAACACGGGGCCTGGTTTAAACAATTTAAAGGACATATAGAAGGACCAAAAATGCAAGAACTGTTAATGGGCAGTCCATATATGTCAAAAGACGAGGCTAGAACAGCGTTAATTCGTGCAATCAATGACAGACGCGTTATAGTTGAAAAAGAAGACGGCACAAGACCTGCTTTCAACATAGGTGCATTACACCTGTGTGCAGATGGCGAATTATTTCATATAGACGATATTGTCACCATGTACAATTTTACAGACCAAGACATGAAAAATATCATAGTCGCAATAGAACAACGAATTGTACGTGATGCAGAACTGGTTGCCATGGAAAAACGCATGAAAGAAACCAAAGAGCAATCTACACAACCGGCAACCGCACCAATGACAATGTTCCAAAAGGCACAAAATTGGCTGACCGGTATCAAGCAACAATTCAGAGCAAAATAAACAAACACACAAATTCAGAAAAAACAAGGCAAAAAAAATGGAAAGAATATTTTTTCGAAACCTGCTTATAACGGGCATATCGTGCGTTTTAGTGTTATATGCACTAAAAGGCGTTAAGATAACTATAACAACTGACAACAAACAAAAAAATACAGAACAAACCCACAAGATTGATACAATATATGTACTGGGGACATTTGATGGGAACATAAGGACTAAAATGTATAAATCTGTCTATGGCGTTAATAATGCCGGCCAAGAATATGTCAACAATTTCGTTTTGTCCCCAAATGATTCACTTACAGCCAAGGCAATTACGTTTGTTCAACGTGGTGACACAATCGTTGTCCAAGGCGACAAAGCAATAAAAAACATTACCTTGGAAAATTTAGCAGACAAACTCATAAAAACTCGTTAATAAATTCAGAAAAAAAGGAGCAAAACATGAAACAGGAAATTTACGATATTGCATCTGCATTTATCACAGACAAAGATGTAGAAATTTCAACGTTTGGCTTTAATGGTGATATAGGATACACTTTTGCTAAATACGGTTTGGCAGATTACCCATATTGTTTAACAATTTTTGCCGAAGCAAAAGCCCCACAAAAACGTCGTGAAAAATCCTATATTTCCCCATGTAAAGGCGATTTCGTTAATGGCAAAACATATACACAAAAATGCTACGGAAAAATAGAAATAAAAGCTGGTACTGCCGCAAGCGATGGGTACGGCAAACGCATTTTGACAAAACACACAACTAAACATGAGGTCGGTAGCGCATTAGATAAAACACAATGTGATGTAAGACGTTTTTTTACGCGCATACGTTCACGCGAGTTTTTTAAGATTGTAAATATGGCAGAAAGACGTATCTTGGGTCAAATCACAACAACAGACAATTCTGCACAATTATACAATATGATTTACAGACTGAAAGAAAATCAAAAATAAAAAACTCTAAAATTCAGAAAAAACGGGGCAAACAACATGTTTAGAAAATACAAAAAAGAAAACTTAACAAACGATATGCTAAATGACTGGTTCCCAAATCAGGGATGTTTTGTTATGTATAACTATGACAATAACCAGCTGCGTTATGGTGGCGAATTAAGTTTTGCAACAAAAAACACCTATGGCATATTAAGTTATTCTAAACAACAAGCGGACGAAAAACTGGCACAAGATTTCAAAAATGCCATAGACAATGATGTGCGCTGGTCTAAAAAATACGAACTGGTTGCATATCTTTATCTGAACGCATATTCAGAAACGCCAAAATATTTACAAGTACTAAGCAAAAACACACGCAATCAGAATAAATCAACACAGGGCGGCACGATTATCGGCGGACAACTGATATCAAATCTCCAAACAACACCTGTTCAATCAGGTACAGTTGGCAAAAACGGTGGCGATTTTACACATGCAACTGTTCATAAATTGATTGTTCGTGATAAAAAATCCGGTCGTATAATCCGTCCAAATAATACTTATATGGGAACAAGCACCCCAACCCTGACACGGTCAGAAATGGAATCTTGTCTAAAAATGGGCGCATTACTTGACGGATATCGTGGCCTGTTAATGCAAACAGCTATACCACAAAAATAAAAACTCTAAAAATTCAGAAAAAACGGAGCAAATAAAATGGAAAAAATAATTGCAGAATTAAAGGCGAAAATGAAAAAGCCTGGAACCCATATATTAGAACCTATTGATTCTAACAGTAAAATTTTTTGGGTTCGTAAAGGCACAACCGACCTGTTTGATATAGATATGGTTACAGCGTTTGGTGTGGAGCAGGAAATAACATTAAGCATAGACGGCAGAACAACAAAATATTACAGCGCGACACCTTCCCAGCCTGAATATAACATTTTATTAGATTTTTTTAATTATGTAAAAGAACAATCTCTTTTATATCAAGAAATGTGTGAAGGCTGTGAAAAACAATGTGTAATTGGTGCAAAAAAACTAAATCCATTGGATACAGTAAAAATATTAAAACAGGAACTATCATCAGGCAACGGTCGTACATCATCGGATACGCCACTATACTATGTTCCAACATTGAACGGTCGAAAAATAAAAAACACAATAAACAAAGCAAGCATTGCAATGCCAATACTGCCAATGCCGGACAGAGATATTGCCCTTGCACAAGCACGTATAATTACTTACAAGTGTCCTTTTAACATAGAACAACATATACCTTCACTAAATATAAGAACTTGCCATGGATGTTCTGCAAATTGTAAATTAGGGGTAAAACAAGAAAGGGTAATGGATGCCCACATACCACATATGGATGACATGACAATTTTTGCAGCAGAATACTTTAGACATGAGAACCATGAATATAAGTATGTACCAACACTTAACGGCAGGGAAGTTTGTTCTAAGATAAACGGAAAGAAGGTTGGCAGTTATGAATCTACAAAAAACAGCAGAGAAGCGGCACTCGCAACAATCTCTTCGCTTGTAGAAAAATATTGTCCATTTTATCAAAAGACAAAATAAAGGAACGCAAAATGTCATTTACACAAGAAAAGAAAACAAATATTTTACATTGCGATAACTATAAACAACGATAACCACCACCGCCCATATGGGCGGTTTTTATTTGACAAAGAAAATTCCACAGCCTAATATGTAAAAAATGTGTAAAATGTATGCGAAAAGCAAATATCGAATCCCTACAGATTTTTCTGAAAAGATACCCCAAAATTCCTGTGTAAAAAATATGTAAAACTGAAACTATATACGGACCAGCTTAAACCAGCCTGTATGCAGTGATATGCACAAATGTTAAACGGCCATTTTTGCCCGAAATTCAGGCTGTATTATGCGGAAATCTGGGAATTTTTGTTGTGTAGCTTATATGGAGTCAGAGTCCGGAGTTCTACCGTTAAACTATGCCCCAATGCGGGGTAGATTATAGGGCTTTTTTATTCCCAATGCAAGCAGAAAGTTTTTCCTGTGTAAAAAATATGTAAACATTCACATCAAAATATGATACAATTCACACGACACAGACAACTGTGTTTGGGCGTCATAACCCTAAGATTTCTGGTGTCCGCGGGGACAAAAAACACCTCCAACAAAATTGGTTGGAGGGCTGCAAATATATTGAATAAGCACGCTATTTTCCAGAAATTATAGTTATGAACCTCCAACCGTCCGCTTTGTGACGGTACTTTTTTACAACGGAGTTATAGATATGCGATTAACATTTGGGATTTTAATGTCGCTGATGGCGGGGGTGGCAAAGACATAGAAAACCTTGTTCTAGAAAACGCAGACATTTTAATTGAATACGCAAAAAGGCACTGAAACGTTTATAATAAAATCTAAAAACCTTAATTATACCAGACACACGCCCCATATTTTTATCCTAAACTATTGACAAACTATGAATATGTGCTATATCCATAAGGGTAAGACAGGGGATACGGATGTTTCGGTTCCCTGCGGACAGATTCAGAAAAAACGGAGCAAAAAATGAAACAGGAAATTTACGATATTGCATCTGCATTTATCACAGACAAAGATGTCCAAATTTCAACATTTGGTTTTAATGGAGATATAGGATACACTTTTACTAAATACGGTTTGGCAGATTATCCATATTGTTTAACAATTTTTGCCGAAGCCAAAGCACCACAAAAACGCCGTGAAAAATGTTATATTTCCCCAAGAGCCGGCGATTTTGTGAGCGGTGAAAAATACATTGAAAAGCACCACGGCAAAATAAACATAAAACGCGGTACTGCATCAGGTGATGGATATGGAAATCGCACATTAACCGAATACATAACCGAACATGAAGTCGGCAGTGCATTGGATAAAACACAATGCGATATGAAACGCTTTTTTACACGCATTCAGTCGCCAAAGTTCTTTAAGATTGTAAATATGGCCGAAAAGCGCATGTTGGGGCAAATTTCAACCGCCGACAATACCGCACAATTGTTTAATATGATTTACAGACTTAAAGCAAACCAGAAATAAAAAACTCTAAAATTCAGAAAAAAACGGAACACCGCCCCCCCGAGGGCGATTTTTGAATCGCCCCGCATAAAAAACGTGTAATGTCGATACATTTATGATATAATCCCCCCATGGCAATTCCTGCACATGTAATTTTAGATTTTCATCACAAACGCACAGCGGCACATATAAAATCGTTAAACTATTATGCGGGGCTGCTGGGCTATCATTTCCCGGAACACGATAACGACAAAATGTCTGGCCCAATTTGTATGGGCTATGCGTATATTAACTATGCAAAGTATCACCCTGATTGCAAATTAACCCCAACACAACTGGAACTGTATAACGACAAACATCACGAGCATCATCATACCCAGCCACACCACCTGGAATACTATGCCGACACACGCACAATCCCGAACATTGTACTGGTTGAAATGGTCTGCGACTGGCACAGTGCCAATTTCGAACAACGTTTTGTCACAAACGAAGATACACGCGACTATACCGTACAACGCTTTTTCAATGAATCAATATTGAGCAATCCAAAGTACAAATTACACCCCGTCCAGATTGATTTAATAAACGAACTGATTACATTTTTGGGAAACTATGCCGACCATGATGCGGTCATGACCATTTGGCGTCCCGTCATGTTTGACTGACACGTATCCCCATGGCAATGCTTCCTATTGCACCACCCCCACGGAACATAAATAATTTACACATATAACAACCAAGGGGGAAATTTCACATGAATCACATTCGACTTTTTGCAACACTAACACTGTGCCTGTCTGTTATTGGTACTGCCGATGCCTGCACAGGAATAACAATCAAGACAAAAGACAACACAACCATTGTCGCCCGCACAATGGACTGGTCTGGTTCTGAAAATAACAGTTTATACACAATCGTGCCACGCGGTCACACCATGCAATCATTACTGCCCGATGGCACAATGGGCGGCATTACGTTCTCGGCCCTGTATGGCTATGCGGGTCTGGCGGTACAACAACCAGAATTTGTAATTGACGGCACAAACGAAGCCGGCCTGTCTGCGGCCCTGTTCTATTTTCCAAACTATGGCAAATACGAAGCATATAACGAAAATGACCGTGACATATCCCTGGCCGACTTCCAGGTTGTATCATGGATACTTTCCAACTTTTCCACCATTGACCAGGTCAAAGAATCCATCAACAACGTACGCATCATCAACGTAGACCCATCTGCATCGACCGTACACTGGCGAATAACAGAACCATCAGGCCGTCAGGTTGTATTGGAAATAGTAAACGGCATTCCAAACTTCTACGAAAACGAAATTGGCGTATTAACCAATTCACCTGGTTTTCCATGGCATCTGACGAATCTGAACAACTATGTGAATTTGCATCCCGGCGGTGCTGGCCCGACCCAATTTGGTCCAATAACACTGCGTGCATTTGGTTCAGGTTCGGGTTTTCGTGGATTACCGGGCGATTTTACCCCACCATCACGATTTGTACGTGCGGCATTTCTAAAGACCTTTTCATTACAACCCACCAACGCATACGATGGCGTTCAACAATCCTTCCAAATTTTGGACAATGTAAATGTCCCGCTGGGGGTCCAGTTTGCGGTTGGTGCGGCCCCCAACGACATGCCCGCGGCGACCCAGTGGACAATTGCAACCGACCTGCAAAACAAAAAGATTTATTATCACACCATGTACAACCGAACGATTCGCGAATTGAACATGGCAGACATAGACTTTGCCACGGTTCCATTCCAGTATCACGCCCTGGACACGACCAAGCGGCAAACAATTATCCCTGTGAAAATAGATTAAAAAATGGGGCAATTGCCCCATTTTCTTATGACAGTTTATGAATCACCAAACCACTGCGTAATTTTGGCTCGAACCAGGTGGTTTTTGGCGGCATAATATTGCCTGTATCTGCAATATCTATGATTTGACGCATAGTAACGGGATACAGTGCAAACGCAGCAACCATTTCACCACTGTCTACGCGTTTCTGTAATTCCCCCAGTCCACGAATTCCACCTACAAAGTCAATTCGTTTAGACGTACGCAAATCTCCCAGATTCAGAATCTTATCGAACACCAGGTTAGACAACACCGTCACATCCAGAACACCGATTGGGTCATTATCGTCATATGTACCCTGCTTTGCGGTCAAAGAATACCATTTACCATCTAAATACATGCCAAAGTTATGCAGTGCATTTGGTTTATAGATATCTGTTCCCATTTCAACCACATCAAACGCCTCGTTCAATTTTTCCAAAAATTCTGCTGGTGTCAATCCATTCAAATCCTTGACCACACGGTTATAGTCAATAATCTTTAACTGACTTTCTGGAAAGATAACGGCCAAGAAAAAGTTATATTCTTCATCGCCTGTATGATTTGGGTTTGCTGCACGTTTTTCTGCCCCAACCAGCGCAGCGGCTGCGGTACGATGGTGTCCATCAGCGACATACAAGGCCGGGATCTGTTCAAAGATTTCTGTAATACGTGCATTAACTGCCACATCACGAATCGCCCAGAACGTATGCCCGAAACCATCTTCTGCGACAAAATCATATTCTGGCTCTTGATTTTTTACGATATTTTCAACGATTTTATTCATTTCATCAACATCTGGGTACGCAAAGAAGACCGGTTCAATATTTGCATTCTGGATACGTACATGAATCATACGATCTTCTTCTTTATCCTTGCGGGTCAGTTCATGCTTTTTGATTTTTCCGGTCAAATAGTCATCAACATTTGCGGCTGCGACCAACCCATATTGCGTACGTCCATCCATTGTCTGTGCATAGACATAGTACATTTCCGCATCATCCTGGACCAGCCATCCACGTTCCTGCCACAGCTTAAAATTTTCTACGGCTTTATCGTACACTGGCTGACTGTGTTCATCTGCGATTGGGTCAAAATCAATTTCAGGTTTAATAATATGCAACAATGATTTTTCTCCTGCCTCTTGCTTTGCCTCGACCGAGTTCAGCACATCATATGGTCTGGATGCGACCTGTGCTGCTAAATCTTTTGGTGGTCTGACACCTGCGAACGGTTTAATTTTCATGACTACTCCTTTGTTAAAAAAATAAGCGAATGAATTATATCGCGAACTGTACAAAAGGCAATCTGATAAAACATCATCAACCCAAAAATATTTTTTAAAAAAGCAAAAAAAAAGACTTGCATTTATTCATCAAAAGGTATAATATGCATAACGCTTTAGGGGTTGTAGCTCAGCTGGTTAGAGCGTCTGCCTGTCACGCAGAAGGTCGCGGGTTCGAGCCCCGTCAATCCCGCCAGTATTTACCGCAGTATTCACTGCGGTTTTTTTCTTGTTTATTATTTGTAAAAATGCATTATAATAATTCAGAACAGAAAAAGGAGAACAAACATGAAATTCAAATTATTTGCTGCTGCGGCGTGTGCATTGGCCTTGACGGCATGTGACAACGACACCCCAAACCCCGAATTATTACGTGGTGCCAACTTTGTATCTGCCCAACCTGGGGTTGACATAACATTATCATTTGACCCGACTGAAATGCGTGTTTATGGTCGTGTTGTAAATTTGTACAACGGCGGCTACAGTGTTGACGGCGACCAGATTCACTTTGACGGGTTTGCCAGCACAATGATGATGGGCGACCCCGAGGCCATGGCGACTGAACAAGAATACTTTCAATTCATCCCCACGATCGAGACCTATGAATTATCTGATGGTAAATTAACATTAATTGGCACAGACGGCAAAGAAATCATCTTTACCCAGGTCGAAACTCTGCCGGGCGAAGATACAACCCCTGCCCCATCGGACACACCGGCCGCGGCAGCGGAAAGCACATCTGAAACGGTATCGGAATAAAATCATTGTTATTCACTTGACAATCAGATAAAGAACCGTTATAATTGGCCAGCGTTCATTAAAGAACACTGATTTTGGCCCCATCGTCTAGAGGCCCAGGACACCGCCCTTTCAAGGCGAGAACACCGGTTCGAATCCGGTTGGGGCTGCCAAAAATAATAAACGACCTTTGGGTCGTTTTTTATTTTTGTTAAAGCGGACCCAACCGGATACGCCAGAGTGCCGTTATTGGTGCGCATGCACCATATGAAAACGCAGTTTTCGTGGGCTTCGCCCACAGGCACGCATGGCGAATACGAGAATACACAATTAGAAAAATCTTAAAAAATCGACCGAGTGAGATTTTTTTGATTTTAATTATTGTGTATCGAGGGGGCGATGTTGGGGCTGCCAAAATTCAAACCGACCATTACGGTCGGTTTTTTGTTGTTTTTTCAAGCATCCCAGCGGTTCATAAATTTTTCTCGATTTACCCCCCCTTTTAAGAATTTTGGGTGTTTTTTGCTATTTCAAACATATGAAACACATCATTTGAAACATCAGATGAATCCGTGCCAATAAAAGGATTATCAAAATTCGCTAACTCTTCGTCTGAAATTCCAAATTCATTAATATCCACCTGCTGTTCAAAATATTCCAACCGCTTTTTTAATTCTGCGAATTTTGGATTTTGTTTAAGAGTTTTTATAATTTCTGCATATTGTACATTCATTTTTTCGGCATTACGATGCATAACAATATTCAAACGTGGGTTATAGTCTTTGATACCGACATACGTTTTACGTTCACCGTTCCATTTTTGGAAAAGTTCAACATACATATCATAGAACCCCACTGTTTTTTCGCCCAAGATATTTTTTCTGATGAACTTATTAACCAATCGTGGGTCAGACCCACCATAACTATCCGCACCTTCATAGGTTATTGCGTTATATATATCATCCAAATCACCCATTTTTAACACGGATAAAGTATCACTTAATCTTTTACTGTTGGCTTCCAATACTTTTTCCAAAGAACAAGAGTGTGCCGTTCTGCCACTGTTTGACGGTATATGGGAATCTCGAGCTGTTTCTGCAAATTGTCTGCTTACAGAATCTTCATGAGACAACACATATTTATACCCCATTTTTTCCATAGTCATAACAGCAACCGCATCACGCAAACATTTTGTTAATATCGCAATCTTTCGTTGTTCACATATTTCACGTACAACGATATTTTTATCTGTTGCCTGTTCATATTTTTGTTCCAGTTTTTTATCTGTGAAAAATATGCTGCGTAATTCGTGTTCTTTTATTTCGCCACGATCATATTTGATATACTCTGCACGCTCAGAAGCATGCTGGGGCATCAAAGATAAAATGTTTTTTATTTCTTGTTCTGTATAATTGCCTGTTTTATATGTAGAAACATGTTCTCCCACAGTAAATAAAGTGTCATTATTTGGTTTAACAATACATGCATTTTTGGGCAGAATCAAACCTGTATCCGGATTTGGTATAAAATACGTGTCTTCTGACGCAACCATAGATGGATTACCATTCATTTCCACAACATCATTATATGGGGCCAATATAATAAAAGGTACCGAATCCCAATTTCCCGCCATATGGGAATGAACAATTTGATTCAATGTGACATGTACCGATGCACGTGCAATATCATTATCAGTTGCCATTGCCGTGGTTTGTATAAAATAGTTTCCCCTGGCATTTTGTTGTGGCATGTAATTCGTAGCATGCACACAAATCCAATTAGACATATTTGATACATACTTTTTCTTTTGTTCCATATCTAAACGTGCTTTCTCCAACATATTTGTTGCATGCATAAAAGTTTCTGACTTGTCCACCACTTGCTCCTTTGATGTGATTATATCACAAAATTCCTTTGAAATACCTTAACTTCTTTCCCAAACTGCAACAATTCACGAATAAAATCATTTCGCAAATTGCACAGATGGTCCTGCCAAAAATCAAAACCGACCTGTTGGGTCGGTTTTTTGTTGGTTTTCTAATACTTTCACAAGTTCGCAAGTTGGGCGGTGAAAACAGGCACCGTTTTGTAGATTTACGAACTTTTAACATTAAAGATGGATTTCTTTATCTGTTTTTATATTTCTGACAAACATTTCGTCATGTGATACCAATAATATTGCACCAGTGTATTGATTCAATGCATCTTCTAACATCCCGATGCTTTTGATTTCAAGATTATTAGTCGGTTCATCCAGAATCAGTAAATCTGGCTGATTATCCCCACCAAGAATCGCTGCCCATGTTGCTTTTAACAATTCACCACCCGACAACGTTCCAATCCTTTGTTGCGAGGCACTTCCACGAAAACCAAAGTTAGCAGCAATCACATGAGCATCGTGTTTAAGGCAACCTGATATTTCCATAATATTTTCAACTATGCTTTTACTTTTATCTAACACGGATAAATCTTGATTCAAATATGTAATTTTGCCGATTGTTTTAACTGTTCCAGATTGTGGTTTTAATTCGCCACATATAATTTTTAACAATGTAGATTTACCAGAACCATTTTTCCCAACAATACGAACCCGTTGTCCACCATACATAGTAAAGTCAAAATTATCAAAAATCTGTTTAGAACCATAAGCAAAACATAATCCAGATATGTTTATCAATTCTTTGCTGTAAAACGGCTTATTTGGCACAGGTATCTTTATCGGCTCATTTCTCATTTGTTCAGATAAAGATTGCTGAATCGATATTTGTTCGTCTAATTTCTTTTGAATAATTGCCCGCTTTTTGGCTTCTGTTTCTTGGCTTTTACCTTTTAGGGCATTGGCATCCAGTCGACTGCGGCGTGCATTGGCTATTTCTTTTTTCTGTTTTACTTCGTGATGTTGCCGTGTATTTTGGGCAATATTCATTGTGTTATTCAATCTGGCAATAGATTTTTGGACATTAGTATATTTAGAATATATATTGTCAGATTCAATCTGTTTTTGTTCCAGATAAAAATTATAATTACCACCATAGACCTTTAATTGTCCATTGTGTAATTCTATTATTTTATCCATTTGTTGTAAAAGTTCTCTGTCATGGGAAACCACCACAACACCATTTGGATACGCATTTAAACGATTAAAGAAAATTTGTTTAGCATCCGCATCAAGATTGTTTGTCGGCTCGTCCAACAGTAAAATATCTGCACTTGATTCAAAAGCCCGCATCAGGGCAAACATTTGCTGTTCGCCACCACTTTTGGAATCTGATACATTTATTTGATTTAACATATAAACACTTGCACTTTTGTTAACTGTGCCAGAATCGGACAACAAATCCCCAGCCAACAACCGCAAAAGTGTTGTTTTCCCAGCCCCATTATCGCCAATAATTGCCACGTGTTCATGTGCCTGAAAAGCAATTGAAACACCATTCAATAAATTATTGTCATTATATCCAAAAGATACATTTGATAAAGAAATTAAAGCCATAATAAAACCCTTATATTGCAATCGAACAAGCACATATTTCTATGTGCAATTTATAAAAAAATTACAATATTACATACGCATCGGGTTTTATCCTTGATTTATATTACACACTTAAATTCTATTATAAATATTTATGAAAGCAAGACATTTATTCAAAAACACTTTAACATCTTTCCAAAACTACAACAGCTCACACATCTCATCAGTTCATGAATTGCATACGCCTCCATTCACCCCCATATCTCGTGATACATTTTCTCTAATGTGGGCAATATTCTGTCAAATAAATCATAATGCTTTGATTTAAACGCAGCAATCAGTTCACCATAATACCATCCCTCATCTGCCTTGCCACGATTAAAACGATCCCAAAAACCATTTTCATCACATTGAGTATATATATCACTAAGATTAGCAAACTTATCAGCCAACGTCACCGTCATCGCATCAAAATTATCGGACGAACGTATCAAGTCAATAGTATGTTGTTTTCTGCTTTCCCAGTCATACGATTTGTTTTCTGAACAAAATGCGACCAAATCTGCGACCCGTGCACCAAATTCAGCAACTAATTCATCATATGTTGTATTTGTATCCTCCAGTGTGTCATGCAACACACCTGCCACCGCAATATCATCATCTAGGCCCCATTCAATTAAACTATTCATCGCCACAATTGGATGTGTGATATAGGGAATACTTGTTCCCTTACGAGACTGGCAACCATGTTTTTTGGCTGCAAAGACTATTGCATTATGTAATTTTTCACTAATCATCATTTTACTCCTTTGAAAAAACGCAACAATTATCACAAATCGCAAAATGCGAAATATGACCAACCATATAGAATTAAAATTTGGAAAGTTCTTTTGGGAACAACACCCCAACACTTTTAATATAGTTCAACACTTCAGTTTTTCAATACCAAAAAACAAATTAAACAAGAAGTCCCATATTCATCTTGCAAACAGGTTTAATTATGCTAGATTACACTCCACACAAAATATATAAAAAGGCATAAAATCATGTCATTTACACAACAAAACAGAATACACATCGGCAAATGGACAGCACCCGCACCACAGGTCTCGCCACTGAGCAACGACAACCAACCACCCAGACAATGTACAGGTTGCAATTTTCATTGTGATTTAGGCTATAAACTGGACAACGGCGAATATTATTTATTTCCAACAATTGGCAAAATACAGATATCCGAATATATTGACGAACGTGGCCACCTGCAATATACAGGCAAACCATACGCAGAATGCTGGAACAAACAGGGCGACATAAAGCAACAAAAATTATCCATAGTTCACCAAGCAGCAGCAATTGCAAAACTGTGCGATCACTACAAAACAAGATAATTCCCACCCGCGTGGGAATTTTCTTTACCAACACAAAAACCCAAACTATAATAATAAAAAACAAAGGAGGTGCACATGAAATCCAATAAGTTTACAGAAGCCTTGGCCCGACCATACTTTCGTACAAAACGCATGTTATTACATTTGACAGACTTTCTAATTCGCGACCGCACAAAACGCAATTCTTTTTGTTCATGGGCAACATTTCCACATTTTTCAGAAACTATAAATCACGAACCATACGCCCCGCACATAAACGTTGCATTCTGCTTTAACCAAAATTTAATTCTGCAGGCAACAACCACAATTCTATCATTACTGCACAATTCCCCGGCATGTACATACGAAATATATTGTATCACAGACATCACCTCGAAACAGCAGCAGGCATTGCAAAAAACCATCACTTTGGCCAGTTCCAAATCCAAAATACATTTTCTGAAACCAAATTCGGACTATGCAGATGCAAAACTGGGAACATGGTCTGATGCGATTTATTGGCGATGCATGTTGCCGGCACTGCTGCCCCAGATTGACCAAATTCTATACGCAGACGTTGACACCGTATTTTTATCAGATCTTCGTGATGTCAATGAAATTGACTTTGGCGACAACTTAATTGCCGGCTGTTTTGACAAACCTGGCTATATCAACAGTGGCTTTATGGTTATGAATCTAAAGCAAATTCGTGCTGAAAATAAATATCCCCAAATGATTGATTGGGCCCGAAACAATCTGACAAAATACCCTGACCAAGACATGATAAATCATATTTGTCGTGGTCGCATATTACAGCTGTCACGAAAATATAATTTGATTGTCGTTGCGGCCTACAGCATGCTAAAAACCATGACAATCAAACAATATAACGAACTGAAACATCCGGTTATGTTGCACTATGCCGGTAAATTAAAGCCATGGAACTATGAAATTAAATCATTTTTACATTTGATATATGGCGAAAATACGCACGCATGACAGGACTGACCAACAAATAAAAAATCCGCACCGCCCAATTTGGGCGGCATTTTTATCGTCCACGTAAACCTTTGGATATCTTAGCGGCGATAACCCCAACCAACACCATGGCAACAGTTATCAGAATTAAATAATAACGCAGCCACTGGTACCCACCAAATACCCCCACATACATCAGGCCCACAAACCCAACCCATCGCCCAATGAACAGTGCAAAATCCCGAAATACAAAATATTCGATTTTATGATTTGCGGTCACGCACCTGGATTTTGACAAATTAAACGTACAAACACTATTTATCTGGTCAATAATAACAAAGGCCGTTGAATACGCAAAATTATATCCAATAAAGGCCAGCGGAGTAGTATCCACAACGAACCATGCCATA
Organism: Alphaproteobacteria bacterium; assembly: GCA_017546265.1. Taxonomy (GTDB): domain Bacteria; phylum Pseudomonadota; class Alphaproteobacteria; order Rs-D84; family Rs-D84; genus Enterousia. The sequence continues at coordinate 28,028 of JAFYXG010000010.1, forward strand.
GCCCCCATCATTATCAACGCGGACACAGTCAAGAAATGCGGATAATATTGACCTTTTCCCCATCGTCCAAACAACCGTGCTGTCAGTATAGCGAACACAGCAAAAACAGTCGTTAAAATACCCAAATTTAAATCCGTATGAAACATATAGACGGTATACATTGTAATAACCGTCCCCAACAGTCCATTACCAAAACCACGCAAGACCTCCATTGCGAACATCTGTCTGATAATTGGGAACCGCAACATACAGCGTCCAAATCCGATAAAATCTATTGGTGAATTTGATTTATGCTTGGCACCACGCATACCACACACCATCAGAAACTCTATCACAGTCAGTCCCAACAAAACCGCAGCCACCTGTTCATACGACCCCAGGTCAATAAAGAACCCCAAAACCACTGGCACGACCAATTTCACCACATACTTAATCGCCATTTTTGTGCCAAAGAAATTTCCCATTGCATCTGCATGCACCTTTTCACCAATCATGGCATTGACTGGCAAACAATACAGTGCCTCGCACAAGCCATACAAAATCCCCAATGGAATAACATACTGTACGGCCTTTGTTTCCAACAAAACAATAGACAACAGCAAAGCAATTTTTGGAACTAAATTAAGTGCAAATACTGTAACTTTGTTATAACGCTTACACCAATTCGCAATTAAAAAGAATCCCGCACATGTTGCCGCATATTGAAACAATCTGTACCCTGAAATCGCAACAATTTCATTTGTTGCCGAATGCATAATGAACGAAACAAAGAATGTCCCCAAAAACAAATCAGACACATCACGAAACGCAAACAAAGATAATAACAATTTCAAATCACGCGATAATTTTGTTTTATTCATGGGTAAATATTTCTCTCTCTTATCCGACAATGATACCATAATTTGAATATGATTTGAATCATGATTGTAAAAAATTGACATATTGCATTATTTATGCCTATAATAAAAGCATGAAGAAAATAATATTTATAATTTTGGGATGTATGATTGTTTTATCTGGCTGCGGTGTAAAATCCAACCTGGCCCGTCCTAATTCATCATTTCCACGCGATTACCCGATTTACTAGCAACAAAAATACGAACTAAACAGAATCAAAAACGAACCATAAAAAAATCCCCCAATTGGGGGATTTATGAATGCAATCAAACTATTATTTATCCAACGCTGCGTTGATTTGATCAGCTGGGATAGCACCTGGATATGCCTGTTCACCGATAATCAAGAACGGTGTACCTGTGATTTCGAACTGATTTGCCAAATCACGAACATTTGCCAATTCCTGTGCAACAACATCGCTGTTCATATCAGCCTTTAACTGTTTTTCATCCAAACCAGCTTCTTTTGCGAACTTCATCAAGTTCTTTTCAATAGCAGCTGCCAATTTTGCCTGATCTTCAATATTTTCAGATGGGCGATATTCTTTTGTCATGATGATATCCACAAATTTTGCAGCCTTATCTTTATCCTGCATATTTGCAGCAATCATAGCACGTGCTGGACCATCAGACATTACACCGTGAATCGAAAAGTTTTTAATAACAACACGAACATCATCACGCGATTTCATTACACGATCCAATTCACCGTGCACACGGCGGCAGTAACCACAAGATGCAGCAGTCCAAACATAGATTGTCTTTTTGGCTTCACGATTACCCAAGATTGGTGCATTTTCTGACATTTCGAACGCACGTTCACGAACATATGTACGAATCGCCTTATTTTTTTCTGCGTTCTGCATTTCCTGCATACCTGTTGCCATTTCCTGCAGAATCATTGGATTAACGCTGGTCAAATAGTATGGAACGAACAGACGGCAAACACCACCTGCGACCATAATAATAGCGATAATTTTGATTGCTTTGTTTACCATGCTAATGCCCATGGCTGGCTTTTCATTGCCACGTTTCAGCAAAATACCGCTGAACATGTACAATGCGATACCCAATACCAGTACCAATATTGTCCAAGTCATGATTTTCTCCTTCTTATGTTGAACAGGTCAACCATAGCAAATTTTATCAAAAGTGCAAGGAATAAATATATCAAAATTAAACAATATTCAGCATACGCCGCATATGTGGTATTTGAGTTCCCTGTTGCATACATATATTTTCCAAGAAACGCAATGTTGTATTCATGTTTACGGGCAACGCATACAACTTACTTATATATGGTTGTGCACATTCCGCACAAACCGCCCGTCCTGTTCGCGGCGACAGATGCGTCAAATTGTGCACACGACCACAGCCCGAACACCTGTTCAAATCCAATGCATAGCCCAAATCACGCAACAAATTTATTTCCCACGTCAAATATGCACCTAAATCCCCCTGCCCCAATACATCAAGCAAATTCAACGTTTCATCAAACAACATCATATATTCTTCACGTTCTGGCAACAATGTAATCAGTAAATCAAACGCAGCATTCATGCAAGCCAGCCTTTGCTGATTCATCATAATTGGCACAGCCAAATTTTTTTCAGCATCCCAATGAAACGTTCCCAACTGCGAATCCAAACGAGCATTCCATACAACATCCCCCACCTGACCTACCAGTGGTTTATTTTTTTTTGCCACCACTGCCCCCCGCATTACTCCGACCAAAATACCATAATCACGTGAAAACACCCGTGCAACTGCATCCTTCTCATTAAATGGGCGAATACTTATTAAGATAGCATTTGATTCCAATTTCATAACACCAAATATGTTATACAGAATTACGAATATTTACAACCCCGAAAAAATCCCCCCACAGGTGGGGGGGGCTATTCACATTTTTTCAACATAGTCTATATCTATTTCTGTTTTAAAAATGCCACGGTCAACTTCGCCATACAGTTTGACTGTATCTTCTGGGTGAACGGTTTGTCCACGCCAATCCTCGTCATCTATTTCAACTGTAATCGAACCCGTTGAATCTTCGAACAGATACTTTTCACCGCCCATACGTTGTACAATATGTCCACGCACAATAACCGGCACATCATCACGCATTTCATTTACCTGTTTAACGGTAACAATTGTCTCGGCACCACTGACGAAGCCCCCCTTGCCATTTACCGGGGCCGCAGCAAGTGTATCAGGCCCCTGAAAATCGGCAGATGCCGTACCAATCGCCAAAACCACCATAACAATGGATGTTAAAATTTTTTTCATGGAAAACTCCCTTGGTTAATGTTAATTGCAAATAAATTATATCATACCGACAACTTAATTTGTCCAGGATTTTTTACACATAAAAAAGACGGGGCAATTTTGCCCCGTTTTCATGTTACATTTGAATATCCTCGCACTTTTCAACAGGTTCGTTGGTTGTGCATTCTACATTACGGCTATTATGGAACCAAGATTTACTGCCCTTGGTTTTACAATTTTGAGTAATTGTAGTTGTACAAACATGACATATACGTGCATCACGATTAAATACCGCAGTTGTTTCCTTGGAACCAGAATTCAAATCTGCACTAGAATTACCCATATAACCAGCATTTTTAAAACTAGTCTTAGCCAAGTCTCGAACAGAATGCCCACCAGCAGTCAAGTCTTCGGCCACCAATCCAGACCCAATCTCATAACTAATTGCATAGGGTGGTGCCAAATCCACTGTTGGGCTTTTTAATGTTGTTGCACTCATCTCGGCCATTTTATGGCACATATATTGTGCAACATCCGCCGATGCATCTTTGGTTGCGTCTGCCACCGCAGCATTAAATTTGGCATTATAATTATCCTGGGCCTGACGCAATGCCGATATTGCAATCTGCATTTTTACCTGATTTAACAAATTCGGGAATCGTGCGGTCGTTTTCTGATTTGCCTTGCCTGTTATTTGCGACAAATCACGTCCACTGACACAGAATTGAATTTCCGGGTCAGATTCAATCATTTCAATTGTACGGTTAATTGTACCTGCGATATTATTCAACTCTTCTTCAATTGTTGTAATAATTGCATCTGCATTTGGAACATTTGCATTACGTTCACGTACCTGGGCCAAATATTCCTGAACACCGATTTCACCTGGCCCCAGAACAACAGAACTATCTTGACCTTGGTCATGTGTTTTACCCAACGCACTGCCCATCTTAATCGAGCCAAATGAAATCATACCTGTCACACGATAAACATTGCCGTCCTTTTGTGCACGCAAACTGCCTGTACCGATAGTATCATCTGCGGCAAATTTATTACAATCTGTTGTACTGCCACAAATTTCTGCCATTTTTCTGTCAACCAATTCCTGGCACTGATCCAGTGCAGAATTATCTATATTCAGGTACAGTCCCATCAACATAGAATCTAAATCATCCATTGAAAATGCAGGATTATTTGCCTTGCACACCACCAGGCTGTCTATTGGGCAAATATCATGGATATAATCATAGTCCATACCAATACAATTCTGGAAATTTTCACCACAACGCGTATCTGCGGTAAAGCAATCCTTGACCTCTTGGGTACATGCATCTACACGCATTGCCGCCAACTTATCAACTACATATCCCCAGATTAAAGGTTCCATTCTTTCACATGGGTCAATTTCAACTTTACAGAAACTGCGAGCCATATCTGGTCGTGACAAGCACGCATCCATAGAATCAACGCCCTTACCTGCAATATCATCCTTACAGGCACGTTGAATACAACTGGAAATATTTGTCAGACATGACTGACGAAATTTAGATTCCGCGGCGGATTCTGCAACCTTGATTGTGGGTGCGGCTTCTCGCAGAAAGGCGGGCCAAACCATATCACGCACGGCCATACATTGCCCCAACACACTTTCACAAATTGTGCGTTTGGCACTTAACACTTCCATGGTTGAGGCAGTAATATCATATGTATCAACTGTTGCGACCTTAGTACCAGCGGTACTTTTCGCCTGATTATTTTGCATATTTTCAGATGCGATTGTTGAAACGCAATTTTCCCAATTTTCACCACAGGCATCTTTGGTCTGCATACATTTCTTAAATTCGACCATACACTGCCCCAGGTCATATTTATTTGCAGCATCAAAACTTTCTTTTAATGCGGCACGTACATCTGCATTTGCCTGTGCTAATGCGGCATCGGCCTCGGCCTTTTTGGAATTCAGACTGTTTTCAAACCCCTTGCAGTCTGACGTAATTTGCCGCGAATACATATTACGCAACAATGAAATATCTTTTTCACAACCCTCTGGCACCTGTTCCAAACACAGTTCTTCAGCCGCATTGTAAAGTGCCGCCCCCGTCAAGGAAGAAAAATCAACAAACGCACCACCGAAAACATCTTCGTCATCTTCGGCCATATTTGTATCCCACAAAGCCAACAAATCTGCACGTTTTTTATCTTTGGCATTTTCTTTTGAAATATCGTCCACATCAACCAGGTTTCCATCCTCGTCATACTGACGTGTTCCTGTAAAGATAATATCCGCCTGGGCCCCGGCCTGAACTTTCTCAACCTCTTCGGTTGCAATACGGTCTGCCTCGGCCAATATGTCTTGAATTTCAGCAAACTTTTTTTCATAACCTGCATGTAAATCACTGCATGCACAACTGCCGCCACTTTCATTATCAGAAATACAGAACTGGTCCATACATCCATAGTATGCATCATAACAATCCTGGTCATACAATCCCTTGGCGGTCGTCTTGGTACGAACGGTTGTCCCTTTTTGAATTGCAGATTGTTTACTGGTTTTGGCGACCGCCCCCAGGGCAGAATTATCCACCATGGTGCTCATCAACCCAACCACACTAAACAACGCAATCAAACTTGTTTTCAGCATACTCTCTCTCCATTCTGCTAATTACATATTTATATCTTCGCAACTTTCAATTTCTTGACAGAAATCCTGTTGACCGCCTGCACTACGACCAGCAAAGAACCCACCAACGGCCCCGACAACACCACCAATTGCAGTTCCCCACCCCGGGGTTACCATAGTACCCGCAGCAGCCCCAGCAGACAATCCGCCGGCCAATCCCTTTAACCCAGCAGTTCCCTTGGTTTCACCGCCAGTTTCACAAACCTGTTGCATACGGCAAACATGGCAATTACGCAGGGACGGTTCAAATGAAACACTGCGGATATAACTGTAATTTTTATCAGATTCATCTGGTGTTTCAACCTTATACGTGGCATAGCAGTTTGCCTCGGCCTGTTCTAAATCCTGCTGACGAGACAATTCAGCAATTTTTGATTCCAACTCACGCATGGCACGATTTTCTGCACCAATTTCAGCAATCAGTTTTGCTGTATTAAACACGTTGCTGCCTAAACTGCTGCGACCTGCTGGTTTCTTAGCATCAACACACGCTGTAACCGTCATATCTTTTTCAAACTGTTTAAAGAATTCATCAACAGCCACCTTAGAATTATCGCGGACACGTGTACGCAATTCAACCATTGCGGCTTCATCTGCTGGAATTTCTGTTAATCCCATAACAGTATCATCAGACGGCAAACATGCCATATCCGTACCACAAACCTTACCCAACTGTTCACCGAAATAATTTATACACCCCTGCATCATTTGATAATCCATCTGCAACACAGCCGCTGACACAATAATATCAAACTGGGTTTCATTTTTACATGACGGGAACATATTCTGTGGGCACATATCAACGATTTCGGAAACCTTTTTACCAACACATTCTGGTGCAGTAAAGTTTTCACCACATTTATCACGCAAACACGCATCTACGTCATTCTGACAGAACTGAGTACGCAAATATCCCAATTTATCATTTACAACAGATTTCAATCCTGGAATTATCGAATCACATTCGTCAATAATCGGGCAAATACCGGCCGCCACATTAACATCGGTCAGACATGCAGAATTTGTCGATGTTGAACATCCGTCCTCCAGACAAACCTGAATCTGTGCCAGGCACGTCTGTCTGCGATATTTATCTGCATACTTAGCCGCATCAACCAGAATAGCATCCGCTTCGGCCACCCAATCTTGCAACACGTAATCTTTTACGGCCATACACTGATCCAAAACATTTTCACATGCGTTAGCACGGCGTCCCAACAAATCTGCATCCAAACAGTTTTCAAAGTTTACACCACAGCCACCCTTGTCCGAAATACATGACCGGTATGCCAGCAAACATTCCCCACGATTATAACGGTTTGTTGTATCCAGCATTGCCAATCTAGCCTGACGCACAGCGGCCTCGGCGGTACGTTTATTTGCCTGAGCATTTGTCTTTTGTTCTGTCAGATAAGAATTAAACGCCTTGCAATCTGCCACAATTTGTCGTGAATACAGCATTTCTTCCATTTCTGCCTTGCCGCCACAGGATTCCAGTTCAGATGCACAATATTCAGATGCCATCGCATACAAGCCATCACCAATATCACTGTCTGCATCCAGTGCTTCGAAATCATCACTGTCGCTGTTTAACCATTCTGAAAAACTAAGTCCCGATACGCGCGAGCTTTTTTTTGCGGCCTCGCTTTCCCCGAACACCAAACGTGCCTTAGCCCCTAATTGTTCACGCTCAACACCCTCGGTATATAATTTGTCCGCTTCGTCTTGAATTTTCTGAATTTCTTGGATTAAAGACTTAGATTGATTTATGTTGGCCGAACATGCACATCTGTACCCTTCGGATTCATCCAGCAAACAAAATTCATCCATACACGCCCGATATGCCTCGCGACAATCTTTACTGTTGGGCTTTTTATCATTTTCCTGTGGCACATCAGGTTCATCAACAGAAGAATCTGGAACCGTTGTTCCGCCATTATTTTCGATTTGACCGCCATCATTGGTTGTCACCGTTGACGGGATATTTTGTGCCATATTTGGCCCCCGCACACCGGCCATAGAAATCCGTTGCACCCCAACACGAGCATTATTATCGCGTTGTGCCGCCACGGCCACACCTGGAATCAACACCAACAAAGACGCCAAGATTCTTACATTCATCAAACTCCACCCTTTCAGTATAATTACCTATATTTTATCAGACAAAAGCCCCCTGTGCAAGCAGATAAAAACAACTTGCATTTTGAACGCATCCAAGGTATTATTTTCCCAGTTAAATCAAACAGGGATTATTCTATGGCAAAAGATGACGTAATTGTTTTCAGTGGCACAGTCGAAGACAAACTGCCCAACACCATGTTCCGTGTAAAATTAGAAAACGGGCATGAAATATTGGCAACTGTCTGTGGCAAAATGCGCAAAGCACGCATTTGGGTCAACGTTGGCGAACGTGTTCGTGTTGAAATGACTCCATACGATTTGGACAAAGGACGCATAACATTTGTGGAACGCAATCGTCCAACAACTGACACACAAAAATAATCAAATCCCGCCAAACGGCGGGATTTTTTCTGTACAAAAAACGTTCATTTTTCTTGTCTGTTTAAACTTTTTTTGATAGAATAAAAATATTATTAAGAAAGGAATGAAAAGGTTATATTATCTTACCCTGACACTTCTGATGGGTGTTGGCTTTGCCAACGCAGCGGTTCGTGATACGAATTCGCCGACACGCAGCACATCAGAACGCACAACAATTTCCCGGACGGCAACACCTTCTCAATCCGCAACAGAAAAACGCACCACTATTTCCCGCACGGCCGCTTCTCGCAATACCATTGCACGCACTGCGACACCAACAACAAACAGAACAAATACCTCGGCTCGTTCGGCTACAACCGCACGTGCGACAAAAACCACAACCGCAGCACGTTCTGCTACATCAACACCAACAACACGAACAGGCAACACAAATCGTTCTGAAAAAATCAGTGCAGCATTGGGTCGTGCCGCCAAATCTGCGACTGCGGCCCGCGGGACAATTACATTAAACACATACGATTCGATAACATTTGGCACAGGATACAACACATGCCGTGATGCGTATTTTACCTGCATGGACCAATTTTGCAGCACTGCCAACGACACCTATCGCCGCTGCATATGTTCATCAAAACTTACTGAAATCCAGGCATGCGAACGTGCTCTGTCCCAGGCATCCGACCAATTAACAGACTTTAAGAATCTAAATTTATCTGTCATCGACAAAACCGCAGCCGAGGTCACGGCCATGATATCTGCATCATCGGGCGAACTGACCCAATCTATAACCAAGGACACATCAAACAGTGCCTCTCAGCTTTCCGGAATAAGCGAGGTCTTATCAAAGACCAAGAAAAAGTCTTTATCCACCCAGGGCACATTAGACATAGCGGGTGACATAAATTCCATTTGGGCCACAACAGACCTGGCGGGAGGTGTAAATATTGCCAATTTAACCGGCGAAGCGTTATACAATGCAGTTCATGCACAATGTTCCGCCATGGTTGCCGACAAATGTCCATCAGAATCGACACAAACCATGGTTGTTTCTGCATACGGCATGTACATAGAAAACGACTGTTCACTGTTAATAGATACCCTGGACAAAAAACTGACCAACGCGAACAGCGGCATTCGTGCCACCGAACGCGAAATGAATTTGGCCCGTCTTGACACCTATAACAACCATAATTCCAGCTCGATAAACAACTGTATTGCCCAGGTTCGCAAAGACATAACAGCAGACACCGCATGTGGGGCCGACTATGTACATTGTCTGGACATAACGGGGCAATATCTGAACATTTCAACGGGACAACCGATATACAGCCCAATATTTTATCAGTTGGAATCCCAAATATCACTGTCGGGTGATGTTTTAACCAACCAATCGAATCGATTATTGGTTGCAGAACTTAATCGCAAACGCATTTTTGCAGAACGCGGTCTGGACACATGTCACGACATTGCTGATGCGGTATGGGACGAATTCCTGCGCCAGGCAATAACTGAAATATATCAGGGTCAACAGGAACGCATTCGCACGGTAAAGACCGAATGTTTGGACGTTGTAAACAATTGCTATGACACACAAACCCAATCATTAAAAGACTTCAGCAACGTCAAAGATCAACTGTTATTGGGTTCACGCTTAGAACTATCCGAAGAAATGTGTCGTGAAAAATTGGACGCATGCAGTAATTTGTATGGCGGCGGTCCAAACGGTTTATCCGAATTACTGGTTGCGATGAAAAACATAACGTCCCAGCAAATTGCGAACGAATGTGCGGCAACACTGACAGAATATGCGGCTGAAATCTGTTCTCCGAACAGCAGTGATTCTGTACACTCGTACCCATACGGTTGCCGTGCATACGCCCCTGGCGAACAAAAATACGCACTGATTGAACAATGCAACCAATTAACAGAAAACAAACTGACCACTGGTACCATGGGCGACACCGGCGCAGGGGAAATCATGACCCCACGTCCCAGCCCCAGAAACAACTATGCCTGTGAAATTGCAGACCGCAAATACACATCATGCAAACCAGAATATTATTTGAACAGAACAGAAAACCGCTGCATAAAATGCCTTGATGGATGTAGTTGCCCAGGTGGCACAGCCCAGATGGATTGCAGCACTCTTGACAGATTCTCATACGGTGACTGCGGCCCCGACTATGTGGGAAGTTTGTATCATAAAATGGTTCGTTATGCCAAACAGGCATGTGTCCGACCATCTGAAAATCAATCAGACCTGCCCGACACTGTTTTACAGGATGTAAACATGGTAATGGATAAAATCCGCACAGAAATGTCGGCATCATTGGCCACCGAATGTAATCGCCTGGGCGGCACCTGGGTTAACACAGTTTGGATTGACCGTCAATCTGACTGTGACACTAAATGTGCCAATGACCAAAATTGCGTAACAGACTGCACAGCCGCCAACACAACCGCACAAAACGATGAAGCCAAACCCAACTCCGACAAAATACATGACCTTACGGGCCACACGCAACATAAAAAGTTTTATGATGAAACTGGTGCCAACACCAAATGGGGCTTCTGTGCAGCTGATGACACAGAATCTCAAACCACACAAACCACGGGTACATCCACCGGTGGGGGGAATAGCGGTGGTTCTGGTGGTGGCTCTAACACCCCCACTCTATCCTGCACCACCGGTGAAACCGTCACAATCACACTTATCAACACCAACAAAGCCGACTGTTGTACGGGCGGTGCCGATTCCATAGACATCAAAACTCAAACCATTTCCGCAATCTGCGGTGAAAAACCTGTATGGCCGACGGGCACACCGCGTGCCACATGCACAACAAATCCAAATTGTCAGCTTGGCATATACTCAACCTTACAATACACCATACAAGCCCCTGCTGGCTTATTCTTTTCGTCTTCAGACAACACATCCGCAACACTGGCGGGGTACAAAACCCAAACAATTTATTCATTCTGGTATGACAGCACCAGTTCCGAATAAACCTAAATTCACACTTGTTGTAATTCCAAAAATCTGATAAAATAAACAACGACAGTTATATCAGGGGAAAGAACACATGAAAAAATTATTATGCATTTCAATTTGTTCATTATGTGCCGCAACCGCATCACATGCGGCAACCATACCATGGTGGGAACGCCCAACGGTATGTCGCATAAATCCGGCCAATTGTTATAACAATATGACAAACGGATATTTGATTGATATGGGTAATTCTGAAACATGGGACGCCACATCAAATTGCTGGGGACTGAAACTGATTTGTGCAGACGCACTGGAAAAGGCAACCGGCACCGACCCTGTTCCAATGGAACGTGCCGATATTGCTAAAAAGAAAAACATTCGCAACGACTTTGATACAGATGAATTATCTGCAACGGGCGATTGTTTTGGTCGCCGTATAACATCATCTGATGGTTCTATGGCATATGTTGGTAACACCTATGTACCGGTATGGTGTTCGGGCATCTTGTCCGACCCAGATGAATTTTTGGAAAACGGCGAAATTGAGACCGATGTAAACAACCAACCAAAATGTGAAGAACTGGCCAAAATGGGATATGCCGCGGTTGACACCGGCAAATGCTATGGCAAATATTACGACTATTCAAAATACTTTATTGAATGTGGCTCTAAGATGCAACCAGACCGTATAATTGTATTAAACGGTGCGGACGCAAACGCCCCATTAAACGGTGCCCCCGCCACAATGGCAGATGCCGAAGAAATATTTGAATCCATGTACAAAACATCCACGGAACAAAAGAAAAAATATTTCGAAGAATAAAAACAATCAAACAAAACGCCCGCCAAATCGGCGGGATTTTTTTTGTGTTTCACATCTTCTAGATACCCAAAGCATGTGTTAATTTCAGCATAAAGATGGATTCATTACCAAATTCATCTGTGTGATTTGGGTTCACCCGATAAATAAATCCAAACGCCGCATCAGTAAACACATCAATATTATGCCGATATGTCCCAGAAAAACGCAATTCACGTTTATCTGCACGCAAATCTATATTTTGAATTCCAGCATCATGCATAACAATATCATATTTACCTTCGCCCAGTTTTACAACATCATAATCCGCCCGTGCATATTGCAACGCACCATTTGTGATTGCCAACGGCTGAGCCACCGCAAATTCCAGATTTCCAACATTTGCCCCAAACGCAAAGGCATTCGATTCGATATCAGACGCACCAATTATAAACTGTCCCGAAACATCGGCCATGGTGCGTACAAATGTCGCCCGTGCCATCAATTTTACAGAATCAGAAACACGATACCGTGCAATTGAATCCATATATAATGTATTACCGTTCCCCATATCAAACAAACCACCACTTTGTGCCCCCAACAGGGTATCTGTCTCATTTGCGACACCGAATGCAGTCGCAATAGAAAACCTTTGATTTTCCCATCCTATATGCGACTGGCCACCACGCATCAGCCCCAACGTTGCAGGCATATACTGTGCCGATATGGTTGGATCATTTTCCAACAGGCCTTCGTCCGTAATTGCACCTGAGAACATCCGTCCACCCATGGTCCAATTCCCCGAACGATACGCCACATCGGAAACAATCGCATTTGACACCAATCCCAAAATCGGATGTGCGGTACCATCGAAACGCGACATACCGTCTGTTAAATGATGCTGATAAGATGCCGCAAAATTCCAATTTCCATTATCAAAATCCATACGCAAAGAGTCCAAACCATTCATATTATCCACATACGCACGCTGGGAAAACTCCATCTGCAGCCCCACATTACCAACCCGGGTACGATTTGCCGTATCTTTCTTGGTTACAAAATCCCCCAGCACATCCCCCATGTACAGACCACGTTCATCACTGGTTCCCAACTGAACGGTATTTTCCCAAATACGTGGCAAAGCAATTTCGCCATCTGCACTGGTCAACACATCATAAACCGGCACAGAAATTGTCGCCCCACGCATATTCAATACAGACGAAGGTCTGAAGATTGTATTTGTTGCCGCACGCCAGTACGCATTGCCGTCTCCGGACACAATATTACTACCATTGTAAAAGTAAATTGTTGCCCCCGGCCGTGTTGCCCGTTCAATATTTATCAAACCATATCCAAACACATCCTTGAATGCCTCTAAATATTCCGCATCATTTGTAAACTTGGAATCAGCCGGCAAAGTATACCGTTCCTGCAAATATGCAACCAGTTCCGCATCACTGTCCCATGGGCGTGCTGTATTTGGATTAGTTCCCAGGTATACCCCATCTGCGGTCAACGCCAACAACGCAAACACATCCTGGTTGGTCAGATATGAAAACGCAGACTGAACACTTGCGATTCCACCTGCCATTGCTGCAACAGCACTTTCTGCATTTACGCCCGGTGCAGCAAAGCACCATGGGTCAACACCATTCACCGCCAACCCGGCCGAACCACATTTACGTGCCGAATACAAATGTTCATAATAATCATCGGTATTGTCTTCTGGTGTACCATTATCATTCAGTCCTGTCTGCCATTGCGACAATCGAATCTTTCCCGTTGTCGAACTGGGCCCTGTATACGATGAAATTGAATCTACACCACTTGTCCCCTTGGCTGTCTGAACCGCAACAACAGATGCAAACAAATGCTTCAGGTTCGGATATAAAACGGGCGCAAAATTTTCAAACGTAGCATCCAGCGTAGCACTGGACAACCCTGCCCCTATTCCAACCTCGTACGCACCAGTCGAATTTACAATTATCTGGTCCTGATTATTTCCAACCCATTCAAATAATGCTTTTGCAACGTCACCAGGTTTATCAACAGAAGCGTCATCTGACGTATCCAAATTATAGTAAGTATCTATCACACCTGCAAAGACAGTTTTCTTCCCTGCATCCGTTGCGGCAGCCCCCACCAAATTTGCAACGGCATTTATATCAACATAGGACGCATCCGTTGATGCTGAATTTTGTGCAATATTGGCAATCACACCGACAACGGGTTCTCCATTCACCTTTTTCTGTGCAGCATTCAACATAGCAGAATAATTCATAACATCGATTTGTTTCAAAGAATTAACCTCGCCGGCAAAATATGCCTCGTACTGGATACCTTCTAATTCAAACCTTAACGCATTTTCATTACAGGTTCCCGACAAGACATCCGATTCGTCTGCAACATTAACAGCCATGAAAGTATCCTGCCCCGCACCCAGTGTAATTTTATACTCGCCCCCATTAACAGTTATTGTATCATCATTGGTCCAGGTTTTGGCATCTGTCGCATTTGTGACGGTACCAACCGTTTGATTTTTTGCCAAACCGCCACCTGTACGATAAACCGCCAACGTTCCATTTGGAACAAAACCATATGCATCACCAGTTTCACGACCGCCTGCTTCCCAACCTGCGATTATTTTTCCATCCAGTGTTTCCAGTTCGCCAGCATCACCAAAGACGGTACCATGCCCCGAAAAGTCAAATCCTGCATCTTCGGTTGTATCATTCAAATCGGTCATATTTGTTCTGTTTATAAATTTACGGGATATTTTTGTAGCATTTGCCAACGCATCTTGACAGTTGGAAGATGCAGAACCAAACTGTGCACAAACGGATTGAATATTTTTTATCTGTGTTTCATCAACCCATGTTAAATATCCATCAGCCAAACTGCCCATTGCATTAACACCATTTTGGGTAATCATTGCGACTGCGGCGGGTTTTCCCCCACCTGGCACATCGCCAACCCATGGCAAATCCCCCAAATCAAATGGCGTTTTATCTGTAGAAATACGAATCGTATCCAGTCCCAAATATCCACGTGCAAACGCATTATATGCAAACGTCATCAGCAAGTAATTAAAAGGCTTCATATATTCAAAATCCCATTTCCGCACATTATCTGCCGAGGGACTCCACTCATTAACATCATTACATTCACCAGTCACAGGGTCACAAGCCGGCCCGTATGGTAATTTTGCGAATGCCTCGTTTGATGTACCACCATTATTATTTCCATCATTTGGATTATTACTGGGGCGATCACCACCAGATGCAGACGAATCGTTATCATTTCCCGGATCCAATACATCAGTTAACAAAAACAATCCACCTACGACAACGGCGGCCCCCGCCGCCGCTAATGTCATACCTTGGGCGGACGACAGTCCACTGAACAATCCACCGGTATCGGTTTTCGGTTTATTTCGCTGTTTATATTGCTTAATTTGTTTATCACATTTAGACGCATCCGCCCCATACATCTGCAGTATTTGTGCGGCCCGCACATCATTATTCATCAGTGCCGTACACACAATCGACACACCTGTTGAATCAACAAAATTTACATCGGCCCCATTATTAACCAGTGCCTGCACCTGTTGAATATCTGCACTTTTGGCTGCCGCCAACAATTGTGCCGCCAACATAAAATCACTGCTGGCTGCGAACGAAGCAACCGGTGCCATAAACAATGCAAAGACCAAAATTCTTATAAATTTCATCATAAATTCTCTCTGTTCACAAGAACGATAGCACAAAAATAAATTCCCTGTCCAGCCAAAAAAGCATAAAAAAACAGGACCACATTACGTGGTCCCATTACCCATATTGAACAAGAAATTATTTTACACGATAAACACGTTTTACACGAACAAAGCCATAAGCTGCTTTGGCCTGTTCCATCTGACGTACAGTATCTGCGATAACATTATTATTTATAATAACATTGTTGTTATTACCAACGACAATATTACCGTTATTCACAGATCCATTTTTCAAAACGATTTCTGTACTCTGGCATGGTTTATCACCGACAACAATATTGCCCGAGTTCTGAGAATTATCCAATTCAATGTTAACGTTTTTTTGCACCGATTGCTTATCATTATGCACAACAACATAGACAGTATCTTTGGGTTGTGGTTTTGCCACTGGCTTTGGCTGCTGTGGTTTTGGTTGTGGTTTTGGTTGTGGTTTTGGCTTTGCTGATGTCGTTTTTTTCTTAGAATTACGACAATCATTTAATTTGCCATTTACAACATTCAAAGAATCATTCAGCACAACAATAGAATCACGTTGCATTTTAATTGTATCCGCCTTGGCCTGATTATCTGCCAGCAAGTATTTATTTACATCATTAACATTTGCTATACGCATTTCGGCAGAATCCAAAGCTGCCCTTGTCCGATTCAAGGTATTTTCCACCCCTTGTTTTTTCACCTGTTCATCATTTTTTTGGCTGCACTGTGAAACCCCGAACACAGCCAACAAGACCGCCGCCACACCAGCAGTCGTATGAATAATCCACCATTTTCTAGTACCTGTTGCCATTTCAAATCCTTTTACTTAAATTACTCTGCCAGCAGCATAGACAAACCATACCGTTTTGTCAATACTTTTGTTTGGTTTTTCTCTTTGCACAGATTATTGTTTTTTGATATAATAAGCTCAATAGAGAGAATATGAAAAAGAACTTAATATTTTTAGTACCTGCCCTGATGATATCTGGTGGCGTTCACGCGGCCGACAGTTGCTCACGTGCGAACTTAACGCGTTGTTTGGATTCAGTATGTGCGATAAACGTATCATCGAATCCATCTGCCCGTTGTCAGTACTGTGGCACATCTGGTGCTGGGACACCGCCACGGAACGCAATGCGTTCTGTATCGGTTGGCACATCTGCCAAATACAACATATCGGACAAAGAATTGAAATCCGCTCCATCTGACCCTGGTCAGCGTTATGCCTGGGCGGCCAAACAGTGCATTAAAAAGGTATCAGGTTGCACGGCCGATGACGTATCTGAAACATACGACAGTTTAATTGAACAGTCCTGTCGTGCGGCGGGCGTATCCGCAGAATTAAACAAGACATTGGAATCGGTTGCAAAAACCAAGTCATTATCTGCATGTTCTGCATCTGTTCGTTCATGTTTGATTTCTGAAAAATATTGCATGGCGGATTTTCGCAACTGCGAATCGGATGCGGACTTTGACAAATTTTTCTCGTCATGTGGGGTTGATGCAACGGGTTGTGACGATTACCTGGCACAAATCAGAACCGATTTGATTACGGACCGCGACAACGCGATAAAGAATGCGGACGCCATATTGGCCAAGATTGTAGATGCCTATACCGCCGCCCGCGACAAAAAGATATCAACAATCAAAACCGGCTGTGCCGACAACGAACAACGCGATGCCTGTGTTGAACGGGTCTGTACAACTAACATGCGAAATGGTTGTGGTGTTGGTAACGAATCGGAAAAATCGATGGCAATTCAACTGTGCAAGTATTACGAGATTGCCTGTTCAACGATTGACTAAAACATTGGGGTAAACGGTCATGAAGAAAACAGAAAAAATCATATCAGCATCTTTAATAACTGCTATTTGCGGTTTTTTCTGCATATCTGATGCCAATTCTGCGGCAGTCACCGCACGAAACCAACGCAAGACATCTGCGGCATCACGCATGCCAACCATGGCGATGCGAACGAACGCCCAAACAACTACATCTGACGGCACAGAAACATCTGAAACGACCGAAACATCCGAATCGATTGAAACAACTGAAACCCCAGACATCATTATCACAGACAAAACATCTGAATTTGATGAAATATTGGGTACATCAGTATCCTCGACTGTTGACGTTGGTTCTAACACATTGGCTGAACAAATCCGTGCCCAGCGTGCGGCACTGGACGCACTGGACGCAACAACCGCCACGACCCAGCAAATGCAGTCTGCCCTGTCCACTGGTCAAAACGCATGCGATGCAAACCTGCGTGCATGCATGGCGGAAAAATGTGGTTCAGATTTTACCAAGTGTGCGGGCGACACAGACACATTGTTTGGGACAAAACTGGATGCATGCCGCCGCGACCTGCCCTGTTCTGGCGAAGAATACCAGCTATTCACCACTCAGATTAAGGCCGACCGTGATTTGAATGCGAAATTATCGCTGTACAACAAAACAATCGATTGTGGCAATCGCTATAACGACTGTATCATTGGCGAATGTGGCATATATTTTGACAAATGTTTGGGCAAGGCTGCAGGCGACAACGCGATAAAGAAATGTGAAAAGATTGCAAAATCATGCACCGAAATGGACAGCGGCCTGGCATCCAGAACAATGAGTGTTTTTGGCACACTGCGTGTTGATGCGGAAAAACAGGTTGCCCGTGACGAAGAACGCCTTTATGAACTGCGTGACATGATGCGCGACACCTGTAGTCGGATTGGTGCGATGTTTGACGAACGCACACTGGATTGCGTATACACTGTCAATTTCTATGCAGGGGACGATAACACGCTGTACGCATCTAAAAAGGCCTATGCCGGTTCCACATTCAGTTGCGACCAGAATTGGTTTGGCGTTGACATTACCACATTCAAAGAAAATGCATTTCGTTTAACACGCGAACAGAAATCTGCGACATCTGCCCTGTTGGGTTCTGGGGTTGGCATGGCCGCGGGTGCGATAACATCTGGTGCGATTGACCGTGCGGTTGACCGTCATCGTGCTGAAAAGGCCGAAGAACAGGCCCGCACCGAACACGAAGAATTATATGGCACCGACACAACCGAATCAGATGCCAAATCGAATAAAAGCGAGAAAAAGGCAGAACAATCCGCCACCATGCAACAACAGCAAAGGCAAAAGCTGGAACAGGATGCAAAATCCACCAGTCAAAAATCACTTGATGAAACAATAAAAAAGAATGCATTGGCAAACCAACCAAAATCATTGGACGACACAACACTACCAAGCCAACGCAATTCTGCGGGTTCCTCGGGCAGTTCAACCGGCAGTTCATCGGCTGGTTCATCAGGCAGCAACAAATAAAACAAAACTGATTAAGACATGAAAAAACTAATTACAATCTTTGCAATATTAACAACATTTACCCTGCCGACTATGGCAGCATCTAGCACATGCGAAATAAAAGCCCGCAGTCAAGCGTCTAGCAAGCGGAATTTTGATTATGACAACGAAATTCCTCAAAAATATAAAGATAGAATATCCTCAATTATCAATTCACCTGTCACCACAGACATTCAGGGCCAATGTAGCCACACAGGAATATTCAATTGCCACCCAGGCGACATATACAAAGAATGTTGCCCATGTGCGGATTTTCTTGCAGAACAACAAGTTAAAGAAGAATATGTAAACGATTTTGTCAAAGAACAATGTTCTGAATCAAACAACACAAACACAAAATCTTCAACCATCACCGTCACTGGCACAGTTCTAGATGACACAAACCAACCGGCACTGGGTGCCGTCGTATGTTCCGCAGGTCAACAAGTGCAAGGAAAATGTCAAGAAGTAAATTCAGATGATGGCAGTTTTTCTTTATCCAACATTTCCAAAAACTCAAACATCACCATACAACTATTGGGCTATACAACAAAAAACCTGCCCGCCAACGAAAATATGGGCACAATTGTACTACAATCAGACGCAACAATATTAGATGCTGTGACAGTAACAGCAAATCCATGTGACAATAAAAAACCATCAGAACAAAATGCCACAGCATTACAATGGAACAAAGATTTAAACAAATGCGTTCCAACCAAATGCATTGAACCACGATACAAACTGGAAAACAACATCTGTGTTGACCAGGTTGGCAAACAGTGTTCAGACGACATAATCATCAGTGGCTCATACAAAATGTCGGGTAACGACCTGATTTGTGCCGCCAAAACATGTAAATGCGGATACGTAAAACAGGGCGATGAATGTAAGCCATGGGATTCAAACGAATGCACAAACAAACCAAAACATGCAACCCAGGTATACAGAACCTGTGACTGGGACGACACCGAAATATGCGAGGTTATGGCATGTTCCAACGGCTATGAACCCAACGCCGATGGAGATGCATGCGAAGAAATCCCCACCAAATGCAATGAAACAGATGCAGAAAACCTGAAAAAAATCGGTGCCAGCAAGACGGGCCTGGACAACAAAACACGCAAATGCATCGCTTTATCATGCAAATGCGGTTACGAACTGGAAAATGGTGCATGCACCCCATGGCCCCAGGACAGCAAAACCAAAGAATACAGCAAACCATGTACAAAAGACACAAAACCATCACTGCCCGAAAACGCAAAGTCCGGCACCATACAGTGTAAAAACGACCGTGCATACTGCAAAATTTCTGAATGTATCAGTGCAGACTATAAACTGGACGAAAACAAGAACAAATGCGACAGTTTGAATCGCGAGTCCTGCACCCCAACGGTCGAAAATGCGACTGGCGGCAAATACAAAAATGTTAATGGTAAACTAACCTGTGTTATCACCGATTGTTCGGACGGTTTTAATCCAAACAAAGACGGCACAAAGTGCGTTCCCGAATGCGAATGTGGCACAGAATATGACGAAAAAACAAATAAATGTGTCAAATGGAGAGACACCACATGCAACGACACACAAAAGCCAAAACTGCCGTCAAATGCCGCCACTGGCACCAAGAAATGCGACAATAAAAACAAAGCATATTGCGAGGTTACCACCTGCAACGATGGCTATCGTGTCAGCGATGATACAAAATCCTGCACCAGCACACGTGGTGACGCATGTGATGCAGACGCAAAAAAAATTGACAATAACGCAACGGCCGGCAAAATCAAAAAAGTTGGCGATAAAATGACATGCATCATCACCGCATGTGCAAACGGCTATGATGTCAACAAAGACGGCACGAAATGTGTTGCAAAAAATGTATTAAGCAAAGAAGACTCGCAAAAAAGAATAGATGAATTATCCGAAAACGCAGAAAAAATGCGTCAAAAAGAACAATCCACCGAAAACAAATTATTGGGTGCCGCGGGTATCGGTGCCGTTGGCATTGGTGGCATGCAGTTGGCATCTGCCGCATCTGAACAGGCCGCAGACGCCGATGCCGAGGCCGCCATGCGTGCCTATCTTGCGACATTCCACTGCAACTATGGCGGCGGCAAAAATATTGCTGGTGGTGAACGTGACGTTGAATTACCTGGTGGCAACGAACTGATTGGTCTGTATGGGGAATACGTAAACCTGGCCAACGACCTGAAAATCCGCAAAGCGGCCCTGGGGATGCGTCCTGGCATAGAATCAGAATCCATATTGGACTCTGCCACATCTGGTCTGTATGACGACATAGCCATTGGCAAAACATCTGGTGCGTACACATCATTGGCCCGTGCGTTAATGGATCCAAACGGTGCCGATGCGGCCGCATGGGCGGCACAAAAGGCCGACACCGCCCAGAAACTAAAGACCGGTGCCATGACGGCTGGTATTGGTGCGGTTGCAACCCTGGCGGGTAATTTGGCATTAAATTCTGGCGATACCAAACGTGAAAAATCCGCCGAAATCAACGCAAAATTTGATTCCCAACGGGTTCCATATGACAGTTTAAAGAAACTAGAAGACGACATCAAAAAATTACCTCCGCAAAAAGAGGCTTGCCCATCTGGCACAACCGGTTCAGCAAGCCCCAATTGCACATGCAATGACAAAAGCAAATATTTTGATCCAAATTCCGGCATATGCCAATCATGTCCAGATTCAACAAATCAAACAGTGGTTAAGAATGAATGCATATGCACCCAAAATAACAAAACGTTGTGGGACTATAAAGCACAGACTTGTATTGCCGCCCAAGAAGGTTGCACACCAGAATGCGATGAAAAGTCAAACGATCATTTAGTGGTCAAGCAAAACTGTTCCTGTGACTGCCTGCATGGCTATACATATAACCAGACAAAAAAAACATGTGAATGTACCGGACAAAATAAACAGATTAACGAAAAAGATGAATGTATAACTATTGAAAACAACACCATTACAAAAACAATTGAAAAGGTAAAAGAAGTTGTACAAAACGTTACAACAAACACCACAACAGAAACAAAAACGGTCCAGCTGCCCGCATCATCACTGTTTAAAATCGGAAAACACGAGGTAAATAACGAGGCAAAGAAAGTATTAAATGATTTTATTGCGGACTTGAATGCAAAAAACAGTAAAAACTGCCTAATTCAGATATATGGTTATACCGATCCAATCGGCACCTCTACAAATAACCAAGAATTATCTGCGAAACGTGCAGCAGCAGTCGCACAAATATTTACCGACAATAAAAGCACATATCCCGACCTATTCAAAGACATCCAACATAGCGGCAAAGGGGAAACAAACTGCACTTGCGGATTGTGGACGATTGAAGCAGCCCAAGGAAAAACAAGGAACTATGACGATCCGGATTACGCAGCATGTAAACACAAAGTTGACGACACAACTCTTACCGGGAATGCCAGATTTGCACCATGTCGGCGTGTTGAAATTTCAGCAGTTTGTGACCAAACAACCACTAAAACCACGACCAATGTCAGTTCTAAATAACACAAATTCCCAACCTTTGCCCCGCCAAATGGCGGGGATTTTTTACCACAAAATCCCCTATCCTCTCCACCACCGCCCCGTCTCCCTCACTCGTCATAACGGCATCGGGCCCCGCAAAAATTGAAAATTTTTGTGGGTGATACCAGGCCGGTATCCACTGTGTTCCTGATACCCCTTGCACCGGGAACAAAAAAATCCCCCTCAAACAGGGGAATCATTCTTAATTCATTGTTGCGGTACCCGAAAAATAAACCTTGGGCACGGTTGTTGGCAAAGTATAACAACCATTCTTATCACAAATCTGGGTTTCACCCCCCTTCATAAAGCACTGTTCAATCTTGGTCGCACCCGCCTCTGATGTGGTTCCCATTGGGCACTGCTTTTTTTCCGTGGCATCTGGCGGGCAATAATACCCGGCTTGACATTTAGCCCAACTGACGGACAGTGTTTTATTTTCCCCATATTTCCATACAACCATTTGTTCAGCGGACAGCACATCTTCGGTTCCACTGACAGCCCAGCCGGCAAAGTCCCTGCCCTGATTTTTACACGCACTGTCCCCAGTTGGAATTGGTGCGGCTGTAAAGTCTGCACCATACTTAATTTTGACCTGTTCAGGTGGGGTTCCCGTACACTTATCACCAAACTCGGCCGTACACCCACATGAATATGTCACGGTATACTCCGCAACCTCCCACTTGGCATACAGTGTTGTATCCGCAGACACCGTTTTATACATATCATCCAAAATGCGACCAAATTCACTAACATATTGGGTACCTTCCCCATTACGTTCGGTATAATACCCCATAAACTTATACCCCTTCCGATCACGTGGGTAAACTATCTTAGAACCATTTTGAGCATGCTCAATTGCATTCGATAAAGTATTACCATCGCGTTCACGATAATATCTTACACCGCTATCGGTGACGGTATCATAATAGTAAAAAAACTTCGTATTTCCCGCATTCATACCTGTCGTATCTTCCAAATCCAAATTCAGTGTCACAGTAATTGGCTTCCCCGTCCAGAATGCATACAGGGTGGATTCTGTTCCCGTTGTCGGCACCAATTTATATAACCCACTGATTGTTGCCCCGGCAATATATTGGGTTCCACCCCCATTGACTGCGGTCCAATATCCACCGAATGTAAATCCTGTACGTGTTGGCGGTGTAATTGAACTGATTTGCCCGGTCAGGGTTGTACCACTTTGTCCAGTATAATATTTTTCTGTGTTATAGTAATAGTATATTTGCCGTGGCGATGCGGCGGTTGTCGCCGATTGGTCATCCAGTTTCGCACTGTATATTTTCAGTTCGCATGCCCATGTATCCAAATTTGCTGAATATCCCTCGGGACAGGAAAAATTCGGAATATAACAACGGGACACTTCTGTATCTGGTATACATGTACCACCAGGATAATATTCTTTTCCCTTGGTTGTGCCACCAATTGGCGTCCCACATGTTGCCTTGTCCGGGCAATCACAGTGTTTCCCATACGGGCACGGTGCATTTACATCATTTGTACAATTTACCGAACATTCTTTGTAACAGAATTTACGTTGAGCCTCTTCCTCACCATCCCTGTATTCGGTGCTATAACTACCCTGCCATGGACTGCCCAATTTGCTGGCACAAGAAACAGAACTTGCCTGATACGGGCAAAGACACATTCCACCAGGCACAGAACAGAAACTATCACCATCGTACTGAACGCCACTACATTTATATTCGGTATTCATGGTTGTATTATCACACAAAACACCACCTGGGCATGAAGTCCGGTCGATATCAGTACAGGTTTCGGTACATTCCGTAAATCTGTCCGGCAATTTACATTGCTCTATTGACCCATCACAACAACGATGTTGTAAAATATCCCATGAATCACCATAGGGCTCTACCACAAAGCAGCCATCAGACAAACCACCACATGCCTCTGACCATTTTTCACTCATTTCATCCCAATCATATCCCAAATTGATAATAGATGACTTATTGGAATTCAAATATGATTGACATGTTTCATATATACAACTTTCTTCGCCCACCGACCCCGCAGACGCATACGTATATGATGGACAAGACGTACACTGTGTCGCCCCAGTTTCCTTATTTGTATACCTGTTTGCATTACATGACAGGCAAGATGTCTGCCCCAGTATATTTGTATATGTCCCTTTTGCACATGCAGGACACGGGGTCGTACGCGCAGTTGTATTACTGGCGGTTCCTGCTGCACACTGTGTACAGTTTGCGTTTGACGTCCCCGTCACATCGGCATACGAACCTGCTGGGCATGCAAACTTTGTCGCATTTTGGCAATAGTGCCCCAACGGGCAAATTTCTTGTCCGGTACATTCATTACCATATCCGTTACATCCTGTGGCATAGTATCCATCTTGAACCTTGCTGCAACTGCCTGCCCCTTCTGTGGAATAATATCCCGCAGTACATGACGTACAAGATGCCGACCCCGCATCTGCAAACGTACCTGCGCGACATTTTTTACACCCAGTTTTTGTTGCCCATGTACCTGCGGGACACTCGTCCCAAATTGCATACAACGTGATATTTTTATTGAACGCACCGCAATACGCAGTATACGTGGCACCTGCCGGATATTCCGCTGCACCTGTTGCCGTGCTTGCCCACCCAGAAAAACTGTGTCCTGTATAACTGTATGCATTACTTGCATCTGGCAGTGTAATTGTTTTCCCATTCTCTACATTCATATCCTGGATTTCTTCATCGGTTTCAGATACTTGTTCACCATTTTTATCAAAAGACACCTTGCAATATATAGTTGTCTGCTTGTATTCACAGTCAACCGCATATGTTGACCACTTTGATTCAGCCATATCCCCACAACCCTTGCCCGGCTCTTCAGCCAGATAACACGAAGTTGGTTCTCCATCGCCATCACAATTTGCATACAAAACATCTAAACAGCCGTCACATCCATCACAGAAATCAGCACACCTAACAGCATCACCCACACCCGCCGCCCACGCATTCTGCAGACAAAAACCACAAAATAACAACACAAAAATACGTGTAAATAATTTCATTATTTTACTCTCTCGACCGGTTCATCTATTTTGATTTATTGTGCCACGTTTTTTCATAATTGGTCAAGCCCAAAAACAATAAAAAATCCCCCGATTGGGGGATTTAATTATTCACATGCACCGTGCGATTTTGCCACCGCATAGTTTTCAACACATGCACTGCCCGACACCATACATGCCCCATGCACCAACGTTGTGGTTGCGGCACCCGCAGGTTTATAATTAAACTGGGCCAATTTACACTGTTCCAAATCTGTAAATGTTGCACAGGTATTCCGCCATGAAACGCAGTCATTTATTGTTGCCGTTGGTGCAACAACGTCTGGCAAACGCAGATTCCATTTGACATAGAAATCTTTCAGATTGCCAATTGAATAAGACTTTTTATACCCCACCTGGGCCAGTCCATCACCCACACGACAGTTAATATTGTTGCGTTCAACAAATGCCGTAATCGCGGTTGCCAGGCCACCAGTTCCCGCACCAACTGCGGCACCAATACCGATACTTTTACCCATATTTGACTTTTCACCATTTACCATCAGGTCATTAACAGATTCATCAAACACATTGTTCAAGCGTGCTAATTCTTTTTCCGTATCTGCAACCGGCACACATTTACCCGTTGTCCAACAGTAAATATTGCTGTTTGGATTTTGTTTATCCAGATTCAACGCCTTGAACGTACATTCGCCCGACACATCGGCATTATCAACCGCAATTTTGCCTTGATTATACAAGGTGTACAAATACTCCGTACATTGTTGCGGGCTTGTGAATCCCTTGCTCAGACATTCCATAAATACTGCCCGATTTTTTCCAACCGCAGCAAAACAATCATCCAAATTCTGATATCCTTCACATGACAAATACGCTTCGAAATATTCATCTGCAACCAGTTGTTTTCCCACACATTCCTTGGCGGCGGTCTTAAACTGATTATATTTATCAAACAGTTCTACGATTTCCCCACATGAATCAACATTCATTACAGAATCCAGGATATTGACATCTTTGTTGATATATTCATTAACGATTGAAACCGTTCTGTTATCTTTTAAATATTCGGTCAGCATTTCACGATGATTTTGTCTGTCGCAATCAAAATCGCGTTTTCCATGACCTGCGATTGCACCGACACCGGCACCAACCAGTGTACCACCACCAACACCAACCACGGCAACCGTGCTGGTATCTTTCATCAGTGAAAATCCGAACAAATCTTTATCGCAACTGAATGTTTCACCTGCGGCCTGCCACACTTCTGCGGGGCGGTCATCACCAACTGCACCAAACAGCCAACTGTTTGTAATATGACTATCTTTGTTATATGCTGCAACACGTATCAGACATGTTGCCGTTGTTGCATCCCAACGAGCATAGTGCCCACGTTGTCCATCGACACCCGGGTTATTATCATTAACCTGAACCCCCTGGGGATTAGTCTTAATCAGCACATTACCCTGTTGTGAATTATATGCACCAACCTGCTGATTATATTCAGAGGTTGTTTTACCATCATTTGCCACCGCTGCAAACGAAGGACCATATGTATTTTTATCCAACAGACGGCACGTGTTTTCCGCCTGATTTGGTGTCAACCCCGTTTTACGCAGAACGAAACTGTAATATTCCGGTTGTACCCGTCTGGAATTAAAGTCAATCCAAACATCTGCGGCTGAACGATAAACATTTACACAATCACG
Organism: Alphaproteobacteria bacterium; assembly: GCA_017546265.1. GTDB lineage: Bacteria > Pseudomonadota > Alphaproteobacteria > Rs-D84 > Rs-D84 > Enterousia. The sequence continues at coordinate 55,596 of JAFYXG010000010.1, forward strand.
TCTGACATCTGACACACATTTGTCCACCTGAACGGCACACAGCCCCATACCATTAACAATCGCATTCCGCAGGTCTTCATTAAACATATCGTTCAGACCATTTGGCAACGCACCGTTATTGACACAGTTCAAAACATCAGTCATACAGTTTTCAATGGTATACGTTGAATTTTTCACCCCACCATCTGGACATTCTGGTTCCGGCTTGGGCTCTGGATTGGGATTTGGCTGTTCCGGCTGGGGCACACCGCCATTATCCGGCACATTTGTAGCAATATTTCCAACCGCACCAATTGGCAATACCGGCATACTGGGCATACGAGCCCCCCCTGTTGCACCAATTGTGGTTGTACGGACATTTTCACGATCTGCACGTCCAGTGGCCGCCATCGCCGCACACACCATCATGCACACCCACAGCGAAATCGCACCAGAATAAAACAGTTTTGATATCTTAGCCATGTTAAAAACTCCCCCTGTATATTATTATCCCCCATATTATATCACACAGCACCAACCAAACAAAGTACTTTTACCAGATTTTTTTAACCGGTTTTCATATTGACAAATGACGATTATTGTCTATAATAAGAGTAATGAAGCAGATAATTGAAACATTAAAGTCTCACAAACACGCAGTCATATGGACGATTTGCTATGTGTGTATTATGTGGGCAATTCTGTATTTCATGTTTAACTTTAACCTGTTCAGCATGCACCAGTGGCATCGCCTGCTGCGTGCAGAATTGCATGGCTTTGCAGGATTTGTATTTGGCATTTTAATGTTGGCAGCCCTGCCCCTTTATGTTGCCAGTACTACTTTAATTATACGCACGAAAAAGCCATTGATAACAATCCAGTTTCCAAAAATAAAAATTCCACAGTTCTTGCAACCCAAAAAAACTGGTGAAACAGCACCTAGGGCAACAACACCCGCAGCATCAGAAACACCATCACTGGGGCCAGACGAAGAAAACACCCCGGCTGAATTACCAGAAGACCTGCCGGCCGAGTTGCGTATTGCATTTATTCGTGCACGCAACAAAATTGGCACAGTTCAAACATCAATCTTTAATTCCATAGACAAACAACCTGCAATACAGGTAACCGATACCCCCACCATTTCTTCCCAGAACACTGAACCTGATACACTGCCTTTGCCCACAGATTTCGACATCGAGATTCCTGATGAATCCCCAGTATTTACCGATTTCCCAACATTTACAGAAATAAACTTTGATACCCCGGACACAGAATCCGAACCAACACCGGAACCCAAGACCCCTGAATCCAATTTTGATACATTGGTTGACAATTCTGAAATAATAAACCACCTAACAACAACGGGCACAGAATATACAACACACGAAGAATTTGTAATAACGCCAACCCACGTCATTACAACACATTCCGACCCAAATTTCTGGGTTGCGGATACGGACAACTGGTTTGCATCAGGGGCGGTTCGCCCATCACCGATTAAACGTCTAAAATCGATATCAGAATCAGAAAATCTGACCCCAGTATTATATTTGGCGGCCACGAACATAATGGATTTGGAAAAACTGCAACCTGAATGGGAATCGGCCGGCATACGAATTATCACCAGCGTATCAGATTTATAACAAAAAAAAGAACCGCCAACTGGCGGTTCAATTCATTTCCTCAGAACTGAGTTGTTGTACATGTATTTGTTTCCTCACCCCAATCCTTGCAATACTTTTTACCAAACAAGGGATTTTTGGTTTTAATACAATCTTGGGCACGAATACATCTTTCACATTTTAAAGTTTCCCATTCAAATGTTGATGTAACCGTTTCTTTATAATTCCACTGATTCATTTGTTTTGAACCAATCAACTGCAACTGGCTTGATACATCATCCCCATTTGCCTTTCCAGACCCTGCATTACCTAACAAGCCAACCCCAGCAACCGCTGCCGCCCCCCCTGCAACCACAGCCCCAGTAGAAGCAGCAAACACACCACCAACAGCGACAACAGATAATCCCCCAGTAAAAGGCACCGCCACAACGGCCCCAACAACAGCAACCATAGCCGCAATTTTACCAAATGCACTCTTTGGTGGCTCTGGTGATTTTGGTAACGAAGACATATCCGCAAAATTTACACATGCCTGACGTGCAATTTCACGCCGTGCATCCAAAGCATTTTTACCCTGTATTTCTGCCATTCGTTCACCAAGAGTCGCATAATCCTGCAACATTTTCTCGTTGATTTCATCATAACGCTTATAATAATTATCCTTGGCTTTTTTCAAAGCAGCATTGGCGATAAGCATACGAACCTGCTTAGTCAATTCTGGGAAACGTGCCGCATCCGCTGATTTTTCACCAATGTGTGTCCGCACACGACTATCAGCATCTCCTGTTTTCATACCTTGAACCTCACGACCTGTCATACAAAATTGCACAGTAGAATCCGCTTCAATTGCATCTACTGCAAGATCAATATTTTTTTGCAAAACCGCCAGCTCTGATTTTACTTTTTCCTTTTGTGTCGCCGACATCTCTCCTGCACCAATCTTGGTCAAATAATCATCAACTGTCATCACTCGACCATCATCATCAATATCAACAGCCTCCCAATAAATCGTACCATCAATAACACCCGCAAACGGCTTAACCGGCCCCAACTGCGTACTAGTCGAACCTTCTACACGCCCCAATTCTGTATCCAAAATCTGTGACACATCAGTACGGCACGCAGAATAATTTATATCCAAACCGTTACTTGAATTAGTATATTCACAGATTTTATATTCCAATGATCGAGCACCCATTCCCTCTTCGGTTGTAATTGCATTACAGTTTTCAGTATCACCACAAATTTTAATCATCGCCTCGTCAACCGCCTTTTGACACTGTACCAAGAAACTGTTATCTATGTTCAGCATAATCCCCTGAACCATGGTCGCCAGTTCATCATATACCGCATCGCCCTTTATTTCGCTCGCACCATATTTCTGCTGACACCCAACCAGTTTATCATACGGACACATACGTACGATTGTATCCGTATCCAGACCTATACACTGACTGTAATCTTCTCCGCATCTGTCTTCACTTTGCAAACATTCCTTAACCGCTGTGGTACAGGAATCTACACGCATAGATGCCAATCGGGCCAACACATAATCCCATATATTCGATTGTTCCGCGGCACTTTCACTGGATGCATCTATTCCACACGCATTTAATGGAACCTTGCACAAATTCAACATTGTCCCCGGACGGGTTAAGCACAAATCATAGGAACCATCGGGGTCTTTGGGGTCCATATTTTCTTTACATGCCTTTTGAAAACATGATGATATATTCCCAACACAATTCTGACGCAGATTGTCTTCTGCTATGATTTCTGCACTTTTTACCTGGGGGGCCACTTCTCGCAGAAACGTATCCCAAACCTGGTCTGCAACCGCAACACACGATTTGGTCACCGTTTCACACAGTGGCTTCTTGGACAACAGCGTATCATATGTTGATGCTGTGATTTCTATGTTTGTAACCGCACCCTTAATCTGATAACTTTTGCTTTTTTTCGATGTAGATTTTACAACATTGGTGCTGTCCATTGCGGCAACCGATGCACAGCCCGCAAAATCATTTCCGCACCCAGCCGTTGTCTGCATGCACTTTTTAAATTCAATTGTACACTGTCCCAGGTCATATTTATTCGCAGTTCTAAGTTGTTCTAATGCAGCCTCTCTCAATGCACGTTCTGCGGTGGACAGTTTCTGCTGACTGGCACTTTTCTGTTGTTTCAGACTGTTTTCATATGCCGCACAATCCGATTTGATACGTTGTGCATACATCAGTTGCAGCATATCCAAATCTGTACCACATTCAGGAATTTGATTCACACACAACTGTGTTGCGGCACGATATAATGCATCCCCCTCTTTACCTGCAAGACTGGACATAGCGGACGAACCGAAAATATCTTCATCAGTATCAAAATCCACCGCCATATCCCACATAGACAAATCCAGTGATTTACGTACTGACTTTTTTTCAGACTCCTGCAAAACAGATTGTGCAACCGCATTCGCATTTGCTATGGCAGACTCTGCATCTACCCCCATTTCGATTTTTTCCACCCCGAACGTAGCCATTTGATACGACTGTTGATCCAGTTTTTCAATTTCAGCCAGAATACTATCCAGTTCTTCATTTCTATCACTGCAGATACAGCGTCCGCCTGTTTCATTATCCAGCATACAAAACGAATCCATACAACCGTCAAATTTTGCCTGACATTCCTCGCTAACAACGATATTTTTTGCTGCCCCTGCAACCTTGGTACCTGTACCTATCACCTTTTGCGTGGTTGCCGCCCGTGCAGACACGGTCGGTACCTTGGACGCGGTATTGGTTGCCGCCCGACCACGATTAACAACATTTCCGGTCTGAACGGGTGCAGTTGTCTGGGCACGCGTCCCCGAACGTGCATTCACCGCGGCACGTGCTGCGGTTGTCTTTCCCGCCTCTGCACTATTGGCCCCCGCAGCGGAATCCGCACGTGCATTACGCCCAGTTGGCCGCGACACAGCCGCATCAGCAGTCGAAAACAACCCCATACAAACCAATGAAAAAACCAATATCTTTTTCATAAACAATCCCTTCCAATTTATTACATTTTATCACAGCCCGGCATATTTTCCAAAGGCAAAATTCACCAACATTGAATTCCTGAAAAAATGCACTATGTATAACAAGATGGGGCAACAAACCAAAGGAGTGTTCACAATGACACAATATGCAGAATACGAACGCCTGGACACCAGTCTGGCACCGGCATACATCAACACCAACGAAGACCTGCGTTGGATAACGTCTGTCATACCTGGTTCCACCCGCGTATTAACCGTCACAGGCAGCGGAGATCAGGCATTGTTCTATCATCTAAACGGTGCGAAAACTGTAGATACATTTGACATAACACAATTTGCTGGTCTGATTCAGGACATAAAAACGGCTGCAATTCAAACCCTGACACACGACCAATACAACGCGTTATTACAAGACCTGTCAGCCAGCACCAACAACACAGAATTTCGCATTCGCAACATGGACCGCATAATTCCATTATTATCGCCCCAGGGAAAACATATGCTGATTCAACCATTACCATTTTATCGTTTTCTTGGTGGCAGTTATAATCAACAATCAAACCCCACCGCCCAGGAATACGAACGCCTGCAGACAACATTAACAAAACCATTCAAGTTTATTCATACCCCATTGAATAAATTGCACAGCCACCTGCATGGTCAGTATAACATTATCAACATATCGAACATATTTGACTATTGCTATACACCTGCGGAAAAGGTACAGATTATGCAGACACTGACACCATACTTGACTGTTGGCGGTCGCTTTTTATACCTGCCCCAGGCAAACAGTCTGGACTTCAGCCATGTAAACATTATAAATCAAAAGACTGGCACCCAACTGGCATATGAAAAAACACTAACGAATCCACGCGATAAATGGTCCCAGATAATATGCCTGCAACGCACCCGCTAAACAGAAATAAAAATCCCGCCGAAGCTGGCGGGATATTTTTTTAGAACTAAACACAAATTATTCAGCAGTTTTTTCATCTGCCGCTGCATCAGTTGCCACTGCAACAGGTGCCGCTTTTTTTGCATTTACATCACGGTCAACCAATTCGATAATTGCCATAGGTGCGGCATCGCCATAGCGGAAACCAGCCTTCATAACGCGTGTATAACCACCTGGGCGATTCGCATAGCGTTTACCCAACACATCGAACAACTTTTTAACAGTTGCATCAGATGCATTACCCAATTCAGCCGCAGTCAAACGGCGATTAGCAACAGAATCAACCTTGGCACGTGTAATCAGTTTTTCGACAACACTGCGTAAATCTTTTGCCTTTGGCAAAGTAGTTTTAATCTGTTCTTTTTCGATTAAGTTTTTCGCCAGCCCAATAAACAAAGCCTTGCGTGCATTAGTATCGCGATTAAATGTGCGACCTGCTTTCATATGTCTCATCTGATTACTCCTTTATGTTTTTTTTCTGCCCTGCTTTTTCACAGCGGGATTTTTTGAGACTTCCGTGACCTGACCACATTGCCAGAACCACGGGGTTAATTTTTTAATACTTTGACCGACCATAAAAAATCAAATTAAAAATCTGCACAAAAACGCTATCGCTTTTTGCAACCTTGGTATTTGGTTTTACTTTTTTACCCTTAACCTTGGTCTGTGCATCTTGATAAGATTTTTTCTTGTCTGTCATTTTGCATTCCCTTTTATACCATATTCCAGGCAAATTGCAAGAAAAATCCACAAACCCCTTGCCTGGCAAGAAATTAAATTTTGTGAGGCTATTGGAAGTGTTCGCCGTTTCGTAGTGTACAGACGCTACATGAGAAACGGCGCAACACGACAAGAGTCCACAGAATTTAATTTATTTGTATGGATCTTCGTATTTTTTTGCCAACTCTGCAATATTTTCTGGTGGCCATCCTGGAACTTCCATTCCCAGGCTTAATCCCATTGCTTCCAATTGGCCCTTAATTTCATTCAAAGACTTGCGACCAAAGTTTGGTGTTTTCAGCATATCCTGTTCTGTTTTTTGCACCAACTCGCCCAACCAGTTAATTTTGTCGTTTTTCAGACAGTTATTGGCGCGAACGGACAATTCCAGTTCATCAACATGCTTTAACAATTTTGGATCGAAAGGCAGTGCATCTTTTGCCTTTTCTTCATCGACCACCGAACCAATCTGTGCAGGATCTTCAAAGTTAATGAATACAACCAACTGGTCTGTCAGGATACGTGCGGCATATGCGATTGCATCTTCTGGGGACACAGATCCATTTGTTTTCACTGTCAATTCCAGTTTATCAAAGTCCGTTGATTGTCCAACACGTGTTGGCAGAACTTCGGTTGCCACGTTCAATATTGGCGAGAATATAGAATCCACCGGCATTACCCCCAAAGGCAACCCATCAGAATGTTGTGATGCAGGCACATAACCACGCCCTGTATCCAAGGCAATTTCCATATCCAGCACAGCATCTTTATCCAGTGTACAAATTTCAACATCTTTGTTCATAACTTCTACGCCACCGGATGTTTCAATCATACCTGCTGTAACAACTGCTGGGCCTTTTACTTTCAGATATGCTTTATGCTGACCTTCGGTCAAAGACTTGAAATAAACCCCTTTCAGGTTCAAGATAATATCAGTCACATCTTCACGTACACCTGGCAGGCTGGAAAATTCGTGCTGTACACCGTCAATTTTAACCCAAATTGGTGCGCACCCCTGCAAAGACGACAACAAAACGCGACGCAATGCGGTCCCCAGTGTCAACCCGAACCCCTTTTCCAATGGTTCAGCAATCAGTGTAGCGATATTAGGATTACGTTCATCAACCTTGACATCCAATTTTTTTGGTTTAATCAGGGTCATCCAGTTTTTTTCAATCATATTTTTTCCTTTAGGCTTAGTTTATCATTTTCGCCAAACGGCCGGCGCAAAAACTGCACACGCGGGTGTATTTTATATTGAAAAAACACAAAAGTCAACTCATTCCCGCACAACCAAACATAAAAATGCCCACGCATACAAAAAAATTTAAAAACAGCAATTTTTTGATTTGTAAAAAGTCGTATTTTCCTATATAATATGAAACATACAGGAAAAGAATAAATACCGAAAAAAAGGGCGGCAAAAAAACAACACCATGGGGGGGGATGCAAAACATGCGGAATACTGGGATTTTTTCAAAATTAAATATGTCGATTTTAAACCACCGTTTTTGTACGGCGGTGCGAATGTTTTTATTGGCGTTTTTTATTGCCATTCCAACATTTACAATAACGTCAACAACGGCATTTGCCGCCACGTACACATGTGAATATTATTACTTGGATCTGTTGGGGGACGATTCTGCCTATGAAAAAGCAATGGAGAAATGTGATTGGGGCACATGTAATGTGGTTAACGGAACTGTCACTTGTGGTGGCGGTGGCAGCACCAGTTGCACCTGTCCATCGGGATATTCTGGCTCATGTTCCGGGTCGAATTACAGTACGTGCTATAAATCATGTTCTGTCTCGTGTTTGAATGCGGGTGGTTTGGATACAACGGCATGTAAAAACAGTATCGCCTATGGAAATGGGTGGATTGATTGCAATGATTCATCAAACTATACGGTGGTTAATGTTACGGGCACACAATATTATGGCGGCTCATGTTCATCCAATACAAAATGTGCATTTTATAATATATGTGGTGCATCGTGTCCCAGTGGCTATACCGCCGGCGGTACCCAGTATAACAGTTGTCAGTACACCGCAGACGAAGCGTGTTATAAAACGTGTACCCGGGCCTGTACGCAAACCGGCTGCCCCAGTGGATATTCCTGTACGTATAACTCATCATCGACATCGGGGAAACAATATTATGGCGGGTCGTGCGGTGCTGCTTCATCAAACTGCTCGATAAACACCCAAACGTGTAACACACTGTGCAGTGCTGTATCGAATACAACGTCCACCCAATCCTGTACCCGTTCGTGCAGTATTGCAAATGGTACATGTTCATACAGTGGGTCAAAACAAACCTGTAATGGTAAATATACGAATT
>JAFYXG010000001.1 GCA_017546265.1 Alphaproteobacteria bacterium
AACAGTGCATCCTATACATGTGGTACATGCACACCAGGTACATGTAATTGGCGTGATTATAAATCTGCCACAGATACCAGCTGTACACCGGATAATTGTCAAAAGCCTGTGGCATCAGTATCGTGCAATACGGGATATTATACATCGGGGACAACGTGTCCTGCATGTACGAACAAGCCATCCAACAGTTCATACACCGGCACAGCATCGTCAAATTCATGTCCATGGTCATGCAACAGTGGGTATAATCTGACATCTGATAATCAGTGTGGTCAGTTCTGTGGATCTGGCATCACCCATATCCATTTAAGTACTGGATTAAAGATACCGTTGTATGCGACCGCCCGTACGGCACCTGCGATTAACGTAAAGTGGAACGATACCATTTGCTATGGCAGTTTGGTATCGGGTTCTGGAACGGGGCTGAACGTTAATTATAATGGCACAACGTACCACGCAGTTGAGTAAAAAAATCCCCCATTTGGGGGATTTTTTATTTCTGTCTTTCATGTATCACACGTAAAGCCCTGCTCTTTTCATTACCACCTGAATTACAAAAAGCAAATGCACCATATTTAACAGCACTGCTATGTTTTACAAAATTACTGCCCCCAATCCATTTATTTGAAACCGGCAAAATCTGCCCAGTTAATCTATCGCGACACACAACCGTCCCAACAACAGAACATCCACCTGCATTAAAAATTGGTTTCGATACAATAGCACCATTGCCACGATGCTTTTGTGCAACCAGCATAGTCGCCACTGCAACAATTTCTTTATCTTCAAATCCCTTAACGGCCTGCAGATTCTGTTGCATATATCGTGCAGCGGCTGAATCAATATCCTGATTCAGCAAAACAAAGCCCTGATATTTATTTGCATTCCACTGTTCGGTATCAAAATTATAATACAAAATATGCTTATAATTTACACCGAACAATTCCTGCATTTTAGAATCTGTCAAAATCTGTTTACTCATATCTCAAAAATCCTATTTTTGCTTGGCATAAAGTTTCATTAGTGTTTTGCGAAAATCAATATTTCTTGCACAAAACACCCCCATACAACGGGCACTTCTGGACATAACAGAATCTATCTTGGCCGTAGCGGCATCTGCCCAACGCGAAATCCCCAACCAAGCATTTGGTTCATAAACAATTTTACCAGTTGATTTATCACGACAAACTATCGTCCCGACACTGGCACCCGGATTTTTTACAAATGGTTTTGGATTTCTGGCCACATCACCAAACCCCAAGTATACCTTATCCTCAACAGCCATTACAATAACCGCAACCAATTCCATGCCACGAAATGCCTTGGCCCTTGCAAAAACAGGTTTAGCCTGTTTAGTTATATCTGTGGCAAATTCCAGGTCGGTCAAACCATAGAAATAACGATCGGTATTCCACCGTTTTTCATCAAAATTATAGTACAAAATATGCTTATAATTTGCACCAAACAATTCATGCATTTTCGCATCAGTCAACAGTTCTTTATTACCGTGCTTATCAGATTTCTGCTGTGGATTTTTTTTCAAAACAGTTGCCCGCTTTAATGCACGCACCGCGTCCGGGCAAAAACGCACGGCCCGCGACACAATGTCATAATCTGGCTGTGACAACTGATAGATTTTTTCTTGTTTCATAAAATTAAAATCCACATTTATTGCATGTTTCAGCAGGCACAACACGGCGTTGAATTTCAGTACCCATTGGCTGATAAACGGTCACTGGCTGATAAACCTGATAATGATCAATAACCTCTGTATGTGTTTTTACGCGAACGGGCCGACCTGCAACCTGACGTTCTGCACATGGACGAGCGATTGGCTTTACCACATCACGACTGGACACAAAGCGTTGATTACATCCATTACCACACGACACATCGTAATTTACCCGTTCATATGTTGTAACAGTTTCTGTTTCAGTATATGTAAAATCAGATGCCACAGCATTACCTGCCAACATCAAACCGACCAAAGTAACCAAACAATTTTTTTTCATAACAAATCCTTTAAGTTTTGCACAAAAAACATAGCAAACTTTTCATATTTGTCAACAAAAAAAGTCCCCTGTCGGGGTAATAAAATTAGATAAAAGAAAATCAGGAATCGTAGTGTACAAACGCTACATGAGATTCCCGATTTGCTTTTAGATAAATCATTAGATTTAATTTTCTTACACGCGGCGGACTTTCTTTGGTCTGCACCCATTGTGTGGGATACGTGTAGTATCAGTGATGGACTGCACAATCAGACCAGCATTTGCCAATCCACGTACAGCAGATTCACGACCCTGACCAATACCACGCATCAAAACATCAACTGTTTTCATACCCATTTCGGCGACTTTTTTACCAACTGCATCTGCAACGATTGTTGC
>JAFYXG010000002.1 GCA_017546265.1 Alphaproteobacteria bacterium
CCAGTGGAGATGTATCTGCGTGTTTTAAGGAGAAGTTATTGTGTTTGGTTGTAAATGGACGTGGTGAAAACACATGTAATTACAACGAAGAAGAATCTGCATATACAGCAAACTGTACAACATGTATGGTGACAGAATGCGATAATGGATTCCTGGTAGAGAACAATGCGTGTGATTATAAGTGTTTGTCAGAATTTGGAAATATTGGTGAATGGGTTGACGGGGTTTGCGTTGAAACTGAGTGTAAGTTTAATTTTGAAATGGTGAACGGCAGATGTCAGCCATGTAATCGTGAACATGCCATATCATATAAACAGAATGGTAACTGTATCGTAGAATCGTGTGTAATTGGATATCATCCAAATGGACAGTACTGTGAAGGTGATGTTATCGAATGTTCTGCACCAAATGCAATTGTTGCAACACAAACGTGGAATCAAAAAAAGGATGCGTTTGGCGAGTGCATTATTACAGAATGTGCAGATGGCTATCATTTGGCGGCGAATTCGTGCCAGGCTGATGAACAGGTCTGTAACTTGGCTCACGGTGAAGGTGTACATAAATGGGATCACAATAAAAACACATGGGGTGACTGTATTGCCACCCGCTGTGCCCCAGGGTACACAAATGACCGCAGTTTAACAAATGAATTGTGGGAACAGTGTGGACGGTGTAACAATATGTATGCAGAAAATGGCGAATTGGCAGCCAGCGGATATGTTAAAGAGTGCGAAATTTCTGCATGTATGTATCAGGGACAGAAATACATATTGAAGAATAATGAGTGTGTATTTATCTGCCCAACAATTTCTGAGGAAGATGATGGTACCGGTTCACAGTATTGGAGCGAAAAAGATAAAAAGTGCATCCGTACGTGTAAATATGGTTATGTCCAATGGTAAAACAGTCCCCTAATTTGGGGATTTTTTTGTTTAAGTGGTTGATTGGTTGACTTTGACAATTGGGTGCGATAATATTGCTGGTATGAAGTTTTTTAAATTTTTATCTTTGTTGACTTGTGCAATGTTGCCTTCAGTTGCAAGTGCGTATGTTCAGCGTGATAGTGCTGTTTTGCGGGTTATGAATAAAGATGCTGGTAAGGTGCAAGAGGTTGTCGTTGCCGTGGGCAGTGAAATTCAGTTTGAAAAACTGTTTATAAATGTACGCGATTGTAAGCAGACAGACCCATTTGATGCAGAAAATTACTTTGCATTTGTCGAGATTTTTGAAAATAACAAAGGACAGATTTTTGGTGGTTGGTTGAATCGAAATGAACCAGGTCAAAATCCGTTGCAACATCCAGACTATGATGTGTGGTTGGTAAAGTGTGAATAAAGGAATTTGTATGAAAATTAAAAATCTGACCGGTTATATGTTGGGTAACGAAAAAAACATTCACTATGTCGGTGAACAGTGGGATAGACGTGATTCTGATGTTTGGGTGTGCCCTAGTTTGGCTATGGCTAGAAATATTATGGAAAAATCGCAACAAAATATTACAAAAACCGCACCTGTATGGACGACTATTTATCGAGTCAAGGGACAAAATATATGTTGCACCAAGGCAAATAGTGGTGTGTGGCTGACGAATCAAACTTCATCGATTTTTATTGAGGGGGTAGTTTGTCATCAAATGCCCGAATTGTTAAATGAATTAGAATATGCCAGTGATGAAAGAAAAAGCCAGATTAAGTTAAACAATTTGATTGCAGAACATTTCAGAGGGAGAAGAAAGTGAACTTTGCTAAAAAGTATTTTAAAATTTTTATCGGTGTTGCAGTATTGCTTTTGGTTATGGTTGTGTTCTTTTTCGCACAGCGTAGCAGTGATTTGGAAACCGGAGTTCTAAAAGACTGGTTGGCGGCACCAATGGATCGGCGTGTCGCCGCAGCACAGATAATGACCGGGGCGGATAAAAATATCGATGTCTTGGTCGCGTGTATAGATAAAATGTCGTCCCTGCCCGACAGTTCTGAAATGGCGATTCGTGATGCTGCTTCGCTGTGTCATACTGGAATTCAATTGAAAGACAATTTGTAATGCGTTGGCTTTTCTTGATCTTGGTTTTATGTGGCTGTGCCGGCACAGATTATGACCGTGTCAGCCAATCTTTTTTAGGTAAACCATATATGAATTCGCCGTTGGGTGAAGGAGTGAAGCCAGATGATGATCCACTGATACGATTTGACGCCTTTGATTGCACAACGTTTGTGGAAACTGTGTTGGCCAATGGCAATCTGGATAAACTGAATCAAATTAGATACAAAGATGGTCAGGTCGATTTTTTAACTAGAAATCATTTCGTTGAAATAGATTGGCTGAAAAATAATGAACATTTTTTGCAAAATGTCAGTTCACAGTATGCAAAAACAGCAATTCGTACAGTTAAAATAGATAAAGAAAATTGGTTCAAACATGTACATGGCTTGAATGTTTCTGTGCCATCCCAGACTGTAGATATCGAGTATATTCCATTTGTATCTGCATCTGAATTAAGTCTGAAAAATACAATGGTGGTGTTGTTTGTTGCTGACAACCCAAAAATTCGTGATAAAATCGGTACTGATTTGGCAATAACTCATATGGGGTTTCTGTTGCCAAATGGAATACTGAGGCATGCGTCCAGCGATTATAAAAAGGTTTTAGATGTTGACTGGCAAGACTATGTCGCAGAACGCACGAAGCAAAAAACAAATCTGGGTATTGTGTTGGTGGAAATAAAATGAGTGATGAAAAAATTATTGTGATGAATATGGGGACTATAGACAGTCGAGTGCACAGTGAACGCTCTACCCTGTGTTTAGGGATTGAGTCTTCGTGTGATGAAACATCCGCAGCAATTGTTGATAGCGACAGAAATATATTGAGCCATATTATTTATTCGCAAATTCCAGAACATCAAAAATATGGTGGGGTTGTGCCTGAACTGGCCGCACGTGCACATATTTTGGCCATTGACCAAGTGATTGAACAGACCTTGCAGGCGGCGGGTAAAAATATGGATGACATAGATGTTGTTGCCGCAACCGCGGGCCCTGGGTTGATTGGCGGTGTCTTGGTTGGATGGATGGCTGCTACAGGTATTGCACAATCAACAAATAAACCGCTGGTTGCGGTTAATCATTTGGAAGGACATGCGTTGGTGCCACGGTTAAGTGCAACAATTGCAGACGGATCAAATGGTACAGCAAGTGTTGATTTCCCATACTTGCTGATGCTGGCATCGGGGGGGCATTGTCAGATTTTGCTGGTACACGGTGTAGGACGATATGAAATGATTGGACAGACGTTGGATGACAGTGCCGGTGAAGCCTTTGATAAGGTGGCAAAAATGCTGGGACTGGGATACCCTGGTGGACCAATTGTTGATAAACGTGCCAAAGATGGCGACAGGACTGTGTTTAAATTTCCGCGTCCTTTGTGCGATAAGCCGGGGTATGATTTCTCGTTCAGTGGTATAAAGACCGCCGCACGTACATTCTTGGATAAAAACACAGAGCCGTTGACCGATAAATATATAAATGATTTTTGTGCATCTTTTCAGGCGGCTGTGGTTGATTGTATAACCAACAGACTGGGAAATGCATTAAACGATGAACGCGTCAAGGCAGCAATGCCAAAAACACTGGTCGTTGCAGGTGGGGTTGCAAAAAACAGCGAAATTCGTGCAGCAATGGAAAAGTTGGCACATAAAAATGGTATGATCTTTGCTGCTCCGCCAATGAACCTGTGTACAGATAATGGGGCCATGATTGCCTGGGCCGGATTGGAAAACTTCCGAATTGGTAATGTTGTAAAAGAACCAATTGCACCACGTCCACGTTGGCCGCTGACAGAATTATAAGATTGCGGTTTTTTGCGGTCTGTGGTATAGTTTGACGTATGAAAAACTATAAAGAATCTTATGTTGCGGCAACTAAAAAAGTGTTGGCACGGGCCGATGAAATAGATGCGGCTGTAGCATACAGGGCGGACATGCCCTATTCTTTGCATGATATCGCGGGTGTTTTGCGGCGTTTGTATGCCAATACCGCATTCAGAAATAAATTCTTTGACAGAAAACAATTTAATGATTTTATGCCGTGGCCAACGGGTATGTGTGCACTGTCGACTGTTTGTGTGTATGAACTGTTTGGCGGGGATTCTGTATGGGAACCCATGGCAATAAAAATGGGCCAGTGGGAACATGGAACAGTTGTGTTTCTGAAGGAAAAATCAACAGGGGCAATATTTGATGCAACCAGTGATCAATTTGTTAATTTGGTGGTGCCATATGAAATTGCAACACCAATCAACAGACCCGTTTCTGAAATAAAACCTCCCAAAAGAAATGAATTTATTAAGCGTGTTAAACAAGAACTGGATAAACGGTGAAATAAATGCAAAAACCAGAACCTGCAATCGATGTAAATACTGTGTTTAGTGTGTCTGATGCGTCTGCACTGCTGAAAGGTGTGGTCGAAACTGCGTTCCCAAGAATTAAAATTCGAGGTGAGTTGTCGCAGATTACACGTGCTTCGTCTGGGCATATCTATATGACAATCAAAGATGCAGGTGCGGCAATTTCTGTCATCGTTTGGCGTGGAACTCCTGTTGCGTTCAAGCTGGAAGATGGTATGGAAGTTATTTTGACAGGACGGTTTACAACGTACCCTGCCCGCAGCAACTATCAGATTATTGCCAGTGAAATTGAAATGGCAGGTGTCGGGGCAATTCTGAAAATGTTGGAAGAACGCAAAAGAAAACTTGCCGCCGAGGGATTGTTTGACTCGTCAAGAAAAAAGCCTTTGCCACGCTTGCCAAAGCGGGTCGGAATCGTTACCAGCCCAACTGGTGCCGCGTTCCAAGATATTCAAAACAGATTGCGTGAACGATTCCCGGTACATGTGTTGCTGTATCCTGCAACCGTTCAAGGGGCCAGTGCCGCCGCCGAAGTGGCCGCTGGTATCGAATACTTTAACCGTATGAATAATGTAGATGTTATTATTGTGGCACGTGGCGGTGGGGCACTGGAAGACCTGTTGCCGTTTTCCGAAGAAATTGTTGTCCGTGCTGCCGCAGCCAGTCATATACCACTGATATCGGGGGTGGGACATGAACCTGACTGGATGCTGATTGACTTTGCCGCCGATCATCGTGCACCTACTCCGACTGGGGCAGCCGAGGCACTGGTGCCAACTAAGTTGGTGCTAAGTCAGGAAATCGATAATATGTGGATACGATTAAGTGGAAACTTTATTACCAGATTGAACAATGCTAAACAACGTATCGAAACTGTTGTGATTAAAAGCCCAAAACAATTGGTGATGGAACATGTCCAGCGACTGGACGATATAGAACGTACTTTAAATATTATAATGCGGGCCAAATTGGATGCAGCACATCAAAAAATGCAAATGACTGAAAACTTTGCCAACATATTGCAAAATCGTTTTAGTGTTTTGGGTCAGGCAATAAATCATATGGGACAAATGCTGGGGTCGCTTAGTTATAAAAGCGTCCTGTCGCGTGGGTATGCGATTGTGCGAGATGAAAATAATAATATTATCAGCAGTACAGATTCTGGTACGCCTGCGTTGATAGAGTTTGCAGACGGTGTTATTCAAATATAAAATGCCCCGTTCGGGGCGTTTGTTTTACCGTACAACTGTATTGCCCAGCAATAGATATAAATTTGTATTTTTGTTAAATGCAGGTACTATCTTTTGACGATGCAAGGCCTGACCAATGTCAAGTTGTAAACGGACGCCGTCCCAAAAACCCAACTGGGTCCAAAAACGTTTGATTCCGTCCATGGTTGTTGGTTGATGCGGTATGTTTACAAAGCGTTTACCGTCAATTTTGTACGAATGAGCGATTTCTAATGGAAAAGGTTCTTTGTTCATGGTTTCGTACACTTTGAATGTTGTTCCAACTGGCACGGCTGCAATAGATTGGCCCAATGTGATAACACGTGTTTCACCCACGTTGTTTTGAATTGTTACTATTTGGCAGAATGGTGCATGGTTGTCTGTTTTTATGGCTTGGTATTTTTTCATATGTTTATTCCTTGATTAATGTTTGGGCCATTGTAATGGATTCGGGGGTTATTTCCGTGCCACTGATAATCCGGGCAATTTCGTTTATGCGTTCGGCTGCAGATATTTTTTGTACGCTGGTTCGTGTAGTGTTTGTATCTGTCGATTTTGAAATCTTGAAATGACTGTCTGCAAAACCCGCAACCTGGGCCGAATGAGTTATGACTAGTGCCTGGTTCGCAGTGGCCAATCTGTTCAGACGATTGCCAACCGCGGATGCGGTGGAACCGCTGATTCCTGTGTCAATTTCGTCAAATACAAATGTATGTGTGTCGTCCGTCCCAGCCAGTACCACTCGCATTGCCAACATTAAACGTGCTAATTCACCACCAGAGGCCGCACGATGCAATGGAGCAAATGGAGAACCTGGATTCGTTCGTATCATAAAGGTTATGTCATCTGTGCCAGATGAAGATGCAGCGGTCGTGTTTGTTTCAACCATAAAGTCTGCCGAGCCCAACTTTAATTCTGGTAATTCTGATAATAAACATGTTCGCAATTGCTGGGCGGCTTTTTGGCGTGCCTTGCTTAACTCTGTTGCGGCGGTGTCAAATTCAGAACGATATTGTTTTACCGCCAGGGACAATTTTTTTGTTTCTGCATCGGAATTGTCTATTGTGTTTAATTGGGCAGACATTCTTTCCAGTAATGCAGGTAATTCGTCCGCTGAAACGCGATGTTTGCGGGCGGCACCACGAATTGCAAACAGACGTTCTTCGATTGCATCCATGTCTGATACATCTGTTGTGTCAGGTTCTAATTCGTCTGTAATTTCTGCCACAGCAGATGCCAGTTCGTATAATCGGTCAATTTGTTCACGATATGGATTTTCTTCGCCACGAATTCGTTCCAGAATATGTGCCACTGCAAATAATTGCGATTCCAGGGTGTTGCCGTGTGGTGCCAATGCCGCATGTGCATCAGATAAAATCGCTGCATTTTTTTCCATGTTCATCATGGCAGTGCGTTTGTCGGATAATTCCTGTTCTTCGCCCGGTTGGGGGTTCAAATTTCGCAGTTCTGATACGTTATGTTCCAGAAAATCGCGTTCAGCCGCACTGCGAGTTAGCATTTCTTGTAATTCTGATAATTTTCGTTCGGCTTCATGAAGACGAGAATATGTTTCCCGGACAGATGCCTTTAAATTATCGAAATTTGGTATGCGTTTTAATGCAAAATTGTCCAGGGTTGTGCGGTGTGTTGTTTGGTTCAATAATGTATGATTCGCAAACTGACCATGAATTTCAACCAATGTGTCGCCAACAGATTTTAATACTCGTACCGATACGGGAACATCATTTATCCATGCACGACTTTTGCCATCCGATGATAGTGTGCGGCGTAAAATTAGACCTTCGTCCAAGGCGATGTCCAATTCGTTCAATATTGCTACCGCTGCAGATGGAATAAAATCAAACTGTGCTGCAACCGATGCGGTGTCGCATCCGTGTCGTATCAACCCCAGGTCAGAACGAGCCCCCAGTGCCAAAGACAAGGCGTCCAGTAAAATACTTTTTCCCGCACCCGTTTCACCGGTCAGTACGTTTAATCCCGCACCGAATTCCAGATTCAGTCTTTCAATCAGTACTATGTTTGATATTTGTAATCCCGTTAACATGCTTGGATTATAGCGACTTTAATGACAGCTTTTCCAGTGAAAAATCGTGTGTCCACAATATGTAGCCAGAAATAGAATACTCTGGATAAATGGCGTGCAATAATGCCGCGTATTCGTTCACCTGGGTCACATAATCATTGTAATGTGTTGCCCGTGTCGTGTCGGTTTTATAATCCAATATCGTAATCGTCTTGGTGGTGTTGTCTATTAGCAAGCGGTCAATGCGGCGACTGATAAATTTGCCATGAATTGTGCCAGCGATGGGGACCTCGGTTCGTGAAAGCGGTGAAAACATTTCTGCCAACCTGGGGGTTGCCAGTATTTTGGAAACCAGTTCCGGGTGACCGCGATTGGTGTCGCCGTCTATTACCACTGCATGCAGATAAGCGTGCATCTGGGTTCCTGTTTCAGTGGCGTAACGAGTTTGTTCAATGTTCTTGATTATCTGAGTCAATATTTTCGGTTCCATTTGTTATCCTGATATAAGTGCGATTTTCTAGGTTTTCACCTGTGAATACACGCCATAAATGAGCGTGCCATGAATCAGGTGTCGTGTTTTTGTTCGGTGTATGCCCATAGATGTATAACTCGTCACGGGCACGGGTCATGGCAACGTACAATAAACGATAATATTCCGCCATTTGTGATTCGCGTGATAAGGCGGCAGCAGATTTGTATTTTTCACTGCCTTCGCCGCGTGCGGTCCACAGCCATATCGGGTAGTCGTCTGATGGTATGGGTAAAACACGTTCTGCCTTGGGGGTGTGTATGGTGTCAATCAAAAATACAACCTTGGATTCTAGGCCTTTGCTGCCGTGAACTGTTACAATTCGCACGCCACTGGATGCGTCCATGTCACGCTTGATTTCGCTGCCGCCAGTTATAAACCATTTTATGAATTGGTATAACAGACCAGGCTGGGTGCGTTCATATGCCAGGCAGATCGTCATAAACTCTTCCAGTGGATCGATGACCTGGCGACCCAATGCGGAAATAAATTTTTGTCGCGTACCATCTGTGTCCAATACGTTAGAAAAAAACGTATAAGGTGCCATGTATTTTGACCATTTGATAATCTCTATCATACGTGTATGAATTTTTGGGTACATGGTCAACAAAATGTCAAAGATGGTGACTTGTCGCGATTTTTTCGTATCGTCTTTGTTAGACAAATTTTGATTGTTGCGTTCGTTGCATAAATTAAAAATATCAACTTCGGTCAAATAGAAAAGAGGACTTTTTAATACACAACATAAACTGTAGTCGTCTGATGGATTTATACAAAAACGTGTCAGGTTCAGCAGGTCGCGTATCGCCGGAAAATCGGGTAAGACAACCCTGTCGCTGCCGGCAACATCTATATTTTTGCGTTTCAGGGCCTTTAATAGGGGCGATGCCATTGGGTGTCTTTTTTGAACCAGTATCATAATGTCCGCAGGTGTACATTTTCCCGATTTTATCATGGATTCTATTTTGTTGGCAATGCGTTCAATATATTGTTCAACTGTTGTTTCTGTGCCATCATCGGCCTGCTTAGCTGCCAGTTTGTGTATTTCCACAGCACCAACATCGTTTACGCGAAAGCATTTATGTGTGTTGTTTACAAAACCTGATAATTCAATAACACCCGCGTCAGAAAAGAATCTGTCTACGGTTTCCAATATTGGAGCGGTTGAACGGAAACTTTGTGCCAGGGGGATTTCGCAAATTGTTCGCATGCTGTTTTCCAGTTGTGATGCAATTTCGGTACGGCTGGCGGCGAATGCGTGTGGATCTGCACCTTGGAATCCATAAATAGATTGTTTGGTGTCGCCAACTACAAACATAGAGTGCGTGTGTCCGGTCGTGTCGCCGTCCGCAAAAAAATCTCCCGCCAGCATGCGTAAAATATCCCATTGCATTGGTGATGTGTCCTGGGCTTCGTCCACCAGAATATGCGACAGCGATAAGTCCAATTGTGACAGTACCCAACCCATCGTTTCACGGTTTGAAAACAGTTTGCGTGTGTATAAAATCAAATCATCAAAATCCAGCAAATTACGCAAACGTTTTTGTGCCAGGTATTCATCGGCAAATGCTGATGATAAATCAAACAGTGCAACAGTGTCTTCAAACATTTTTTTGTTTGCGTTATATTGGTGAACAGCATAAACACGTTGCTGTTCGGGAACCAAATAGTCACGTTTAGACACTGTAACAATTGGGGTAAAACTGCCCGTCAGGTATGCAAATTTATATTCTTCAAAATCTACAGTATTGTTAATGAATTGTTTTGTAATCCTGACAAGCTCGTTTAGTGTCTTGGTCGGCTTTTTTATATGATTTTGGTCAGATTCCACAGAATCTATGATATTTTGCAGTTCTGATGCCGAAATTTCCATCTGTGGCACATTGTCAATGTCAAGATATTTTCTAGTCGTATCAACAAAGTATTCGCGATATTTTACACGGTCGTTAATCGTAAAGAATTGTTTATACTGATCGCTTAGTATGTTCAATAAGTCGCTCATGGATTTTTCGGACACTCGGCCAACTATGTGGGCAAAGGCTGCGTTTGTGCGGTCGTCCGTTTTGGGCGAGTTTATCAGATGTTCGAAGGTTTCTGCCAATAATACACGCTGTGCAGCATCTGATACCAGTGACCATGATGGTGAAATACCTGCTTCGAGCGGGAAACGATGCAAAATTTCTTCGCAGAATCCATGAATAGTTTTTATCTTTAGAATATCAGGATGGTCAATGTAATAAAAGAATATCTGTCGTGCGTGTTCTATGTCTGCCTTTGTAACTGGATGATTTAACGATACTCCATCCAGCAATTCGGCCAATTCGGTGTCGGTTGATACCGCCCATGTGCGAAGAGCCTTTAATATTCGATTCCGCATTTCGCCCGCACCTGCATTCGTATAGGTCAGGCATAATATACCAGATTTTGAACAGTCCGAACTGCGAAATAAAATTCGCAGTAAACGTTGAACCAGAACACTGGTTTTCCCAGTGCCTGCGTTGGCCTGAACCCAGACGTTGTTAGTTGGATTGGCCGCCCTGTCCTGGTCAAGTGAAAGTTTTGGTTTATCTGTCATTTCTATCCTTGCATTGTTGTTTGGATTTTAGTATATATTCAACAGAACTGCAAGTTTTATAAAACTAGATTGCGTTTGCGTAGGGAGAAAAAAAGAATGGATTTTACACAAATTTTCTTAATTGGTTCGGGTGTCTTTGGTGGGCTGATGTTGGTCGCATTGGCGGTGTTGTTTTTTGTGTCCAGAAAATCACAAAAAGTTATGGAATCTTTGCTGACAATTATGACACGACCAGAACGTGCCAAAGTTGCAGATGCAACGCGTGTACTGAATACTATTTTAGCAGACGAAATTGCAAAAATAGAACAAAGTTTTCAAACTATGCGAAATACGTTGAACGATCAAATCACAGCGGCAAATGCACTGAAAAACGCACTGTCAGAACAAAATGAACAGTTGGTCACATTGGCCGATGATGCAACCAGAAGAATGGCCCAGATGGCGGGACGACTGGACAATACAGTGTCAGGATTGGGGAATATTGTTGAGTCGCCATCGTGGAAAGATGTGGAAGTGGCGACAGACAATTTCAGCAGTACGGTCAGTGGGTTGTTGAATAGAATTGACACAACTTCTCAGGAGACGACTGAACGGGCAACACAAATCCAGGGACAGATAGATTCATGGATTGCCAGTGGTAAAAATCTGTCCGATGTTTTGCAAAATGAATTTAGTCGTAATGCTGAACAAATGCAAAATATTACAACACAATCAGAAACCGTTCAAAATAAATTAGGCGAGTTGGCAAAGTCGACCGCAGATGGTTTTGAAAGTGTTAAGACCGCAGCAACTAACTATGAAGAAACCATGATACGCAATGACCGCCTGTTGGATGGATATTTGGAAAAACTGGATCTGTTCGGCAGAACGTCAAAAAAGCAACTGACGGGACAGATGAATACTTTGACCAATACTGCCAATACGGTTGGGGTTCAGTTGCGTCTGACAGAGTCTTCGATTGCAAATCTGTCCGAAAAATTGGCTGACACAGCAAAAACACTGATTGGTACCGCTGCAACAACAGAAGAGTCTGTACGAAATATATCGGGCGAAATGGTGACACTGACCAACCGATTTAACAAAGAAATAAAGGAATTTGCAACCGGTGTTGTGTCCGAACTGCAAACGGTGTCAGGTGTTGCAAATCATACGTTGGAAAACACCAAAACCGCTGCGAATGCGTTCTCGGATTCGGTAAAGACAATGGCCGGAAGTGTGCGTGAAACACTGATTGAAATGAATACCGCACACACTCAGTTGTCGGGACAGTCAGCAAATCTGATTAAGATGTCAAATGAAACGACAGCTCAATTGCAGCCGCTGTCCGCCTTAATCGAGAAATACTATGCCGCCCTGCCCGATTTGTCGCGTGGCAGTGTCGAGGCCAGTGCCAAATTGGAAGATATCGTCAACAGTTTAAATGAAAAACTGAACTTGATGAAGGATACCGTTGCGGAATCAACAACCGCTGTGTCCGAGTCTGCAATCAAATTAGAAGATTTGGCCGGGACATCGCGCCAACAGATGATAGATTTGATGTCAGATTATGCCAAGGCGGTAAATACTATGCAGACATTGAACAAGCAAATGATGGTGGCACGTGCATCCGCACCAATGGACGCAATCAAAGCGGCCCCAACCGAAACATTCGGGCATATCAGTGGTCAGGATTTCTTGGCACAAAGTGAAAAGATGTTCGAAAAACTGCACGAGCAGTCGATGGATTTAACCCGTGCCGCAGGTGCGGAAATTCCAGATATGATTTGGAAAAAATATCATGGCGGGGACAAGACCATCTTTTCAAAATGGTTGGCAAAAATGCTGGGGGCGGCGGATAAAAGACGTGTCAAAGATATGCTGAAATCAGATACTGTTTTTCGGTCCCAGGCAACACAGTTTGTTCGCAGTTTTGATAAGATATTAAATATGGCACAACAAACAGATAATCCTGACAAGGTTTCTGCCACACTGATTAAGACAGAGCCCGGACAGATTTATATCGCCCTGAAAAGCCATATATAAAAACACCCCGCGGTTGCGGGGATTTTTATCGCATTTTCTCTAATCTTTTTATATGTGCTGTTAGTGCTGAATCACAATAGCCGTTTACTGGTTGCAGACAATAATTTACATGTACACTCGCGTGTAAGAAGTCAATTGGGGCACATGTGTTCATTTGACTCACACGAGTGTCATCAAGCATAGTTTATATATACCCCCCGCAGTTGCGGGGGGGGGGTATCAGATTAGTCTTCTAGGAAACTGCGAAGTTTGCGTGCACGCGATGGGTGCTTTAACTTATTCAGTGCCTTTTGTTCTATCTGACGAATACGTTCACGGGTTACGCCGATGTATTCACCGACCTCTTCCAGGGTGCTGGTTTTGTTGGTGCTGAGCCCAAATCGTCTGCGAATAACCGCCTCTTCCTTGGAGTCAAGTTCCGCCAATGCACGTGTGACAATGTCTTTCAGATTCTTTTGTGCCGCAGATGCAAATGGATTCTTGGCCGTTTCGTCTGCAATGATTTCAATACGCGAACTGTCGTCTTCGGTGCCAACGGGAGCCTCTAATGAAATTGGCTTCAGGTTTACTTTCATCGCTTTGTGAATCTTGTCAACAGGCAGATATATAATCTTGGACAATTCTTCGGCGGTTGGTTGACGACCGTATTTGTGCATAAACTGGCGTGTGGCACGCTGAATCTTGTGAATGTTATCTATCATATGCACAGGAATACGAATTGTTCGAGCCTGGTCCGCAATACTGCGAGATATGCCCTGTTGAATCCAGTTGGTCGCATAGGTCGAAAATTTATTCCCCAGGCGATAGTCAAATTTGTCCACTGCCTTCATCAGACCAATGTTCCCGTCCTGGACCAGGTCTGAAAAGTCCAGTCCCAGGCCACGATTGCTGGATTTTTTTGCAAATTTGATAACCAAACGCAGGTTGGCTTCTATCATTTCGCGTTTTGCACGGGCGGCTTCGGCCTGGCCACGACGAACCAATTCTACAACCTTTTTATATTCTGATGTTGGTTGACCTGTTTCGTTCGCAATCGCAGTCAAGTCTTCTTGGATTTTCAGAATGTCTGCTTCGTGTTTTTTTGCAAAGTTTGCCCAGGCGGCATCCTTGTGCTTGGCCATTTTTTTTGCCCAGTTGCGATTCAGTTCGTTGCCAACATATTCTGCTAGAAAATCTTCGCGTTTGATTTTGTTTGCCATCGCCAAACGTAACAGCTTACCTTCCAATCCCATTAACAACTGGTCTCGTTTCGTCAACTGTTCCAAAATTTCGGCAACACGATCATCATTCAGGCGTATCTTGCTGACATGTTCAAATAATTCCAGACGTAATTTGGTGTACTTTTTTTCTAAGGCCGCATCAGGTGTATTCGAAACCAACAGATTGTCCATTCTTTTTGCTTGAAGTTTCTGCATGCTGTTAAAGATGCGTTTGATTTTTGCAAACAAATCCAAAATAGTCGGTTTTAAGGCTTCTTCCATTACAGGGATTGGAACACCAGATGTACTGCGTGGTGTGTCCTTTTTAATTCCGTCTTCGTCATCTTCGTATTCTTCTTCGTCTTCTTCGGTGATGGTAACATCCTGTAAATCATCTAGATCATCATCATCCATTTCA
>JAFYXG010000011.1 GCA_017546265.1 Alphaproteobacteria bacterium
ATTATTGAGCGGGAGCCACCCTCTGTTCCATCCCGAACCAGACAGGGAAACCCCGTATCGCCGATGGTACTTTGGCTTAAGCCACGGAAGAGTAGGTCGTCGCCAGAATAAATCCAGTTATCGATATAAAAACCGAATTCACCGCCCAATGGGCGGTTTTTTTTCGCCCAATGGGGCACAAGATCGGAAAAGTAAACAAGAAAAGGCAGGTACACATGAACATAAATAATAATTCAGCACACGGCACAATAACTCAGACACAATCTACCCAGGACTATATTTGCGAGTACAAGCCATTAACCAAAAAGAATTGCAGTGCTGCCAATTGCCCACGTATTATGACAGCATCAGCATGGGAAAACCTAAGCCGTCATTGTTTTTATCGTCAGATTCGCACCCGCTAGTCCCCACCGCCCATATCACCCACAAAATTTTCAATTTTGCAGGGCCCGATTTCGGGCGGTTTTTTTGTTGTCAAATGACAAATACACGGTATAATATCGCCAACCAAGCCCAAGGAGTAATTATGCTATCTGGATTACGTGTCAAAGCAAACGCAGCCAAACGTGGCAGATGCAAGAATCTTATTGCTGTTCTTGAAAACCCTAGTGATCCAAAAAACATTGGGGCAGTTATTCGTAATATAAATGCCCTGGGGGTGGAAAAGTTATATATTGTCGATGAAAGAAATGTTGTTCCGGATGCCTGGGACGAAATCCGTATGCGTAACACATTGCTTAAATCATCAGTCGGGGCGGTTAAGTGGACTTTTGTTAAAAAGTTTAAATCTACGATTGAGTGTATAGAACATTTGAACAAAAATAAATATGTGTCGGTCGTCACATCGCCACATGTCAAAGGCAAAACAAACGTTATTTTGCAGAACGGTGATTTTACACAAAAACGTTTGGCTGTGTGGTTTGGCAACGAAGCCACTGGAATCAGCGATACTGCCGTTGCGCATGCGGTGGCATGTGTCGCGATTGAAATGCATGGAATAATCGAAAGTTTTAACCTAGCCGTATCAACCGGTATTGTTTTGTACGAAATAACCAAACAGCGTCGCGCATATCAATCAACACATACCCGCGGTCGTAAAAAGGATCCATCGGTCGTATCTGAAAAATAACCCCACCGCCCAATGGGCGTTTTTTTTCTTGCGTGCTGTGATTTATGTGATACCGTTATTTTAGTAAGAAAAAACAAAAGGGTTTCATAATGCCAATAACACCGCTGTCTGGATTGTATTACAGTTCATTGGGGGCGATAAAGTCATACTGTCATGAAAATGGTGATGTATACATCACGCGTGGTGATGAGTATTATGTTGTGCACATTATCAAGCAGACCAGTCCCTACAGCGAGGAATATAAAACCCGCGGTCGCATGAATGTGATTGCCGCGACCGAGTTTTTTGACGTTGCATGTCGTTATTTGCGTGATGAAATCAAATGGACAGAACCCATTCGTACATTCAGTTGTAAATATAATCCAAATCGTTCCCGTGGATGCAGTTGTAAAAATTGTCCATCTGCATTGGGTGGGGCGGCATATTGGGAAATCTTTGCCCAGAATTGTCCGCACCGCAGAAATCGTGGCCGCTAGATATTGACCCCCAGGGTGTATTTTGCGACCTGGCCAATCAGGAAAGATATTATCGACACGCCCATACAAATGGCCAGCATTTCAATTGCGTGTCGCCAGAATTTGCGTCCATGAATTTTACATATACACAAATTGCATCCCAGAATAATCAGCACCGTCAGAACCAGTGACATTCCCAACGCACGATATGTGTATGGTATAATAAAAAAGGGCATAACCAAGAAAACACATGTTGCCACAAATGCTGCACCTGTGATTGCCCCGGCTCGCAGTGCATTTGAATTATCGTTTGTCTTTTCCGCCAGGTAATTAGATGCCCCCATAGACAATCCTGCAGCCACAGATGCAATTACCACAGACAGTATAATCATACGTCTGTTCATATCTGCAAACGTTAATCCGCCAATCATTCCGATTGTAGAAACCAGTGCGTCATGCATCCCCAGGACGATTGCGGCGGCGGCTGTATATTTTCGTGTCATGGCCGTGATGGTATCATCTTTGTTTTTTTGCCGCCACAGGACAAAAAACATAAACAAATTTGCTTTAATGTGCTATAATTGGTCTATGAAAAAATTTAATCGTTCCAAGCACAAGAATATGGGGGCGTTACCCGGTGAATTACGTCAAATGGCGGGTGATGTTGATATTCGGGGTGCCACCCAAGAATTTAACGTGTTTATGACGGAATTGGCCATCGATTTTCACAGGCAATTATTAAATGGAGCAAATAAAAATGAAATTCGGTTGGTTGCACCGCGGAAATTATTTGGTCATGATGTAA
This sequence comes from Alphaproteobacteria bacterium, assembly GCA_017546265.1. GTDB lineage: Bacteria > Pseudomonadota > Alphaproteobacteria > Rs-D84 > Rs-D84 > Enterousia. Next base: position 2,390 of record JAFYXG010000011.1, read on the forward strand.
AATTGGACTATGTGGCATCTGGGTCGATGGGGTCGGTCTACAGGATGCAGATTGGCAATCATGCATTTGCGTTCAAGATAAATCGTAATTCATCACATGGCGAATTGTCTGCCATGGCATTACAGAAACGTGCACGCAATTTGGCAAATCCAGTTCATATTGGTGCTGTTTTTGAATTCAATGAACGTAAATATTCGTGGGTTGTATCTGATTTTATTGAAAACGACCACATTAACAGTTTTGACAAGGCCATGGAAAAATTATATTTCGCATATATTACCAAGGGGTTAAGTATTTCAGATTCTCATCCTGGTAATTTTATGGGGGGAAAGCTGATTGACACACCGACCCTGTCCATGCGTAAGAACCGGGTTGATGATATTGCACAACTTACCCGTCTGGAACTGGATATTGTGAAAAAGATGGCGAATTGCATAAAACGCGATGATATGACTTGCTTTGAACAGTTGGTAAATCGCAGTGTTTCGGATAATCCCTCGGTAATAAAATATATGTTTTATGCGATGCTGTACGCCAAGCCGCCTGTTTCTGCGACTGGCCATACCAATTCATTTCTTGAAAAATTGTCCCGATATGAACGGGTAATGCGTTCTGCCTGGCATCAGATTGGTGGCCGCAGTGCGGGATATTCTGCGATTACGAAAAAAATTGTATCTGGAAATAATAAGTAAACTTTCTTGTTGACACTTGTTTAATTTTGTATAAAATAAATCTCCCAACTTAAAAAATACAAAGGCAATAAAATGTCAGTAGGCAAAGAGTTAAACAGATTTGAATATAAATATTCGCACGTTGTATTGTGTGCGGTTGAAAATAGTTATGTTGTATCCGCGGCTCAGCGTATTCACATGGGCGTTGTATTAAAGGCGAATTCTACACATGATGATTATGCAGATGCATTGCGGCAATATAATTCGCATTGCGAAACAATTCGTAATCATCGCCACTGTACTGGTGCAGTATGGGAATTAAAATGCCGTTAAAATTCAACACCCGATTACGGGTGTTTTTTTATGTTGCATTTATCATTCATACTTTGTTAAAGTAAACACGGACCAGGGTCCAGAAAGGAGAAAATTTACACACCACATTGTTGTTATCCGTGTGGTGTGTTTTTTTATTGTGCAAAATAAAAAGTATTGACGTTTGTGAATATATTCACTAATCTTAACCCACGAAGGGTAAAAGGTTTTTTATTATCATGACATCGACAGTTTCGAACAGTACCGCAGAATGTCAGTTTTTAATAGAAATTGCATGTTTATTGCAACGCAGCGATTTATCAAAACTGGATTTGCACACAATAAACGGCCCCCGGAAACATCACAGAACACACAGCGTTTTGATAGATAATTACGAGATTTCCATTTCGCGAACACCCGTGTTTGGTTATGACACAATGTTGCACCAGTTGTTTCATTTTGGGGGATGGATATTTCTGGGGCATCGCTTCGAGCGGTACGAGATTTGTATCACAGAAAACATGTACAATCTTCGCATGGCCGAGGTTCCCTATTCAAATATTTTGCGAACTGGGTGTAATGTGATAATGCATCATGGGACTATGGCTAGTGATATGGGGTATTATCGTGCAAATTCGTATCAAAGGCGTGGTCTGACATCTGCTCAGCAATATGACCTGTACCGGTCGACAAACTATCCGCTGTTTGAACCATGTCGTGACATCTTTACGTTGCTGGATTGTGAAAGTTCACGCCGCAGATTGTCTTTGCCACAGCACGAGTTGTCGGGTGTATCAGACATAAATTCTGTGCGCAATAAAATGCTGCTGCACGTTGAAAATAAACTGTTAAAAAACAAATAACAGTTTGACAATTTTCAAAAGTGGTCTATTATTTAACGTGTAAAATAAACAATGGTAGATTTATGGCAAAGAAACAAATCAGTCAATTGACACCTGCGGACCAATCGCGTCAGGAATTTATGACCAGTTTGGTCAATATACTGGCTCACAGTGATTTATCAAAATTGGATTTAAGTACATTTGTAGGTGAACATAACGCATACAGTGCGCTGGTTGATAACTATGAAATCAACATAGGTCGCACACCGGTTTATGCGTATCCAAAATCATGGAACCGCGTATTATGCTGGGGTCGATGGGATTTTGAACCTGGCATTCATGAGCGGTACGAAGTAAGAATTTTTGAAAACCCCAAAGATATGCGCCTGCGTAAATATGTTCGTATTTTTGGTCGTGAAAACGTGAATTTTAACACAGTTATGGAATATGGCACTATGGCATCTGGGGACGGTTATTATCTGTGTACTCGTTATGAACGTGATATGGTCACGGATGCGGACGACATGTTTTATAAACAGAACAAACATTTATTTGTTCCAACAAAACAGTTGTATAACATTTTAGATTCTGAATACAACCGCCGTGCGGCCAACGCAACGGATTATAAATTATCTGATGCCAACGATAAAAACGCTATATACGAGAAAATATTGCACACTGTGCGTAACAAATTTTTGAAAGTAAAAGCGAAATAATTATCACCGCCCAGAAGGGCGGATTTTATTTGCATTACTGTGTGAAAATATTCTATTCTGTGTCGGCACAGCAAATGGGGGAAAAATGACACCAGAATTTGAACAGAAATTATTATCCATGCGGCCACAAACGCCACGTACAGTTGCATTGGCATGTGCGACTGATGCGAATGCACTTCATTCATTGGTTGCTGCACATAATATGGGGTTTGTGAATGTGATATTGTGTGGGGATACGGGCGAAATAAAATCAGTTGCAGAAAAAAATAACCTGGATGTATCTGCTTTTCAAATAACCCAGTGTGATGATGAATTGTCTGCGGCAAATACGGCGGTGTCGCTGGTGCGTAATGGTGACGCACACATTTTGATGAAGGGCCAAATTCATACTGCGGATATTCTGCGTGCGGTATTAAATCGTGAAACCGGAATTCGCGGGTCTGGCATATTATCGCATATAGCAGTTGTGTATTCACCGACCTTTAATCGAACATTGTTTATGACGGATATCGCGATGGTTATGTATCCGACATTGGAACAAAAGGTTGGACTGATTAAGAACGCGGTATCGTTTGCACGGCACATGGGGGTTAAAAATCCGCGAGTAGCACCACTTTGTGCGGTTGAAACATTGAATCCTGCGATGCCCGCGACTGTTGATGCTGCGGCATTACATGAAATGAATATTCGTGGTGAAATAGCGGATTGTGTTATTTCTGGGCCGATTGCGATGGATATAGCGGTGTCGAAAACTGCGGCCCAGGCCAAGGGTATAACAACCCCGATTTCGGGTGATGCAGACATTTTGCTGTTTCCTAATATCGAGTCTGGCAACATCACGATTAAGGCGATGGTGAATCTGGGTGATTGGATGTTTGGTGGTGTGATTTTGGGTGCATCTGCCCCGATAGTGATAAATTCACGTTCTGATTCCGAAGTATCTAAACTATTTTCGATTTGTTGTGCCTGCACAATGTAAAAAATCGGTTTTCGAACCGATTTTTTTCTTGCAATTATGTTGACCATGCCCCACAATCTTTTGGCCTTAAATTTTTATTAAAAGGAGAACTTATGAGCAACAAATGGGTATATACCTTTGGCAACGGTCAGGCCGAAGGTCAGGCAGACATGAAAAATCTGCTGGGTGGCAAAGGTGCAAATTTGGCCGAAATGAATTTGGTTGGTTTGCCAGTTCCTGCGGGGTTTACGGTAACGACTGATGTGTGTAAGTACTACTATGACAACAATCAAACATATCCCGCTGATTTAATGGACCAGGTACGTGCAGGTATTGCACACGTAGAATCCATTATGGGCAAGAAATTTGCGGACATGGAAAATCCCTTATTGGTATCTGTACGTTCTGGTGCTCGCGTATCTATGCCCGGTATGATGGACACAGTATTGAATTTGGGTTTGAACGATGAAACTGTGTGTGCATTGGCGAAGATTTCTGGCAACGAAAGATTTGCATACGATTCATATCGCCGCTTTATCATGATGTTCAGCGAAGTTGTTATGGGTGCAGATATCGACCTGTTCGAACACACACTGGAACGCATGAAGGAAGATCGTGGCTACAAACTGGACACAGAATTGACTGCTGATGATTTAAAAGAACTGGTTGAAAAGTTCAAAGAAATCGGTGTTAAGATTGGCAAAGTATTCCCACAAGACCCATGGAAGCAGTTGGAAATGGGTATCGGTGCGGTGTTCGGCTCTTGGATGAGCAAAAAGGCCATTACATATCGCAAACTGAACAATATCCCTGCTGATTGGGGTACTGCAGTTAACGTCCAGGCAATGGTATTTGGTAATTCTGGTGATGATTCTGCAACTGGTGTATGTTTCAGTCGTGACCCAGCAACTGGTGAAAACAAGTATTATGGAGAATACTTGATTAACGCCCAGGGTGAAGACGTTGTTGCGGGTATTCGCACACCTCAGCCTATGAGCAAAGATGATTCAGGACGTCTGTCATTAGAGGAAGCGATGCCATCGGTTTATGCTGAACTGTGTGATGTACGTGAAAAATTGGAAAAGCATTATAAGGACATGCAGGACATGGAATTCACAATTGAACATGGAAAATTGTGGATGTTGCAGTGCCGCAATGGAAAACGCACAGCGGCTGCGGCGGTTCGCATGGCTGTTGAAATGGTAAACGAAGGCCTGCTGACCAAGGAAGAGGCGATTTTGCGTGTTGGTGCGGACCAACTTGACCACTTGTTGCACCCGATGTTGGATCCACGTGCAGAAAAGAAAGTTATTGCAACAGGCTTGCCTGCATCCCCAGGTGCAGCAGTTGGCCAGGCAGTATTTAATGCCGAAGACGCAGAAAAATGGGCAGCCGCCGGTAAAAAGGTTATGTTGATTCGTATTGAAACATCACCCGAAGATATCGCTGGTATGAATGCGGCCCAGGGTGTTATTACGGCTCGTGGTGGTATGACATCACATGCGGCTGTGGTTGCACGTGGTATGGGTACACCATGCGTATCAGGTTCGCCTGACATCAAAATTGACTATGAATCAAAAACATTGAAAACAACATCAGGTGTTGTTATCAACGAAGGTGATTGGATTTCCATTGACGGTGCCAAAGGTCAGATTATCGAAGGTAAAATCCCAACAGTATCTGTGGAATTGACTGGTAATTTTGGTACATTGATGGAATGGGTTGACCAGATTAAAACATTGACAGTCAAGGCAAACGCTGAAACACCAAAAGACGCGAAACAGGCACGTGATTTCGGTGCCGAAGGTATCGGGTTGGCACGTACAGAACATATGTTCTTTGACCCATCACGTATCCAGGATATGCGCGAAATGATTTTGGCCGAAGACGAAGCGGGTCGCCGTGCTGCATTGGCAAAACTGTTGCCATACCAGCGTGCTGACTTTGTAGAACTGTTCAAGATTATGGATGGTCTGCCGGTTACAATTCGTTTGATTGACCCACCGTTACATGAATTCTTGCCACACACTGATGCAGAAATCGAAGAATTGGCTGCACATATTGGCAAATCTGTTGAATTCATCAAAATGCGTGCGGAACAGTTGCATGAACAGAATCCAATGTTGGGTCATCGTGGTTGTCGTTTGGCGATTACATACCCAGAAATCTGTGAAATGCAGACACGTGCGATTTTGTCTGCCGCATTGGAAGTTAAAAAGGCAGGTATCCGCGTATTCCCAGAAATCGAAGTACCATTGGTTGGCTCGAAAAAAGAAGTTGATATTGTCAAGGCAGTTATTGACGCCACGGCTCAATCATTGTTTGCAGAAACGGGTGAATCTGTTGAATACACAGTTGGTTCAATGATTGAATTACCACGTGCGGCTGTTTTGGCGAATGAAATCGCGGAAAGTTGTGAATTCTTTGAATTCGGCACAAACGACTTGACCCAGACAACATTGGGTATGTCCCGTGACGACACTGCCAAGATTTTGGATGAATACCGTGCACGTGGTGTTTATGTTGCTGATCCATTTGCATCTGTTGACCAGGCCGGTGTTGGTCTGTTGATTAAAGATGCTGTGAAAAAGGCACGTGATACCAAGGGCGAACATATCCATTTGGGTGTATGTGGTGAACACGGTGGAGATCCAGAATCCATTATGTTCTTCCACCAGTGTGGATTTAATTCCGTATCCTGTTCACCGTTCCGCGTGCCAATTGCACGTTTGGCGGCGGCCCAGGCGGCTGTTCGGTTCCCTAAAAAGAACTAACGCAAAATCCCCCAAAAAAATGGGGGATTTTTTTATAACTAAATAATTGCAAAGCGGGCTTTTTTAGCATAAAATATTATATATTATGAAATTCAAAAAAATCTTACGCGTACTATTAAATATAATATTTTGGGCATTTGTTGCGGGCATTGCGTCATTGGCTGCATTGGTTTTGATTTATGGTAATGATTTGCCTGATTATAAGAAGTTGGCGACATACGCACCGCCGGTTGCAACCCGTCTGTATGCGTCTGATGGTTCACTGTTGATTGAATATGCCGAAGAACGCCGTGTATTTATTGACTATGCAGATTTGCCGCCCCAGTTGGTAAATGCCTTTATTGCGGCGGAAGATCAAAATTTTTGGACACATCCCGGCATAGATGTCCAGGGGATTATTCGTGCAGTTGCGAATAATGGTTTGCGTATGCTGGGATATAATACAACGCTGTCTGGTGCATCGACCATCACGCAGCAGGTTGCCAAGAATTTCTTTTTAACATCTGAACGGACTATTTCCCGCAAAATACGCGAGGCCATATTGGCCCTGCGTCTGGAACGTGCATTTTCTAAGCAGCATATTTTAACCTTGTACATGAATCAGATATTTTTGGGGGCCCGTGCATATGGTGTTGGGTCTGCTGCCTTAATGTATTTTAACAAGCCCGTATCAGAATTAACATTGGCAGAATGTGCATTTTTGGCATCATTGCCCAAGGCACCAAACAATCGTGACCGTGCGGTTGAACGGCGAAACTATGTTCTTCGCCGCATGCAGGAAGAGGGCTTTATAACCGCGGGCCAGGCTGCATCTGCTGCTGAAGAAGAATTAAATATCAACAGTGGTTTTACTGCTCAAATGCAGCCAGAATTTCAGTATTTCGCCGAAGATGTTCGCCGTCAGTTATTGGGGACATTGGGACGCGAAACGTTATATAACCAGGGGCTGTATATCAAGACAACAATCGTGCCGGAATTGCAGATTGCTGCATCAAAGGCCTTGAACAAAGAATTGGACGCATACAATGCGGGTCGCAGTGACAAACTGCAGGGGGCTATTATTGCTATGAATCCACATACAGGTCGAATTGTTGCGATGACTGGTGGCAGCTCATTCCGTGAAAGTTCGTTTAATCGTGCCACCCAGGCATATCGTCAAATTGGTTCGACCATTAAACCATTTGTTTATTTGTCGGCTTTGGAACGAGGGTACAGTCCTCAAACAATGATACTGGACGCACCGATTGTTGGTTGGCGTGAAAATGATACATTGTGGAAGCCTGAAAACTATGACAAGACATTTATGGGTGATGTACCGTTACGCTTATCCTTGGAAACATCTCGCAATGTTCCGACTGTACGTTTGGTTGAACAGATTGGAACAGAGAATGCGATTGAAGTGGCTCAACGTTTTGGTGTTTATCCGTCTGACATGTCGAATATGAATTTGTCTATGGCACTGGGGTCTGGTGAAACGACATTAGAAAAATTAGTTTTGGGTTATTCTGCGTTTGTAAATGGTGGTCGTGTAATTCAGCCAAAATTGGTTGATTATATCGAGGACAGATATGGTCGTGTTATTGACGGTACGCCAACCCAAATTGTTGAATGGTCTCCGGATTTGTTGCCACCCGAAACAGTAACGGAATCAGAACCATTGTCAGATCCACAAAGTCTGTATCAAATGGTTTCTATTTTACAGGGTGCTGTTGAACGTGGGACGGGTAAACAGGCCCGTGTTCCAGGACATACTATTGCGGGCAAGACTGGCACGACCAACGATGTCAAAGACGTGTGGTTTGTTGGTTTTTCTAAGAATTTAATTGCGGGTGTATATCTGGGTTTTGATACGCCAAAGTCTTTAGGTCGTGGTGCAGGTTCACACATGGCGGCACGTGTATTTGCAGATTTTATGAGTGTTGCGCTGGAAAACGAAAAGAATCAGCCTTTTGCGGTACCTGATGGTATGACGTTTATGCGTGTCAATCGCCGCAGTGGTGCCGCCGCATCGGCTGACCCATCAGGCACAATTATACAAGAGGCCTTTAAGCCAGGCCAAACTCCAAATCCTGCACCAAAACGTACATCTGCCGATATAGATGCGGTTGTTGGTGGTGTGTTTTAGACACATGGTTAACGGGTAAAAAACATACAAGGGAGAAAAGCATGAAAAAAATATTATTACCAGTTGTATTTATTTGTGCATTAACTGCGTGTGAAAGGTCTTCTTCATATATGCAGTGTGGTGATTATCGTGTATCTGATATTACCTTTACCCCAGATGGCACAATCATGGATGCGTATGTAAACGATACGCTGACTCGTTTTTATTTGGTCCAGTCTGCATCTGGCTCCAAGTACGATGGTGTTTATAATGCAAAACAAATGATTTTATGGTCTCGTGGAGAAGCATGGACGATGTTCATAAATGATGGGCCTGCATTGGAATGTAAATAATTCCCACAATAACATTTGTATCTGGAATCTTTTGTGATAGAATGTCAGCATAAAGGAAAAAGGATTTTTTATGCTGACAGATTATTTTTATGATCATGGTTTATCATTTTTTGCCAGTGGGTGGACTCAGTTTGCCGGGGCATTTTTTATTTCTTTTCTGATAATGTTGATTTTTGGTCGTCCGTTTATACGTACGATGCATGCACTGCAGAAACGTGGACAACCAATCAGTGAAAATGTTCCTGAATCTCATCGTAAAAAGGCAGGCACACCAACTATGGGCGGTATATTGGTTGTTATTGCGATACTGATCGCCAGTTTGCTGTTTATGCCATTGTCAAATCCAACAGGTTGGATTGCGTTGACATCATTGGTAATGTTTGGTTGTTTGGGCTTTGTTGATGATTATAAAAAGGTTGTGTCCCAGTCTAAAAAGGCGTCCAATGGTTTGTCGCCTGCGACTCGTTTATTTGTCGAGGGGATATTTGTAGTAATTTTGGCATATTTGATAAACAAAACCATGCCTCCATATATTCCAGAATATTCACTGGCGATTGGTGCCGGCATAATATTGCCATTGGGTATATGGTATTATCTGTTTGGTTATTTTGTTATTTGTGGCAGTGCCAACGCAACAAATATTACTGACGGTCTGGACGGAATGTTGGCTAAATTGTATATGCCAGTGTTGGTTGTGTTGGTGGTTGCCTTGTATGGTGCGACCCGTATTGGTTTTATGGACACGGTAATGTTTCTGCCTATGGCCAGTGGTTTGTACGCGGTTCTGGGGGCGGCGTTTGGTGCTGTGCTGGGATTTTTGTGGTTTAATGCTCGTCCTGCGTCTATATTCATGGGGGATGTAGGTTCATTGGCGTTGGGCGGATTTATGGGTACGGTTGCGATGTTGTTAAAATCGGAACTTATTATGGGGATTGCAGCAGGTATGATGGTTTTGATATTGTTATCATCGTTCACCCAGACCATGTATTTCAAGATTACACGCAAAATCACAGGCACTGGCCGCCGCATATTTCGCCGGGCACCCCTGCATCATCATTTTGAAGAATTGGGTTGGACAGAAACCAAAATAGTTGAACGTTTCTTTATTATGTCGGTATTGTTTTCTGGCCTGGCATTGGTTTTATTAAAGTTCGCATAAACATCGGGGATTATCAGCAATATGTTCAAGATTACACGCACCGAAGACAGTAAATTAACCAGTTGGTATTTTGAAACGGATCGCCGCCTGTTGGGTTGTATTCTGTTGATGATGGTTTTGTCTGTTATATTTGCACTGTCTGCAGGGTCGGTTGCGGCCGAGCGTATTGGTCAATCATGGCATTTCTTTCTGGGCAAGGCTGTTCCGTTTTATATATTGGGGCTGACCATTTTATTCGGTACCAGTTTTCTGACCAAGAAACAGGTTCTGTGGGTTGCGGGGGCGGATTTGGCGTTTGGTTTGGCCTTGTTGCCATTGACGGTGATAGCACCACATATTATCAAGAATTCTGCCCGATTTGTATCTTTTGGTTTTTTTAATGTTATGCCTTCGGATATTATGAAGCCGGGCTTTATTGTGTTGACTGCGTACTTTCTGTCCTTGATGAAGGAAAAGTATGGTTCAAATATCTTTTCGAACAGAGCTGCCTGGCGTTTTGACACGTGGCTCAGTTGGGTGTATTATTTGCTGTTGTTTGGAATAGTCGTGGCGATTATCTTTAATCATCCAGACCTGGGGACATCGGTTTTATATCTGGCCGTGTTTACTGCAATGATATTTATTGCGGGGCTGCCGTGGGTATTTATTCCTGTGTTGGCGGGAATTGGTATTTTGATGTTAACGGTTGGTTTTTTTACCTTTGGTCATATTCATCGCCGAATAATCGCATTCTTTACGGGGGCGGGCGACACGTACCAGGTTGATAATTCGGTTGATGCGATACGCAATGGCGGGTTGCTGGGGGCGGGGGACGATGCGTTTGTAAAGCAATACCTGCCGGACGTGCATACAGACTTTATCTTTGCGGCGATTGCCGAAGACATTGGTGCGATAATGGCATGTGGCTTATTGGTGTTATTGTTCTATGTGTTCAGGCGGCTAGTTGTAAATGCGACTCGTGCTCGTGATTTGTTTGTTTTGTATGCGGTTGGTGGTACGGCTGCTTTGTTTGGTACGCAGATATGCTTTAACATGTTAACGACATTGAACCTGTTTGCACCTAAGGGTATGACGTTACCGTTTATCTCGTACGGGGGCAGTTCGTTGCTGGCATACTGTTTATTGTTTGGTATGATATTGGCACTGATACGCGAAGACAGGTGGAAATAAAGGATAACAAGGGGGTGTAATATGAAAATATGGATTGCAACGGGTGGTACAGGTGGGCATGTTTATCCAGCGCTTAGTGTTGCCCAGTGTTTATCAACTCGTGGTCATCGTGTGACGATTTCGTGTGATGGTCGTGTTCGAGATATGGTTCGCCGTGGTGCACCACACGGGGCACGATTTGTTCACGTATGGGCATCAGGTGTTGGTGCGAAAAGTCGCATACGTCAAATGTGGGCATTGACCAAGATAGGTGTATCTGCGGCGGCATTGACATTGCGTTTCATGATATTTCGTCCAAATCGGGTTGTTGCGTTTGGGGGATATGCATCTGTGCCTGCGGTTTTTGCGGCCCATGTTTGGGGTGTGCCGACATTTTTGCATGAACAGAACGCAGCGATTGGTCGTGCGAATAAGTTTGCGATGCGCTGGGTTAAGACTTTGATGACCAGTTTTCCAAATGTTTCTGGCGTGCCTAATTCCACTACGCGTGTTGTGTTTACGGGATTGCCTGTACGTGGAGATTTTTTATTGGCGGCGGGTTCTGCGTTGCCTGGGGCATCACGTTTGTTGGTTACAGGCGGGTCACTGGGGGCCCAAATTTTGGACGAAGTCGTCCCCACGGCTGTTGCCTCGTTAAAGAATAAAAAGATATTTGTAACTCATCAAACTCGGCCTGAAAACGTAGAAAAACTGCAACGTTTTTATGCGGACAATGGTGTACGTGCGAATGTCTTGTCGTTTATTCACGATATGGCTGGTGCGATTGCTGGTGCTGATTTGGTGATTGGTCGCAGTGGTGCCAGCACTGTCATAGAACTGCAAACAATTGGTCGTCCTGCTATATTGGTGCCATTAGGTATAAACCCGGACCAGGCGGCTAATGCGGCCAGTTTTGCTAAAACTGGCGGAGGCTTTGCAATAGAGCAGTCAAAGTTTACTGCAAAATGGTTATCATCTACTTTGTCGGAATTGTTTGAAAATCCATCACGTCTTCAGAAAATGGCGACCAAGGCATTGACTCCAAACAATGCGGTTGATTTAATCTGTGATGAAATAACTAAATAGATTATGATTGGGTCGTCTGAAAGCGGCCCTTTTTTATATTTCAGAAACTGTAATTTACTCCCATTCCCAGAAAGTTAAATCCATGATTAAGTTCTGTAAAGTCGCCATTTGAAAAGTGTATTGTGAACAGTTCTGCCCGTGTTTTATCAGTTATGTTTTTTCCGATAAATACTCGTTCTCCGAATGCCAGTCGGCTTTCCACATATCTGTCACCACTGTCCCGCATATATGGTCCGATTCCCAGTCCTGCGTACCAGCCGCATTTTGAAAACAGGACGATATCCCATGCGATACCAATCGCACCGAACGAAGTACCTTGTTCACTGTTGTATGCAGTGTTTTGCAGTGCATGAATATTAACGCGTGCGGGCAGTCTAAGTATTTCAATGGGTTGGCTGTATTGAAACATCGCCAATGTTGAAGGAGTTAAATCCCAGTCCCATGGCCACAGCAGATGTCCCAGGTCGCCGTGTCCTGTGCTTTGTGCGACCAGTAAGCCTATACTATTTTGTGTGTTTTCTGCAAACATTGGATTTGCATGTACGTTTGTGCTCAGCATCACGGCGAAACAAAAATAAATTTTTTTCATATGTAAAATTATATTCAGAAAAATCATATGTTCTACTGGACAGAATTCATAAAAATGCCGCAGATAACTGTGTATTAGTTGTTTACACAGTAAAAAAAAATTGTTATAATCAAAGAAGATGAACACACTAACTGTGTGTTGCTATGCGTACAAAGGTTGGATTTCTGGGGACGCCCAGAATACAGGGAGAGCTTAATGAAAAGTCAAAAGATTGCAGATTCCGTCAAGAATGCAGTGGGTACGGTATTTTTACTGGCCGGGGCATTTTTTGTATGTTCTACATTATTGTCAATGCGTTCTGTTTTTGCAGATCCGATTGCACCGGTTGATTTGAATATGTTGCAGGGTGGTCAAAATGGTCGTTCAAATGCAGCCGGGCGTGCGGCGGGGCGTGCCAGTCCGCGTTCCACATCTGCAAATCGTGCCACGGTTGCACGTACAACGGTTGCGGGTCAGAATAATGTTGGTGCGACATCGCGTGCGACAACTGGACAAAATCGTGCTGTCAGATCGCGTGCGGCGACATCACGATCAGATGCAGCGGCGGGTCGTGTGAATCAGTCTCGTAATGTTGTGTCACGTCAAAATGCGGTAACAACCCGTGCCAATGCGACTGCAAGTCGTACGGTTCGTGCCCGCACGGCAACTACGGATGCTGCCAGTAATGCTCGCGTTTCGTTACAGGGTGGTGCAATTCGCGGTTCAAAAACAACGAACAGCACATCTTATTCCTATTTGTCGGGCAAATTGTACACTGGCAACTATTCAAACATCATAGATACGACCACGGGTCTGATTTCTGCGGACGCGTTCAGTAACTGTATGGAATCATATTACACTTGTATGGACGAAATTTGTACTGCACGTAATGCGGCCCAACGCCGTTGTGCATGTGCTGGTCGGGTCAAGGCCTTTGCCGAGGCTGAAGCCGCCCTGGAAACTGCGAACGAAGAACTGATTAAGGTGTCGGGTGAATTGGCATTGTTGATTGCGAACAAGGGCAAAGACGTATCCGAAGCGTTCAAATTGACCGATGCGGAAAAGGTTATGAACTGTGTTTCATGGCGTGATGCCAGCAAGAATGGCACCGCGACCGAGGATGAATTTGGTGCCTGGTGTGCAGAACATGGCATATATGATGGTACATGCAATCGCACAACAGCCCCATCATATTGCAAAACGTCTGGAAACGATTTTGGCTTTGATGTAAGTAATTTGGACGGCAGTGGTTCCGACATTTTGGCGTCCCTGCAGGCCTGGGCCGATGCCAAGGAACAGACATTAACAATCATCACAGATGATGCAGACAGCCTGACATCTGCGTTTGATAATTTATCCAGTGTGGTCAGTGGGATGGCTGGTGTTGGTGGTGCATTGGCAGCATCGGATAACCTGACAGATTCATTGGCGGAAACATGGGGGTATGAATTGTTTGAATACGCACACAACAATGTTTGTGCCCGCGTATTGGATTCTTGCTTTAACGGCATATTCGAGGCTTGTGGTACCCCGCCATCTGGCACCAAGTGCAGCAATGGTGCAGCCCAGTGTCCATATAATTACAACAGTCATATAACAGTAAACAATACTGGCACCTATGAATTAAACTTTGTCAAGGCGTCCAGTGGTTACAGTGCGTCAAATTCTGCGACATGTTTTGGTTATACGACTGCATCGGGTGATCCGTATTCAAATCTGCGTGGTCCTGTTGCTGATGCACGCCGCAGTGTTATGCAGAAATATGCATTGGATGCGAACGCAGACTGTGATGCGTACGGTGAACAATTGCGTACATCGGCCCAGAACATCGGCTATCAAAAGGTTGCTGCCCAACAGGCTTTGCAGCAGAAACGCTTGGAATTCGCTCGTGAAGAGGCGGATTCGATTCTGACGGCGGCGGTTTCAGCCGGTACAAACTTTAACGAATGTATCAGTGAACTCTATGACTGTTATGAAACCCAGTTGTCATCTAATCCGTCATGGCCAGACGCGCGCATTCGCACATATTGTTCCCAGATTGCAAACGTACCACATTGTTACGAGGAAATGATATGTAATCCATCAACGGCCCAGTTCCGTGCCGTTATTGACAAAGCGGACAGCACAACCTGTGTGAATACTCAGGATTACACAACAAACACATGCCGCAACATTGTGACATTGAATGAAATTCTGAATGGTACAGGTGCCGAAGCGGCAGAACCGGTCTATGACGAAAAGGCTTCGGAATCTAAGCAGGGTACACATAATTCGGCGGCATATCGTGAACATTGCTTACAAGAAGCAGGTGTTGACGAAATCCGCAACTGGTTCGAGAACAATCGGGTCAAGAATTAAAACCAAATCCCCCAATTGGGGGATTTTTTTATGAAAACGTTTTTATTCAATAAAAAAATATGATATAATCACAGGTAAAGATAATGAGAAAATTATTAACCTGTTTTGTATCGTTAATGGTTGCCGCACCCGCCGTTGCGGCTGATGTTGTTGCATCGCGTGCATTACCGACCGCGGCGACAACATCTGCCACGGTTGAAAAAACGGTTGAAAAAACGGTTGAAAAATCTGATGTTGCCCGCACGGTATCCCGCACGGCGGTATCGCGTTCTGTGCCGACCGTAAATACCATTGCACAATCCGAACATGGTGGAACAGATACTACACCAGTGGTGCGTTCTGCGGTTTCACGTGTATTTACTGGTGTTTCATCTGGTGCACCAACAAAGTCTGAATCATCATCACGTGCCGGTGCGATTTCCCGTGCGGTCAGTGCGGCAAATAATTCTGATACATCCGCCCGTGGAAATTTGGATGCGGCTGTAAACACGGTTGGTCGCAATTCTCGCGTTTCCGCGGCCAGTATTAACAGTAATCCTGCTGTACGGCGTGCGGGGTTGGTTTTACGTCCTTCCACTGCCGAGGTTGGCGGACGTGCCACCATTGGTGATTCAGATGTTCAAACGGGGTCAAATATGGATGAGGCGGTTCGTAAAATAACATCACGTTCCGCGACCGAGGCTACACGTGAATCGATTGCCGATGCAACGGGTCGCCTGGAACAGACGGCTGCACTTAATAAATCATGCCAACAGCAGTATAATGACTGTATGGATCAGTTTTGTGCGGTATTGGATGCGAATCAAAAGCGTTGTTCCTGTTCGTCTAATTTATCGCGTTATACACGTGTAGAATCCGCCGTCAAAGATGCCAACACCCAATTGAACGAGGTTGCTCAACGCATCCGCTATGTTGGTCTGTCTGCGGATGAAATCCGTGCCATTATGAACGAGACCGAAGCAGAACAAGCCCTAAGTGGTGCGGTTGACACATCGACCAATCGCAATATGCTGGACGCCATCGAAGACCTGATACGCGACCCTGTATCCAATACTTCCTATTCTGCGGATACGTACAGTTCATTGGATTTGGACCTGGATTTTTCATCAGATGCCACAGACCTGTTTAACCTGGACCTGTTCAATCTGGGCAATAACGGCAGTTTTTCTAACCTGCGTGGTGCGGACCTGTACAATGCGGCCAAACGCCGTTGCAACACCATTTTGAACAGGTGCAAAGATGCGGGTGCCACCGCCCAACAGATAACAGGCAATTATGACCTGGCCATTGACAAAGACTGTGCGGCATACGAACAGGGGCTGACCAAGATGAATGAAACCCTGGTGTCCAACGTTCGCAGTGCTAATTTAATGTTGCAAAAGGCACGCCTGGCTGTATTGCAGAACAAAAACCAATACGATGCCAAGGGGTGTGTGGCGGCACTGGAAAATTGTATGAAGGACGACATGGTCTGTGGTGACGATTACTTTAAATGCGTTGACCCGACCAAGGCATACATAGACGAAAATGGCGAAGTTATATTGGGGAAAAATATTTCGAACATTACCGCATTTATGGACAGTTATAATAATGCAGCAATTAACGATGATTATCTGGATGCAATCTACAAAGGTCAATCTATTACAGAGGAAAATTGCGAGGCAGATTCATCTATCAGTGTTTCTGGTCAGGCTGCCAAGGCGGGCGGAAAAGATGGTTCTTGTATGGTGAAATATTTGTTGCAAAAAATTGGTACCGGGCAAAAAGTTACAGACGAAGGTCTTTGCCGTGCCGTTTTGGATAAGTGCCAGCGTTATACATATAACGATTCCAAATATGATCCATATAATGACATTGTTGTAAATTATATCCAGCGTGCTATGGTAAACATCCGTGCGGCCCAGTATAATATTATATCGGACTATGCATCGACCTGTATGGTTGACATTGCCAATTGCTATAACCAACAGGTGACCCAGGTAAACTCTTGGTCATCAAATGCCAGTGTGTCCAGTATTTATAACGTAATGCGTGGTGCGTGCCGCAACGTTGCATTAACCTGTGCCTATGCGGTATTTAACAAAGCTGCAGACAACGATCTTTGTTCCGATGATGATGATTGTATAAACGATATATCCAACATGTTCTATCAGTCATTATTGTGCCCAGACAACTCGACATACCAGGCCAGCAACTGTACTGATACGGGTAATGGCAAAACATGTGTAAACGAACGTTGCAAATGCAATACCGGGTACGAGGCATGGGGAACTGCGTGTTTATTAAAGTGTGCAAGTGGTGAAGTACGTAATTCGTACGGTACATGCCAAAATGAATAAAATCCCCAAAATGGGGATTTTTTACTTCAAAATTTTTTCCATAAATTTCTGATGGTTTTCCAGTTCGTCTGGTTTTGGTTCAAACTTTCTGTATGGAAAATCCGCACCAATCTTTGGGTGGTTCAGCATGGCGGCATGCTGTTTTTCTATAACCTGGTTTATATCTGGGGCGGGTTCAGTATTTTCCAATTCCAAATAAACCTTGGCCAGAATTTCCGAGTCAATTAACGCCCCGTGTGCATCCGCACGTGCGGTCAGTGATATACCATACCACTTTGCCAACGCGTCCAGTGTATAACTTTTTGGTCCGAACACCCGATTACGTGCAATGACCAGGGTATCCAACTGTTGTTCGCGTGGGATTATATTCAGGTTCAGTTTTTGCAATTCGTGATTCACGAATGGAAAGTCAAAGTCCAATCCATTATGTGCAACAACATGGCTGTCACCGATGTACGCCAAGAACCGTGGTGCGATTTCGGACATTTTTGGTTTGTCTTCCAGAAACGCATTTGAAATTTTATGAACCATATATGTATCTGGTGGGATAATTTTACCTTCTGGGTTAATGTATTCATGGAAAGAGTTATCAGTAATTTTTCCATCCACAATTTCCACAGCACCGATTTCGATAACCCTGTCGCCATGCATGTAATCGAACCCGGTTGTTTCAATGTCAAAGCAAATAACACGTTTCATAACAGTTTTTCTCTATTCTTGATAATAAATGTTTGTGGTATTATAATGGAACGATGACCACAATGCTAGAAAATCTTAACAACGAACAGCGACTGGCGGTTGAAACCACGGATGGGCCATTGTTGGTATTGTCTGGGGCGGGCACGGGCAAGACGCGAGTATTAACCACCCGTATTGCATATATATTAAATTCGCATTTGGCGATGCCATGGAACGTATTGGCATTAACCTTTACGAACAAGGCAGCCAAAGAAATGCAGGCTCGTCTGATGGATTTATCAAATGGCGACTGGGATTCGCGTGATATATGGTGTGGAACGTTTCATTCTATGTGTCTGCGTATATTGCGTTCAAATGCACCCTTGGTTGGCTTGCAACGCAACTTTATCGTATATAACGAAGACGACCAAAAGTCCGTTATAAAATCATTATTAAGTGTATCCACCAAAAGTCCTGCCGACTATGTAGAAGAGTTTGCCAAGATAAAGGATGGGGGGCTGTCAGCATTAAAATATCATGATAAATTATACGATGCCTATAATGCCGAATTATTGCGATTAAACGCGGTTGATTTTGGTGATATTATCCTGCACGTGCTAAGGCTGTTTGACGCACATCCTGACGTCCTGTCGCGATATCAGAATCAGTTTAAGTATATTCTGGTTGATGAGTTTCAGGATACCAACAATGCCCAAATGGAATTATTAAAATTTTTAACACGTGACATTGCTGTACCGAATATATGCTGTGTTGGTGATGATGACCAGTCTATCTATTCATGGCGAGGTGCCGAGATTCGGCATATCCTGAATTTCGAGCAGACATTTAATGATGCCCAAATAATTCGTCTGGAAACGAACTATCGCAGTACATCAAACATATTGAACGCGGCCAATTCACTGATACGACATAATCGTGGGCGATTGGGCAAAGATTTGCGTGCGGCCGTTGGTAATGACGGGGGCGAACCTGTTTATATCTTAACACTGCCGACCGACCGGGACGAGTCGCGTATTATCGCCGATGCGATTATGCGAAATGAAACGCAAGACTTTTCGAACATTGCGGTTTTGATTCGCAGTGGTGGTCTGTCGCGTATATTTGAAGAAGAGTTTTCATCACGTGGCATACCGTATCGCTTGATTGGTGCGACCAAGTTCTATGACCGCATGGAAATACGTGATGTGATTGCATATTTGCGATTATTGGTTCATCCATTTGATGACGTTTCTTTTTTGCGTATTATTGGCAAGCCGCGGCGTGGTTTTGGTACTAAATCTATCGAGGGTCTTCGTTCATCAGGCTTGCATCTGATGGATGCGTTGCGTACAGCGGCTTTGTCACCGAAAATGCGTTCCGCTGCGGACCAGTTTTTATCTGCATTTGAATTTGACTGGGCATCTATGCCACCGCGTGAAGCGGCCAATACTTTGTTGGAGCACAGTGGTTATATGAAAATGTGGGCGGATTCCAAAGATGCGGATGCTCCTGAACGAATATCAAATATTCGTGAATTATTATCGTCTGTGATTGCACGGTATGATACTTTAGAGGATTTTTTGGAACATGCGGCCTTGATGATGACGGACGATGATGATGCGTCTGAGACTAGCCAGAATAATAACGGGGTTCGTATAATGACGATACATGCGGCCAAGGGGTTAGAGTTTGATACAGTATTTCTTCCTGCCTGGGAAGAGGGTATCTTTCCCAACGAGAAATCTATTGCCGATGGTTCTGTAGAAGAGGAACGCCGTTTGGCTTATGTTGCAATAACTCGTGCTCGCAGTCGTTGCGTGATATCAAATTCTATGTCTCGTGTAATGTATGGTTCGCGTCAATACAATTCCCCTAGTCGTTTTATAACTGAAATGGACAATCGCTTTTTGGATTTCCAGGGGGGCACGCCGCGGCAATCATATTCATACGCATACGGCAATAAAATACCGCGTTCGTATGATGCTTCACGCCCAAGAAAGCAATCGGCATCACATTCGGAATCGTATGTTGGGAAATTGGTATCACACAGTGAATTGGGTGGCGGTGTTGTAATTTAAGATAATGGTTCTATATTGACGATTGCGTTTAAAAATCGCGGCATAAAAAAGGTTGGCCGTGAATACGTTACAATTACTGGCTAGGCAATAAAACACCCTGTTTGTGTTGTTTTATTTTGAACCGATAATTTTTGCCCACGATTTTGCGGTGGCTTGTGTTTTCTTCCACAATGTTTTTATATCAGATTTTAATGTTTCGCCCATTTTGGTGTCGATGCTGCCGCCCAGTTCGGTTGCGAATTTTATTGCATTTTTCGCCAGGTACATCGTTATCGCCACCACCAGGATTGTGACAAAGAATCCTGGGCTGTCGAATTCGGGCAGCCCGTTTGCATTACCAAAGTCCACAATTCCACCCAACAGTGCTGCACAGATTGCGATTACAACGCTTAAAACGATAAAATGTAGTGCTGCGTTAATAAACCGTGATATCTGCGATTGCAGAGATTCTGCCTTAAATATTCCCATGAACCCATTGAATATGTCGCCTGCGATTCCTTTGTATGATGTTTTGCCTATTGTTTCCGCCAGTGCCGTAAATGGCAGCATAATAATCCCCAGGAACAGATCAGCAATCACACCGAACGCAATAAAAGCGAACCGCCAACTAAGCATTATAAAGCATATAATCAACGTTACTCCACATGCAAATCCAAAGACACTGTTCCCAATTGACAGTCCAATCCATTTCCACCCCAGTGCCACCGCCGTATAGCAAAATCCTGCTAACCGTGTAGGTACACACATAATATCTGCGGCATGTTCCGGGTTTATCAGATTTTCTGGTGAAATATGATTTGCGGCATATTCGCGAATTGCCCCGCACGTATCGGGCAGGTTTATTCCAGCAGTTTGTGTAATTGCGTTCAATATGGCATCAGAAATTGCTGTTCCAATCAGCAGGATTGGTGACATAACCATCATAAATGTCTTGGCGGGGCCAATCATCAGCACACCTGTCCACAGTGCGACCATTACACCCTTTTTAACGATTTCTTTTATTTTATCTTCGGGTTTACTTTTTCCGATAATAATTGTGTACGCTTCGAATCCAATCCAGAAAGCATACGCAATAATGATAAACAGAATCACGAACCGCACCAGCGAAGTATCCAACACATGTGCAACAAACGAAAACGCATTCATGAATGCCAGTCCGATTTTTGCTTCGACCGGGACAAAGTCAGGAACGATTTGTTGTTGTTCTGTAAAATAGTTTACGTCTCCGGCCATTTTTTCAACAAATCGTTTATGGTTGTTTTCTGTTGCCCATGTTCCGAATTCGCCTACATCCGCCATTGGCAGATTAGATTCCGTGGCAAAGGCAGGTGCAATCAAACATATTGCCAAAATTGCAACCAGAATTTTCGATAAAAATTTCTTTAACTGCCCTATCATTTCTTTTCCATAGCCTTGGTAATTTTTTCAGTGATTTGTACAGGCAGGTGCCATATTTTTTGTCCCAGGTCATGCACCCATGCACCAAAGTCAAATTGTTCACCGGTTCCGACATTTGCACCTTCGCCCGGGATTGGTAATTTGATTGTCCCGGCTGGTAACAGTTTATCTATTTTTGGGCTGATTGCGTAATAGTACAACATGAACAAACATGCCATCATCAGCATAAAGTCCCACCCATCTTTCATAAAGTCAAATGCACCTGGGTATTGTCTTTCTACTTCTGCTTTGCGTGCGGTAAAACATTGTTTGAATATGTCTTTGTTCATTTGACCGTCTGCCAACGCGACCTGTTCGCACGTTGCAAACACATTCATAACGGACAGCGTTTGTGCGTCTGGGTTTTGTACGGTCTGTCCCATCATTGGGGGCAAGATTGCACTGTATCCATCATTTGGTCCGGGCATAAATGTATCTGCGGTATATGATACGGTTGCATATATGATAATAACCTTTAATGTAATTGCGACAATTCTGACAGCGGACGATATCAGCATACCGATAGCCTTGCTGACCAGTCCGCTGGCCTTTGCCCAGATACTTTCAAATGCGGTTGCCGCCAACAGCAGTGGCAGAAATATAATCAGGAAAACCAACTTAAATACAACGGACAGGATTTGAAAGAACAAATCAAAACCGATAATAAGGAACATTATCACCAACGCCAATCCGGCCACCCATGTTAATGCACCGCCTCCCATATCCATCCATGCAAAATTCATCATTGCAAATCCGCCTGCGGCCCCGGCCAGCATAACACTGTTGATATTTCCCATAACGCACATAAATGGTTTCATAATAGGGTTTAAAATATCTTCTGTGTTTGTTTCGCCAATTGCCCCCAGTGCATCACATTGTGCTGCGTCCCCAACGCCAGTTGCCATCATGGACAGTTCTGCCCCCGTGTACAGTACGGGCGTAATAGTTATCTGGGAAACGGTTTTCAGTGCGGTTGTTCCTCCCATACCCAATGCTCCCATCAGGATTCCGACAACAAATATTCTGGTTGCGGGTTTCCACAATTTTTCCAGCCACGGTTTAAATTCTATTTTATGTTCCTTTGGGTCCAGTGTTGCAGTTTTTTTTGCGTGTTCAAAGAAGTATTGTATGGTGTGGATCAGGATAAATACACCAAATCCAATAATCATCAGTATCCACAAATTATTGACCATCAGCCCCCAGAATTTTTCCGTTGCCCCCCCAATTACCCCGAACAGGTCTGCGACATACCGGCACAGGAAACACCCGTTAGCGGATGCGATGTTACCATTTTCCACCCCAACTGCGGTCAGAAAGTTATTCATGCTGGTATATGTTATTGCTCCTCCGCCAATAGATGCGGAAATATACCAAATACCGATACCCAATGCGGCCAGAATCATAATAACACGAACGGCGATTAAAATCAGTTTTGCCTTTAACATTATTTACCGTCCTTTTTATCGCCACCTGAAATAATTGTTTTTCCCACTTTGACTGCTGCATCGAACGCATCCTTGGCCAAGGTTAAAACATCATTCGCCAATTGTTCACCCATATCCTTTTTCTCGGCAACATCAAACGCGGCCAGGAACATTTTAGAAATCTGAGGTATTTGTCCCTGGATAAAGTTCAAAACATATACCAGAACAATTGCACTCATCAGTGTCATTGACTGCAAGTTTTCTGTGTTTAAATCACCTTCGAATATTTGACCAGTGGTTATAGCGGTCATTAAATCTGCGGCCGATGCATCTGGTGCGGAAAAGAACTTTGCGATGATTACCATGATAATGGTATAAGTCAGAACGACCGACCCCAGTGTTACAATTGCGGTAATCGGGTTTTTAAATTGGTTCACACCAACACCGGATCCCAGTTTTCCAATCCAGGCGGGTACGTGTTCTGCCCCCTTAAATGCGAATGCAACCAGCGATATCGGAAAGAAGAACGCAAAGAAAGCCATCGCCACAATTGCATCCAGGAAATAGCAACAATATCTGAAAAATAACTTAAAGAAACCCCATGCCAGATACAAACCAATCATAAACAAAATAATATGTTTAATCAGTGTTCCAACTCCCAGCAGTGCACGCCATGAAAATGCCTTGTCCATCATTGCGATGCCCAGTTCTATATATGCCTGGAATTGAGTGATGGTTGTCTTCATCAACAATATAATTTTATCACGCAGTTCTGGTCTGTAGAAACCGTCATCGCTCATTTCTTCTGGTTGGTATGTGACTTTTTCTTCGACCGCGTCTGTATCCATTTTTGTAATGGCCTGGGTGTATGTCAGTGTTATTTGTGCTACGGGCTCGAATGTAACAGTTGTTATAACGCGTGGCAACATAACACCCATACCCATCAGCGCGATTGCAATAATTCCGTTTATAAAGACTTTTTGTATAGATTTTTCATACAGTGTATCTGCAAAGTTATTTTGAAAGTTTTTCCAAATTGCATTTACCATAAATACAGCGAACAGAAACACAAACAGTATTACGCATATTTGGCTGAAGTATCCGTAAATGTTTGCCGCCGCCATAGACACGATTTGAAACAGTCTGTCAAACACCCCACAGCCCCAACACTGCACAGTATTTTCCACCAAAGATGATGTCCACTGGTTCATTTCTTTTTAATCCATCCTGCGGCGGAGCCAATGGCACTGCCTGTTTTTTTAATACTTCCCCAGATTGTACCGGCATCGGCCTTAACACTTTTATACAGTCCGTCCATACCGCCACCAATGTATTTGTTCAACTGTTGCTGGGTTTTATCGTATATTTTGAACATTAAATAGAAAGTCAATATTGCGGACATCCATGTGACAGAATGTTGTCCAAATCCCGAGGCAGAATTTGCGATTGTTGGAATATTGCTGGCGGCACTCCCCCCTGCGGCAACAACGAACACTGACGAATTCCAGTTAAACAATGCACGTATCACGGCCAGATTTATACACAGCATAAATGCACACGCAATCATTGTCACGACCAGTTGTTGCAGTGCCTTGGTAATGCCACTGAATGCGGGCCAAACATCAAACCATTTATCGCTGGATTTCACAACGTATGTCATTACATGGAATGGATACAGTATCAACTGCATGCCAAAGTTAAATATTCCCTGAATAATCAGCAGTGCCATAAACAAATTGCTGGCCACAAATGTAAAGATAAGCAGTATTCCCGTAATAATATTTAAAAAGTTTTCACCCCCATGCGGAATCAACGTCATCAGTCCCTTTAGTCCCTGTGTCAGTTGTGCGAAACCGTACTTTACAATTTGGTTGTTTGCGTTTGATAAATCGGACACCGGCTGGACCAGGAATTCGCACGATTCCTGTGAAATCCAATCGTGTTGCAAAATGTCAGCGGGGCATTCGACTTGTTTTATATTCTGTGGGTCTTGTATGATTTGTTCGGTGATAATTCCAGTATAAATTGACCCCAGTTCCAGAAACGGATTTACCAACCACTGTGTTAAAAATACAGGCTTCATCTGTAATAAAAATACTGCGGCGATAATTGCACGTGTTCCAGACTTTAATGTGTTTTCTATGATTTGATAACCTGTAATTTTACCTTCTGCAATTTCGCCGCCTCCTGATATTCCCAAAAAAGACAACCATGTTTTTGGAAAATACATTTTAACCAGTGTGATGGTAATAGTGATACCCAAAAATATCCAAACAAAAGCATAGATAAAACCATCGCCATTTCCGACAAAAAAATCATACATACTTGTAGCGACCAGCATCATCGCGTCCAGTACCATTGGTACAAACGGTGCCAGGTTTAACGAATCTATGATATTACCTGCGTACGCGGCACCTGGCATGACAAACATCACACCCAAAAAAAGCCCGAAAATCAGTTTTTTCAGCAGGTACATTCTCTGTATATTTATTTTATGTTTTCAATTATATCACATTTTGTGCAAAATATGATATACTTAAAAGCAATGAACAGATTAAAAAAATTTTGGATAGTCTTTTTATCGTTCTTACCCTGGGCGGCAGGTGCGGGTGTTCCATTACTGATTGGTGGTGTTGCGGGTATTGGTGCATTGGCAGGTTTTTCAATATACCGCACGGCTGTGCCTGTATCGCCAACGGATGCGTATCAGTTTTTTTCCAGTTGTTGGACCTGTCAAATGTTTTCAGACATTATGGCGACCATGTCTGGGATATTGCCTCGAATTTATCATGCACTGGGGGAAACGATTGTTCCATTTACAATTATGCTGACCGCCATATGGTGGACATGGAAAATAGTTGGCGGTCTGTTTAATGGCAAAGTAGATGCCCCCTGGACATTGGCCAGTACATTTGTAAATCACCTCAGTCGTTTGGCGATTGTTTGTGTTTTTTTATTGGCACCATTACCTCGTTTAATATCAGATATTGCGATTTCTCCTATTTTTAACATAGGTTTATCGTTGAACCGTGCGGTTGTTCATGATGATGGTTTTGATACGTGTGTTATATCAACGGCACTGGCCGACCCGACATCGGTCGATTCGGTTGCGGCGGATTCTGGTGCGTTTTCACCTACGTTGCGTCATAACCTGGCATGTGAATTGTCTGGTGTGCACCAGATGACGGGTATGGGCATGACGGTTGGGTGGACTATGTTGAACATGGCATTTAATGCAGACTATATGCACAAAATATTATGGGATGTTCCGATTTTTCCGAACGTTATTTTATTTTTTGCTGGGTTGCTGGTTTTAGTTTTGTTTTTTTCGGCATTATTACCAATACCTATATATTTTCTGGAAATATTTATAACATTGGCACTGGATATGGTGATGTTGCCATTTATGTTGTTGGCCTGGTTGTTCAAAGACTGGAAAATATCTTTGTCTGGGGCTGGCAAAACGATTCGAAGTATTGTGGACGATGTGATAAATGGGACATTGGGTTTGGCGATGACTGGGATATTTGTATCGTTTGCGATAATGTTTCTGGATGCAGTGTTCGGTGATTGGAATGGTGTATCTGCCTTATCGGTTGCATTGACGCAAAACGATTCGAAATTTTTGATGGATGCCTTGATGATGCGTAATGACGGGCTGATAATGATAATATTTATGGGTATCTTTTTGACTATGTTCATGATAATGATACCTGCACTGGCCAAGACTTTATTCAACGTTCAGATTTCAACAGACTTCTATGACACCACGAAAAAGAACATAGATATTGTATGGCAAAACCTGAAAAAGTGGTACTCAGCGATAAAAAAATAAAAAATCAAGTGGTTTATTTTACCTGACCCCCTTTTTTATACATACCGAATCTGATATAATTCATACCAATGACAAAGTTTCCGATTCTTTATTGGCCACGCAGAACGACTGGAGATAATGAATACCAGTTGGCTCGCAAAGTAATAAACAAACAGACCGGTGTAATGCCCGATGTTTTAATTGAAGACATCAACATTGCGGACGTTTTAACTGAAAATCCGAATGCGGTGATATATTATCCTGTATTTTGTGGATCTACTGGTTGGTGGGGTGAATTATTGGGGGGCAACGCGGTTGTCAGTGACAAAGTGATAATATCCCCAGAATGTCAGTTAATGGTGATTGAATCGAACAAGACGGCATGTTCCAGTGGTACGACTCAGTTGTTGGCGGCAGAAATCTATCCTGCCAGTGGTTTTTTCAAAAAGATGAATTCTGGTATTGCGACTGTTTCTGACATGTTGGCGACCGATGCGGGTACGATATTGGCACTGTTTTCTGGTCGGAACCAGACTCAGTTTATAAATATCTTGGAATCGACTGGGAATTCATATCTTGGTTGTATTGGTCGGTACTAGACTGCGAATATTTCTTGCTTTCTGTAAAAATCTTTGTATAATTTACAGGCTAAAATTCTAAACAAAGGTAAAAAACATGAAAAAAGGCATTCATCCAGAATATCACGAAATCAACGTGACACGCACAGATGGCAAGACTGTAAAGATGTATTCATCTGTAAAAAAAGATTTGATTTTGTCGACCGACAACTTGAACCATTCTGCCTGGACGGGTCAGCGTTCTAATGCCGGCGAAAAGGGGCAGCGTGCCAGCCAGTTCAAATCAAAATTTGCTGGGTTTAACTTTTAAGTCCAAGGTTAACCAAAACACAAACACTATACGTCTGACGGGGGCAGCGACATGGAACATGTAATCAAAGGTTCAACAGAATTAAACAAAATGTTTATGGCGTTGCAGCGTACGGCGGCTGGTCTTCGCCGTGACTTTGGCGAGGTTGAAAATCTTCAGCAATCATTACGCAGTGCTCGTGATTTTGTGACCAAGGCGGCCAATCGTATAGAAGAAAGTATTGTTTCCGATTTGATGTTGGTTCGTCCAGCGGCGGGGTTGTTGACGCCAAATATAGCGCGTGCTGGCGATGGTCGGGACGAGTTTGTATTATCATTGTCAGGTGCATCGAACTTTGTTCGTGGCAACCCGCATTTTGCGATATCATTGGCATTACGTTCAAACGATGAAACGCGTATTGCACTGATATACTCTCCGATTGATGACCGTCTGTATTATGCCGAGGCTGAGCATGGTGCGTTTATGTTTTCGGCCCACCATTCTGCCCGGTTGCGTGTATCGAACCTGTCTGATGTATCAGAGATAACAGTTGGTTATAATGTTTCCGATGATCGTCCAATGATTGGTGATGTGCGTTGTACGGGGTGTCCTGCATTGGATATGGCATGGGTTGCGGCGGGTAAATTAGATGCCTATGTATCAGACCTGCTGGACTATGCAGAAATTGCGGCTGGCGATTTGATAGTACGCGAATCTGGTGGTCAGATTGAGATGCTGTCAGATTTGATAGTGACAAATGGTCGTGTTCAAATTTAATAAAATCCCCGTTTGGGGATTTTTTTTGGTCTGTATTCCGTATTTTCCACTTGCGTGCGATTCGTGATTTGTTCTATGATTACATCAGGAAGGAAAGGAAAATGCGTCATTTATCATTAAGTATATTGGCTGTACTGCTGATAATTCCTGGTGTTGCGAGTGCTCGCATGCCTGTGGTGAACATTTCATCTGGCAGTGTGTCTGCACGTTCTGCGTTTGGCGAAGGTGAAACGTTGTCTCAGAAACGCGATGTTGCAACTGTTCCGGTCCAGAAATCGGCCCCGACACGTACTCGTTCGGTTGTTGCTCGTTCTGTGTCAAAACAGGTGTCTGCACCTGCGGGGCGTTCTGTTGATATTGGTGAAACATTGGCTGCGACTGATGTGTTGGTTCCGCATCGTCCCAGTGGTGATTTGTGGGCGAAAAGTGATAACATCTTGCGTATGCCAATGGCCAGCGAGTTTTCTGTTATTCGTTCCGATAGTATTTTACCCGAAGAAAGTTTGGATAATGCATTTTCGGCTGTGTCTACCCCTGTGGCGGAAACGGTTCGTGTTGCGTCCAGTGTGCCACAAAAAACCGATGTTTCCGATACGGTTTCGGATTTAGATAATCAGATTGCACGTTTGGTTGAAATGCAAAAACGTATTGCGGATAGTGAACGCAATGTTTCATCGCGTGTAATTGCTGCACCAATTGCCACGATGGATACTGCCCCTGTGGCGGAGCCTGTTCGCGTTGCATCAAATCGTGTTGCGGAACGGCCAGCAGCCCCGGTGGTTGAGCATAATAATGAACCAGATGTGCCAGTTGTTGCAAATAATGATTTTTCATTGCGGCGTATGGTTGTGCCTATGTCGGACGATGTTGTTGTTCGCAGTGTGGAAAAGAATACGTCTCCACGTATTGCGGCGGTGCGGGATGATATGACAAAAATGAGTCCGTCTGAACTTCGCCGTGCGTTTCGCAAAACCTTTTTGTCTGAAAATAAGCATCTTTCTACATATTCTGTTGATGATCGTTTTGATGTTGCCAGTGATATGTCTGCGTCCATCGAAGGGTTTACATCTGCCCGGGATTTGTCCGAGCAGGGTGGTATTCGTCCGTTGGAAATCAAGATAAAGTTCCACAACGAAGATTCTGCACTATCGCGTGAGAATTATAATTTATTGACCGAATATGCAGGCATAGTGGTCAGCAAACCAACGCGCGCAATTCAGGTGGCGATACCCCAGCATATGACCACCAGCAAAGACGGTCGTAAATTGGCGGCTCGCCGTTTGGCGATTGTGGAACAGGCACTGACGGACAATGGTGTATCCCAGCAGCGAATTGTTCCTGTATTGTCTAACCGGGAAGAGCAGGGCTTTGTTCTGCGTATTATTTCTGGGGATCAGTATGAAACTCTGACCCAACAGCAGCATGATATATTTGGTGATACGATAAATAAAAAGACCTATAAAAGCATGTCATGGTAGGTTTGATAAACAAAATCATCGAATTTCTATTTCCGCCGGCGTGTCCATTGTGTGATACGCCGGTATCTACACATGGTCAATTATGTGGCACGTGCTGGGCGGCGATAAACTGGATAGATAATCCAAAGTGTACTCGTTGTGGTTATCCGTTTCCGGCGGATTTGGATTTAGGTGTTGCACCTATGTGTCCGGTATGTGCGGCTGGTAAGTGTGAATTGGACTGGATGCGATCTGCATGTGTATATGATGAAGCGTCACGTTCTGCGATGTTGCCGTTCAAGCATGGTGGTCGTATTCGCTATGCACGTTTTATGTCGCATGCCATGATATGGGCATTGCGTGATATAGATGTTGATGCAGATATTGTTATGCCGGTTCCATTGGCGAATCGGCGATTGTTTCATCGCGGTTATAACCAGGCCGCATTGCTGGCACGTCCGATTGCACACGCATTAAATATTACAATGGATGTTGATTCTGTTCGGCGTAAATATCGTCCGGATATGGGGCATAAAAATTCCCATGAACGTGCTGCTAATGTTCGTGGAGTTTTCAGTGTTGTAAATCCGGACAAAATTCGTGGCCGCAAGATTTTGTTGGTTGACGATGTTATGACAACTGGTGCGACATTTTATGAATTGCGGCGTACGTTATTGTCTGCGGGTGCGTTGGCGGTATATGGAGTGTCGTTTTGTCGAGTAGTTCGTGCAATCTAGGCCATATATCTTTTTTGTTTCATGCCACCCAGTAAATTTTGTAGTTTGATTTGTTGTTCTTGCCAAATCAGTTTGTCAGAGCACATTTTGAACAGGTCCAAAATAGATTGTTCTTCGGGCAGATAGATTGTACGTTTGTTTGGGATTACGACCTTGGACACGGGTACTTCGTTCAGTTCGATGCTGTATTCGCATGCGGGCATGTTTCTGTTGTTTGCGGTCTGGGTACATGTGCATGTCATCAGGATACCTTCGTGTGTTATTATGCTGTATTCTTTTGCGATTCCGTCCGGGTCGCAGAACACAGACACAGCACCTGTTGTGATAATTTTTTTCAATAATGTTTGCAGTTCTTTATCTGATGATATGATATTCATGTTTTTTTTCTTTGATTGTAGATTTGTTTTAATAATGTATAGCACAAACGGTTGCTTTGTCAAGACTTGAATAAAACAGTTGCGGCCAGTCGGGATTTTTTTTAACATTTTTTTGTCCGAATATATGTTGTGAAAAAAAATTATAAAATGGAGAAAATAAAGTGAAGTTAAAATTATTATCAGTTTTATCGGTACTGATGGTGCCGATGGTATCAAATGCGGCAATGCCATTTATTGGCTTTTACCAAACCATAGATGATGCGACAAAATCGCCAAAGTCAATCGTTGCGTTGTATGAGTATACTGACGAAGACGAAGCCAAGTTGGCGGGTCGTATTGTTGCGTTGTATAACGCAGACGGCAGTATATCTGAAACATTGTCCAACCCAACGCGTGTTGCAGACCAGGTTTCAGGTTCACCAAAAATGGTGGGGTTGGATATTTTGTGGAATATGGAATGGGATGCGGATGATTCTGAATACGGTGATGGCAAAATCATGGACCCCAAATCGGGCAAGGTTTATTCCAGCATCATGTGGCAGGATACGCCATCTGTTTTGAATGTTCGCGGCAAGATTGGGCCATTTGGTCGTACCCAGAATTGGAATGTTTTGGATGTGTCTGCACTGCCGTCCGATTTACAGGGGTTGGATACATCTGCATGGCGGCCTGTTATCATCCGCTAAAAAAAACGCCCGCATGGGCGTTTTTTATTTTGTCTTAAATTTTGATTCTTTTAAAATGTCTTTGACCTGTCTTAATTGGGTCAAGTGTAATTGCTCGGATTTTTTTATACAGATATCCAATATCGTATCCAATGTCTTTTGTGTATCGGATACGCTTGAATTTTTTTGCATTCCTGGGGACCGATAGTTGTGTCTGAATTTATCAAAATTATACACCTGAACATCGTTTATATAAATTGACAGGTTGTATCTTTGCGGTGTGTGTTTAATCTGTAACAGTGGAATAAGGTCGTACTGAACAATTTTTGTCGCCGTTGCCTGTTTCTTGGTTGTGTTGATATCTTCGTTAACAGTATTCTTTTTTCTGGTTTTCTTTGGTTTAACCATCTGCATCATACATACAGAATATGTATCCGTTGTGTTTGCGGTATCGGCATCGATATTGCCGGCATTTTCAACAGAATGAAAAATACTATTTTCTTTCAGAATGGTTGTAACTTCTTTTAAGAATTTCTGCATTACTAACCTCTTGGCTTTTTCTTATAGTATCACAAATGGTGTTCTTGTCAATAAATTGGTTGAAAATGTAGTCTTTTTCTTGAAATTTGAATTTAATCTGATACGATTTTACACAGACTATTTTTATAAACAGGACAAGAAAAATGAACATAGAACTTGGCAAAAATATAAATCCACGTGAAATTGAAACTAAAATCCAGGAATTCTGGGATAAAAATACATTTTGGAACAATGATGTGGCATCGGACAAACCTGCATTTTGCATAATGATGCCGCCGCCAAATGTGACGGGGTCTTTGCATATGGGGCACGCGATGAACAATGTTCTGACTGACATAGTGTGTCGCTATAAACGTATGTCAGGTTTTGATGTGTTGTGGCAGCCTGGAACGGATCATGCGTCCATTGCGACTCAACTGCTGGTCGAGCGCGATTTGTCCAAACGTGGCATAAACCCACATGCTTTGTCATTACAGGAAAAGTTGGATTATGCCTGGGCATGGAAGGCGGACAAGGGTGGTCAAATTATGAACCAGTTGCATATTCTTGGTGTGACGCCTGTATGGTCTCGGGAACGCTTTACCATGGACGAAGGGTTGTCCAGTGCGGTCACCAAACTGTTTGTAAAAATGTATAACGAAGGTTTAATTTATCGTGAAAAGCGTCTGGTGAACTGGTGTCCGAAACAACAGACGTCTGTATCGGATTTAGAGGTTGAAACCCGTGAAGAAAAGGGTAAGTTTTATTACTTTAATTACCCATTGGTTGACGGTGGTTTTGTTGAGATTGCGACCACACGTCCTGAAACGTTATTTGGGGATCAGGCGATTGCTGTACATCCTGACAATGAAAAGTTAAAGCACTTGATTGGCAAACGTGCCATTATTCCGTTGACCGACATTGAAATTCCAATTGTTGGTGACGAACATGCCGACCCGGACAAGGGTACAGGTGCTGTTAAGATTACGCCTGCCCATGACTTTGACGACTGGGAGGTGGGGTTGCGTCACAACTTGACACCGGTTTGTATTCTGACTCCGGATGCAAAGTTGAATGACAACGCGGTTGTGCCTGAAAAATATCGCGGCATGGACAGATATGCGGCACGTGCGGCGGTGGTTGCTGATATTGAAACAGCGGGGCTGCTAGTAAAAGTTGAAGATAAAACAATTCCGACCCCGTACTCTGAACGTGGTGGTGTTCCGGTTGAACCATACCTGACAGACCAGTGGTTTGTGGATGCGGAAAAATTGGCTGTGCCTGCGATTAAGGCGGTAGAGCAGGGTAAAATCAAATTCATGCCTGAACATCGCTATAACTTGTTCATGGCCTGGATGAAAAATATTCGTCCCTGGACAATTTCGCGTCAGTTATGGTGGGGGCATCATATACCGGCCTGGTACGATGCAGATGGTAATGTTTATGTTGCAGAAACGGAAAGCACGGCCGTTGAAATGTCTGGTGGAAAATCATTGACCCGCGACCCTGATGTTTTGGATACATGGTTTTCATCTGGATTGTGGCCATTTTCGACATTGGGTTGGCCAAATGACACATTGGAACTAAAGAAATATTACCCGACAGATTTGTTGTATACTGCGGCCGACATTATATTCTTCTGGGTTGCACGTATGGTTATGATGGGGATTTATGTAATGGGTGATGTGCCATTCCATACGGTAAATTTCCACGGTCTGATTCGTGATCCCAAGGGGCAAAAGATGTCCAAGACCAAGGGGAACGGTACCGACCCACTGGATGCGGTTGAAAAGTTTGGTGTAGATGCTCTTCGTTATTGGATTGCGACTGCACCGATTGGAACAGATATTCGTTATTCTGATGACGAGGTAAAGCGTGGTTCTAAACTGCTGACGAAATTGTGGAACGCGTCCAAATATACACTGATGAATTTGTCTGATTTTGATCCAGAAACTGCGAAGCAGATTCCGGTATCTGACCGCTTTATCGAAGACAGATGGGTGTTGTCAGAATTGAATAAAACGATTGCCGAAACGCGTAAACACTTGGATAAGTATGATAATTACAATTCACGTGCTGCGATAGATACCTTCTTCTGGGATATCTTCTGTGACCAGTATCTGGAATTTATCAAAGACCGTTTCTGGGCACCTGAAAAATACAGTGCGGAATCCAAACTGTCGGCCCAGTGGACCTTGTTTACTGTATTGCGTGCGATAATTGGTCTGTATGCACCGTTTATTCCATTTCTGACCGAAGAACTGTGGCAGAAAATTTATCTGCCATACGAAGGTGGTAAAACATTGCACCTGACGGCGTATCCAACGGTATTGTCTGAATATGACACGGATGTATCTACCATGAACGTTGCACTGGAATTGTTAAAGAATATTCGCGGTCTGCGTACCGAACGCAAGGTTGGAAATGGTGCGAAATTGGAAATGCTGACAATCCCATCGGATACACCGGATATTCTGCATGGCTTGATTAAATCTGCTGCCCGTGCGAATGAAATTGAATTGGGGTCCGGGTTGGACTTTGTTGTTGCGGAACAAAAGATTGCGGGGTAACGGCATGGCGGACAAACTGGTTGAAAAACGTGTGCTTCAGGCATATCAGTGTGACAGGTTCAGTAATGTTCGCCCGCTGATTTTGATGAATGAACTGCAGTCTATTGCTGACCGTCATGCCGAGATATTGGGATGTGGTCGCACATATTGCATGGAACATAATATCGGCTGGGTTGTAATGTATTATCTGGTCGATATTATTGAATTGCCGACCGAGGGCGAAGAGCTAACATTTTCCACCTGGCCATCGTGTCAGGATGCATTGCGTGCTACGCGTGATTTTGAAATTCATGGTGCCGATGGTCGTTTAATGGTTCGTGCAACGTCCCAGTGGATTTTGATAGACATGACGCATCGCCGTCCTTTGCCATTGGCGGCCCATTTGTCGCCAGATGTTGTTGTCCCAACACGTGCCTATGGTTGTGCGTTTGAAAAGTTTCCAGACTTTGACACGACCAAGACGCATGTTATGAAGTGTCGCTTTGATGACATCGATGTGAACCAGCATATAAACAACGCGGTCTATGCGGTTTGGGCAACGGAAAGTGTTGGTTATGCATATCGTTCGACCCATAAACTGAAAAAGATAGATATAAATTTCAAGAAAGAAATCAGTCCTGACACACCTGAAATCTGCATAGACGTTGCGATTGACGGCAATACATCGCGTCACAAGATTCGCACCCACGACACAATCCATGCGATTGTCATATGCCAGTGGGAAAGTATATAAAAAAACCGCCGATTGGCGGTTTTTTTAATTAGTTTGCTGCATTCACAGCTAGTCTTTTACGACCTGCTGCACGGCGGCGATTTAAAACATCGCGACCACCGGCGGTTGCCATGCGTGCACGGAATCCGTGTGTGCGAACGCGGCGTGTCTTAGAAGGCTGATATGTACGTTTTGTTGCCATGACTTTAACCCTTGTTTTTTTTTATTTGTTTTCTCTTTTGTTTCCGTCCGTACCTGAGCAGCATCGTTTTGTACGACCAGAAAAAATCCGTTTGTGCGTATATTTAATCATACGTTTTTAAAAAACGCAACCTTTTTATTTAGAATTTACTAAACCCATTTTTTTCAGGCCTTCCATCATCAGATAGTATATGAACATTGCAACGAACAGTCTATAGAATGGCAAGAACATCTTTGGTTGTCCTATTTTTATTTCTGTTTATTTTTCAAACCCTGTGCAATTTTTTCGATTGTGCTTACAAATTGCATGATTTTTTTAATATTCCAGTTTTGGCATGAATACATCATCTGATTAGTTTTCGGCAGATTTGTTCTGTTCATCAGGTTATGAGTATAATCGTATGCCTCGTCCAGTGCGTTTTTCAGGATTTTCATTTTATATCTTTTGTTTTTTTCTTGTTATGAGGCCATGGTATCACAAAAGTTTGATTTGTCAACGTATTTTTTTGGCATTATTTCTTGACCAAAAGCCCAAAAATCTGCTATATTTTTTATGTTAGAAACCCAGGGAAAGGTATTATGTCAGAAAATATAAATGAAGTAAACGAAGTGCGTGTTCCTCAGTCGTCATTGGAACACGAAATGCGGACCAGTTTTTTGGACTATGCGATGTCGGTTATTGTTGATCGTGCGTTGCCGGATGTTCGTGATGGTTGTAAACCTGTACACCGCAGAATTCTGTATGTTATGAACGAAGTTGCACCTGCGACCAAGCCTACTGTTAAATCTGCACGTATTGTTGGTGATGTGATGGGTAAATACCATCCGCATGGAGACAGTTCTATTTACGAAGCGATGGTTCGTATGGGCCAGGATTTTTCTATGGGTGAAATGTTGGTTCAGGGCCAGGGTAATTTTGGTTCGCGTGACGGGGACAAAGCGGCGGCCATGCGTTATACCGAGGCACGCCTGTCAAAACTGGGGGCAACCCTGATGGACGATATGGACAAAGACACGGTTGACTGGATGCCGAACTTTGACGGCAGTTTACAGGAGCCGGTTGTATTACCGACCAAATTTCCAAATTTTCTTGTAAACGGTGGTTCTGGAATTGCGGTTGGTATGGCGACAAATGTTCCGACATACAACCTGGGCGAGGTTTGCAATGGCATCCTTGCCATATTGGATAATCGTGAATTGTCAGATGATGAATTGTTTACGATAATACCTGGGCCTGATTTTCCAACGGGTGCGATGATAATGGGGCATGCCGGTGCGTACAAGGCACACACAACGGGGCGTGGTTCTATTATTATCCGTTCCAAAACGCATATCGAAGATTTCCGTGACCACCAGGCAATAATTGTAGACGAAATTCCCTATCAGGTGAACAAGGCACAAATGATTATCAAAATCGCCGAACTGATTAAGGATAAACGTATCGAAGGTATATCTGAAATTCGTGATGAATCATCCAAGGAGGGTTTGCGTATAGTTATCGAACTGAAACGCGATGCGATTGCGGATGTGGTACTGAATCACTTGTTCCAATATACAGAAATGCAGACCAGTTTTCCTGTCAACATGATGGCATTAAATCGTGGTCGTCCGATGTTGTTCAATGTGCGTGGTGTTTTGGATGCTTTTATCGAGTTCCGTGCCGAGGTTATACGCCGCCGTACCATATTTGATTTAAATCGTGCCCGTAATCGTGCACATACTTTGCTGGGGCTGTCGGTTGCGGTTGGTAATCTGGACGAGGTCATCGAACTTATTAAATCCAGCCCAAATCCCGAGGCTGCTCGCGAAGCATTGGTTTCTCGTGGTTGGCGTGCATCTGATATTGAATCTTATATCCAGTTGATTGACGATCCGAACACTGAATATACCGATGGCATGTTCTATATGTCCGAAGATCAGGCACGTGCAATTTTAGAATTGCAATTACATCGTCTGACTGGGTTAGA
Organism: Alphaproteobacteria bacterium; assembly: GCA_017546265.1. Lineage (GTDB taxonomy): Bacteria > Pseudomonadota > Alphaproteobacteria > Rs-D84 > Rs-D84 > Enterousia. The sequence continues at coordinate 40,059 of JAFYXG010000011.1, forward strand.
ACGCGATAAAATTCATAATGATTTGACTGCATTGGGTGCAACGATTCGTGATTTGTTGGAAATCTTGGGCAGTTATGAACGCATTATCGATATTATTCGCGAAGAAACGACAATGGTTCGTGATAATTGGGCATCGCCCCGCAGAACGGAAATTTCTGATGCAGAAATTGACATTGATATCGAAGATTTAATTGCTCGAGAAGACATGGTTGTAACTGTGTCGAATACAGGCTATATCAAACGTGTTGCACTGGATACGTATCGTGCTCAGAAACGCGGCGGCAAGGGACGTAACGCCATGACGACCAAGGATGATGACTATGTTGTCCAGGTCTTTGTTGCGAACACGCATACGCCATTGCTGTTCTTTAGTTCACGTGGTTTGTGTTATAAATTAAAAACCTATAAATTACCCGAAGCGGCTGCTGCGGCCAAGGGGCGTCCATTGGTAAATCTGTTGCCGTTGGATCAGGGTGAAACGATTACGGCCATTTTACCTGTCCCCGAAGAAGACGCAGCACGTGTTGCGGAATCTGGGGTTGAGCATTTCTTGATGTTTGCAACGGCATCTGGTACGGTCCGCCGCAATCGTATGTCGGACTTTGATTCTATTCGTGCCAACGGCAAGATTGCAATGAAACTGGACGAAGGTGACAGTTTGATTTCTGTTTTGCCATGTACCGAGGATCAAGACGTCTTCTTATCCACATATCGTGGCCGTAGCATACGATTCCCTGTGCCCGAGATTCGTGTATTTGCTGGACGTAATTCAACTGGTGTTCGCGGAATCACATTGGGGGCGGATGACAAGATAATTGGCATGGCGATGTTGAATCGAGGCGAATCTGATTCAGCGGTACGTGCTGCATATATTAAACAGTCTCGTGCGGCCCGCCGTGCGGCAACTGGTATAGAAGAAGAGGCTTCTGCAGACGAAGAAGAAACGACACTGGTTCTGGATGCGGCCAAGATGGCAGAAATGGCATCTCGTGAAGAGTTTATCTTGACTGTTTCTGAAAATGGTTTTGGGAAACGTACCAGTTCTTATGAATACCGTCTGACGCATCGTGGTGGTGGCGGCTTTACCAACATTAAACTGGGGGGCAAGAACACAGCGGTTGCTGGTTCGTTCCCTGTTGCCGATGACCAGGATATAATCATGGTCACAGACGGGGGCAAGATTATTCGCACACCTGTATCTGATGTACGTATTGCTGGTCGTTCTACTGCTGGCGTGACATTATTCCGTACGGCGGACAATGAACGTGTTGTGTCTGCGATTGCAATCGAAGGTGCTGGCGAAGAAGAGCAAACTGAAACATCAACCGAAGTTGTTGTGGAATAATACAGGATGGCTGGCATGGAAAATACAAATGAATATTTTGCGTCAATAAACGATGTTTCAAAGCGTTTGAACGTGCCGGCCCATACCTTGCGTTATTGGGAGCGGCAATTCCCGGTCGCCATACGTCCAACAACTGGTGCGGGTGGTCGCCGTTATTATCGCACGGAAACGGTTGCGAAATTATTTGTTATTCGTGATTTGTTGTACAAACACGGGTTGACAATTGCGGGTGTGAAAAAATTATTGCGAGATGGGAATTTACCGACATCAGCGGACGAGTTATTATCGTCTGTACCCGTCTCGGCCGAAGTTCCATCGATAAAAAATGTTGATACATCTGATTTAGATTTGGCAATCAGTTTGCTGGAAAATGCCAAGAATATTTTGCAATAAAGAAAACCGCCAAACGGCGGTTTTTTTAACGTTTATTTTGCAGTTTTTGCAATCTTTCTTGATGTATTTTTATTCGATGGTTGTGGAAATCTGTACGTGATTTATACAGATTTTCTTTATATCTGGTTTTCAGTGACATACGACTGACCGAGTCCACCGCCATGCTGTCGCGTTTTAATTGTTCGATGCGATTATTTGCCTGTCGCAAATTTTCTGATGCTTTGTTGTATGCCTGATTTTTGCTGATGTATTCATCCTGCAGTGCCTCAGCCAATATTTCCATATCTTTGGACAGTTTGTTGTACTTTTCCAGCATGTTCGCAGTTACATATCCATTGTTCATTTTTTCATACAGCTTATTTTGTTCGTCCATCATCTTTAGATAGGTTGGGTCCAACAACAAAGTATCTTTGCTGTTCAGGATTGCACGTCTTTGTGTAGTTTCATAGTCACCTTCGGCCTTAAACAGCATGCATTTTGCAACGTCCATATCACCAGTATCAAAGTTTGGTGTGTCATAGTTCAGGATGTATGTGACATGTGCAAACGCAACCAATGATGCTGTTGCTAATGTTGCTAATGCTGTGTTCTGTATCTTTTTCATGACGTCCTCCTTTTAGGTTATACGCTCACTTACACAGCATAATATAGTACAAAAAAACACGTTGTCAAGGGTGAAAAAGATTATCTACACTTTTTGTTGGCCAGGCTGTCATTTTGCATTTTCAGCAATTCTATTTGCTGGTTCAGTATGGTTATTTGTGCGTTTGCCGTGCTGTCAAAGTGGTTTTGTATACTGGTATTCAGTTTTTCTAGACGATTTTTTTTCTTGTTAAACTCTTCAATTTCTTTTTCGTTCATATAGATTTGCCAGTAGGCATTTTTCACCACAGGGATATGATAAAATTGGTGGAACATTTTTTTATTTCTACGAATTTTTGCATTTGGTGCCTCGTGTCGTGCGGCAATAAAAGCATCATCTGTCAGGACCCGATTTTTGTATTTTAAATCGTCAATTTTGCGTTGATTTTGTTTAACAAAGTGATAATCCTTATGCTTTTGTAATGAATCCAGCACCAACAGTGGTACGATATTTTTTATGCTGTCAACAGATCTGTGTGCGGCGGCGATTTGCTGTTCGTTTTTTGTTAATTTTTCTTGTCTTTGTTTTTCTTTATCGCCGCATTTTACAATCAGTGTTGTGATTCCTGCCATCAGACCAAAAAATACCACTACCTCGATTAAACCATTTAAAGCCTGCTTAGCTGTTTCGTTGTCTTTCATAGTTTTGTACCCTTATAATAAATTATTTCAAGCCTGGCACCCCCAACGGGAATCGAACCCGTGTTGCCAGAATGAGAATCTGATGTCCTAACCGCTAGACGATGGGGGCATATTTTATCATTTGCGTTCTATATGATATACAAAAAGTTATATTTTTCAAATGAAACTTTTCCCTTGCAGCAAATTTTTTTATGCCCTAGGATAATTATCATTATGGCAGGCTCAATACGCAGATTTTTTACAAACATAATTTGTGGATTTATTTATAATCGTGACACTCGGCGGCGTGTTCGTGTTGTGCTGAATTCGTCTATGGTGGATTCGTTACGTTTTATTCGTAAAAATTTGGGGCGACCGATACGCAAAATAAAAACATTTGTTGGTTATCAGGCACGAAACCTTCTTATCAGTGTAAATGATGAGTATATTTATAAATTTCCGCTTCGCCGTTCTAATTCTCGTGAGTTGACGTTGCGAGAATCGCGTATAGTATCGGCATTGGCACCATTGTCGCCTATATACGTTCCGCCGGTTGAAGTGTTTTCTCATCGTGGTGTATTGGTTCGCAGATACGAATTTATACGCGGTACTGGTCTGCGTCAAATGCCGGTTGAAGTTGCACTTGCGAACCTGGAAACATTATCGAAACAGATTGCACGTTTTATGTATGAAATTGGTTGTTCGGACCCGGAATCTATTCGTGATTTAAAGCCTGATGCGAATATGAAACCCGGATACATGCATGGCTGGTCCCAGGGGGATATATGTGATAATTTTATTGTTGATATGAACACGATGCAGGTTATTGCATTTATTGACTGGGAAGATTCTGCGTTCGGTGATTTTTCACGGATATTCAGCGGTGACCGTGCCAGTCCGCATCGTGAGTTAATGTCTGCGGTTAAACGTGAATACGATAGATTATACTTTGGTTGATAAATATATTTTTATTAGGTATTTTGTTGCAAGTATGATATAATACTCTTCGTTATGAAGCGTTGGATTGTCTCTTGTTTACTTGGCATATTGTGCCCATGCGTATCGTTTGCGGATTCTGATATTCTGCAACGTGCCAATGATTTATATGATGCTACACGTGCGGTGTGTATGGGGATATCGGACGAAATTGCCCGTGTTGGGAATATTTCTCGTGTCAATACGATGGTGACGGCGGCTGGCACGGTTGCGTCTGGTGGTGCACTGGTTGTTGGTATTGAAAAAAACAAACAGGATGAACGTGTAAATCAACTGGTTGATCAGATATGCTCTGCGGGTGGTTGTGATGAGGACGGTGTATCTGCCATGTCTGATGCGGATTTTTTTGCATTTGTTTTAGGGCCTATGTCTCGTATGGCAGAACTGCAGCAGGAATTAGATCGTTCTGAAAAGCTTGGAAATTGGCGTACTGCGTTAACTGCCGGGGCACTTGGGACAAATATTGCATCGGCTGTATTGTCTGGTGTGAACCGCGACCAATCAGATTTGGTTCAGCATATTCAGGCATGTAACAATATGGTTCAAAAAGTATCTGAACTGGTGATACAGATAAAGTCATCTGGCATAAATCCATATGAAAATCCGATTGTAAAAAAACTGGACGATGTTCAGACATGGTGTGGTCGTCTTAATGTGTCTGACATAGAAAAAATAGAAAACAGAATCAAGGGGGTATTGGGTACGTCTGTTACAGGTGCGGCGATTGGTGTTGCGGGTGTTGCGACCAGTGCTGCTGCGAATTCTGATAAATATACAGATGCTACTCTCAGGACTTCGTTATCCCAGACTGAACAAAACCAGGGGCGTGCATTAAATATTGCAGCCAATGTTATGGCGGGGGCGGGGACTGCGACAGGTATTGCGGGTACAGGTTTGAACATATCCTTGATAACATTAACAAACAAACTGATTGCCCAATCCGACCAGTGTGAAGGGGTGTTAAAATGATACTGCGTCATTTGCTTACTTTTTTATTTGTGCTTGCCGTTCCTGTTTGCGGTTATGCTGACATGGTTGGTTATAACGGTGATTTGCGCCGATATGTGACTGATGCAGAAAAGTCACAGTTTCCATTTAATACGGTTGTTCGCTTTGATGATGGTGTGTCAACTGGTACAGGCACATTTGTATCGCCCAGTGTTATTTTGACATGTCGTCATGTTGTTGACGGTGTGGGCCAGGGTAATTCTATAACCTATTATACATCTGATGGGGTGGCACATTCTGGTTTAGTATTTGCGTACATCAAGGACGATTACAGTGGCCATGATTTTGCGTATGTTATTGATCGTGATGCATTGCGTGGCAAACCTTTACTAGATGTTGCTTCGGCTGCCCGTGATGATGCCAATGTGATGACAATTGGGTATGACAGTTTAAAGCCGCTATCGCCCCAGGAATTAGCCATAATAAAACGCGTGTACAAGACCAAGATTTCCCAGGCTGGTGGTCTGCGGCCAGATAATGCATTCAAAATACTGGCTGGGGTCGAGAAAGAGTTGCGTACAACCTATGCCTGCACTACACCAGACCAGCAGCATTGTGTTCACTGCACGGGCGAGTTTCCATTTTGTATATTTGATGACAGTAAAAATATGAAAACTCAATCCGGTTGTGCTGCTCGGGTTTCAGGTGATCAGATTCATACCACCTGTGCCAGTGCCCAAGGTGCATCTGGTTCGCCCGTCATAGATGGGACGCGAACTGTATTGTCTGGTGTTTTGTGTGAACTCGAAGGGTTTCAAATAGGTCAATCAGCCGATGCGACATCATGGGCTACGCGTCCTGAAATGTACTATGAAACATTGAAAATGGTTATTGAAAATGTTGATTCTTCACAATAATGTGGCGAAATAGGTTTCGGAATGATATAATACTCGCATATATAAAAACAAAGGTGAAAGTTATGGCAAAGCAAGATTTGGTAAATGAACGCGTAAATATTGCACAACAAGAATTGGCAAAACGTGCACAAAGATTGGATCGTTTGGTTGCGTCTCGCCGTGGCAAAATGAATGCGGTCGGTTTTGACCGTGGTGTAGAATTGGTCCGTGAAATGATAGAAAATCAATCGAAACTGTATGATGTTGTTGTTTTTGATATGCCAAAAACCGCATTGGAACAGCATCGTAATTTAATGTTGGCCACGGGCACCATGAATCAGTCCGTCCAGGAAGGAATCAAGACCGCCACCGATGCGATTGACGCAATGTTGCATACATTGGAACAAATGAGTCGTTAAAATTCTGCCGTCCGTCTGGGCGGTTTTTGTAGCTATGTAAGATTTGACATGCTGTTGCATAATAAGAACAAGGAAGTATTATGAAAGGTGCGATAATTTTTTGTATTCTTGGGATTCTTTATTGTACGCTTAATTCATGTGCGATAAATTCGCGTGCGGACAGCATAATGCATCAGATGTATGCCGGTCAATACACATTAATGTCAGTGATGTTTTTGTGTTGTATATTTATCGTGCTGGCAGTGATGCAAAACAAAAAATCCAGTGAAAAATCCGATACAGAAAAACAGATCAGTAAATAAAAAATGCCCTGATGGGCATTATTTATTTTGGTTGACGATAGTTAACGAATTTCGAACCACTTACTATAATGATATTATGAACATCGCAACGATAGTGAAACAACTAATCAATAATAATATTATGTGTTTTCAAACAAATATACACATCGCATAAAAAATATACTGTCAAAAAACAAATTATACATTATTATGGTAAAGATACATAAAACCATAAAGGTGCATAATAATGACCAAGTTAGGCACATCATACGAAAAACTTGTTCAGGACATATTTCAAACCATCCTTAACACTGAATATGGACAAAGAAACATTAAAGTTCAGAGAAATGTAAAACTTATTGGCAAATCAGGAATAGAACGTGAATTTGACATTTATTGGGAATATGAACAAGCAGGTTTCATTCACAAAACTGTAATAGAGTGCAAAGACTATTCTAACCCAATATCAATCGATAGAATAGATGCTTTTATTGGAAAATTACAAGATTTTCCAAATATGTTTGGCGTTTTTGCCACAAAAGTAGGTTATCAATCTGGTGCAATGGCATATGCCGAGAATAACAACATAGACACAATAATAATTAGAGAACCAGATATAACAAAAGACTTTACTGACAAATCTGGAATCCCTTTAATAAAAATAATCCAGCTAAATATAGAAATGCATTTGCCACCAATAATAACAAAAGTCAATGCGGTTTTAGATAAAGAATATATTAAAGAAAATTCTATTACAAATATACCCCCAAATGAATACGTTAGTTTTCCCGACAAAATCTGGATAGAAAACACAGAAACAGGAACAAAAAATACCCTGTATGACATTATACACGATATAGAAACTAATCCAGAACCAACATACGGACACCATGAAAAACAAATAAGATTTAGTAATACATTTATAACGTATGAAAACGGAACGCGTTTCAAAATAAAACAACTTGATATAGCATATGAAACTCATGCGCCAACAGTATCCACAATAAACATAGATGCACAAAATATATTCACTGCCATAATAGAGTACTTATCTAATGGTAATAAAAAAGCGTTCTTATATAATGGTACAATTAAGAACCTTACATAACTTGTTTTTCACTAAAATCAATCCTATGATTACACATAAGTAATAAACATAGGGTTTTGATTTATGGTAAATGATAAAAAATACTGCTCATTACAAGAAAGCACATACTGGATTGCCTTTGGCACAACGACTCCACCAGCGCAAGTCGTTCTTGAACAAGAACAAGTACTAAATAAAGCCAAAGAAAACCTATTTGATATGCTAGTTGCTGGGTTGCTTATCCCAACAGGTATTCAAATGGAATTAAAACCAACTGATTATCTGCCAAAATATCATAAATCCGAACGTAAAAAATTCAAAGTACATCAATCTATCTTTCTAGACATAGTAGAGAACAGTATTTTTGATGCTTATATAGACGACAATAAACATGTTCAATGCAACCAGTTCAAATTCATGACAGACATAGAAATTGATTTTAATGAACTAAAAAAGCATTTCCCGCCAAAACAAGACGATACAAACACAAAAAAACGCCCCGTAAGCAGACAAATTCATGACATCGTGTACTATTTCTGGGAAAACAACCCGAATTTATCAGTAAAGCAAATTAGTGATATAACCAATTATGTTATAGTAAATTTTTTCCCTGAAATAGCAAAAGGCAAAAATACGGTAAAGCTAAACACGGTAAGAACATGGCGTTCCGAATTTTCACAAGGCAAATACACCCCCGCAATCCCAAAACATAAGATAAGCAAACAATATCGTGGCATATTTCAAAAACTTAACGATGCTATATAAATATAGATATAAAATAGATTTAATATAAATATCATTTTCAAAAAAAAATTTTCATATAAAAGCCCCTGTTTTATGGGTTTTTTTTGAAATATATTTCCCCACAAATTTCAGACATGTGTATTAGTACTTAAATATTTTTTACGTCCAATACATTTTTTGCTTATGGAAACACAAGGCAAGTTATCTTTGAAACTAAAAAAACTGTACGCCGAACCAATATCGGACACAGATGCCACAGATGCGGCTGGGGGCTTAATTGCGTTTTTCAAGATTCTTGCTGATATAGCCAAAGAACAAAAACAGATAAAGGGGGTGGTATAGGGGGTATGTTCAGCCAGCGCAAACCCAGCGCACCCCTTTTTTACGATATACAGGGGGCATATTTGTGGACTCTATTACATAAACAATAATATTGCACCCCGCCCTTATTGCAAGTGTAATCGGCGAAAATCCACACAAATCAAATAAAAATTGGGGAATACCCCCATTAAATAACTAATACATAAAAGGAGTATGGTATGTTAAAAGAAAATCCAAAAAACAAAGACCTTATAAAATATGTACAGGACTTTGCACCAAACTATCACTTAACCCTACAATGGGACTTGAACCACAGAACACGTACAATACCTGTACTGGAAAAACGTCTGGATTATTTTATGTCCCGTGTACAAAGGGAACTAATGGGTCGTGGGTGGCATCGCCACCATATACCTTTTATCGGTTTTGGCGAGATAAATGAATTTGGGGAATATCACATGCATATACTGATAAAAGATACACAGCATACCTTATCACAATGGAAACAGGCATTTCACAAGATAAGTGTACGAACAAGACAAACACCAATCCCCAGGAATCCCTATTTACAAGAAATAACCCCAGGGACAGAGTGGCAAGTTGCAAAATACTGCACCAAACAATTAAACAGTGTGGATGATGCATACGCAAATTCTGTGCTTATTACATCTGAATACTTATTTGGTAAAAAGAAACGAGGGAAACAATGGGTTGGACGTATTTTATAACATATAACATGCAAAAATCTGCGTTTTTTCATTTTTCAAATAATGGAAAGATGCGAATTTCTGGGCGAACAACAAAAAAATAGCAACTTTCATTGATTTATAGATACGCCATGGCGTATCTATAAATCAGATAAACTTGTTTGTTGCCAAACAAATTATATCACATTTTGCTGTTTTTTTCAACACAGTATCCACCGCCCCACAACAAACCAAAAAAGGGTTGCCCTATGCCGATATATAAAAACTTTACCACCCTATATCCCACCATGAATTATTTCTTGGTGTTTTGGAAATTTCAGTATATACTGTACATTGAATCCAGTGGGAATTGGATTCGGGGCTGTGATAAGCCCAGTTCACACGGTGCAAATACGCATCGTTATCTTGATGTAATGGTGCGTTGCACCGTTATGTCCCTGACCTTTGTGGTCGGGGAGCTGTTGGCTATACAACAGGGGAAACCTAAAAGCCACGGAATCATTTGTGAACTGATTTATCAACTCCCCGACCGTCTTATTCCCTATGACGGTCTTTTTTACACTTACAAGGGGACAGATATGAAAAAACATACAATGTATTATTGGGGAATTGCGTTAACTATACTTAGCTTTTTTGCACTGGTTATGACAACAGACCCATTGGCGATTGGGCGATATTTTGGCGGTATCGGTGCGGGCATTATCTTGACTATTGTTGGCTATAAAAAGTCAAAAAAACAGACAAAGGAATAAATATGGACAGGCTAATCATAATATTATTTTTAGTGTTATGGGGCATTGTAATGAAAGCCCTTATAAAACCGTCAAGCAAACCAGAGCCATATATAGAAGTCCTGTTCTATATTGGACTGATTCTTGTAATTCCATATATTGTATTCATTCTACTAGGTGGGAAAAACAATGGCAAATCAAAATAAATACATCATTGGCATTTGTTGTTTGTTGTGTGCATGTACAGCAATCACAAAAAACACAACCAAAAATGACTTTTTTACAAAAGTTGAAACATTATCCCCTGTATGCCAAAGAGCAACAGTTATAGCTAATATCATAGATAGAGCTTATTCAAACATAGAAAAAAACAACAGCCTTTCTGATACAGCAATGGTACACATTTGTGTTGCTGATGCTGTATATCAAGCCACAGACACAGAACTAACCGCGATAATAACGGACAAATACACGTATAACACATTGTCAAGCCTCTACAAAACATGTAACGAAACAATAGATTCTATCGGCACCCGCTTATCACTATTATTTAAATACAGCGACAGATTAAAACAGCTTAATGAATATGTAATCAAAGCCACTCAAGATTGTTATTTAGTAGAGCAGATGCAAATAAATAAAATCTAACACTTGAAAAAATAACAAACGAAACCATGTATATATGTGTTAAAGAAGAATAATCTCCCATCTGTGGGAGTTATTTTTTATTGACAACAAACAAATTTCATGTCAAAATTAACAAAACTTCGTTAAAAATGGAGCGAAACAACATGTTTTTAAACTTTAAAATCAAAAATTATCGTTCAATCGGTCGAGAAGTCGTTGTCGATTTTACTATCTCTGAAAGCCAAAGAAAAAACGCTTATTCCGAGATTGCTGGCAAGGCTATCAATAACATCGCTTGTATCGTTGGTCCCAACGCCAGCGGAAAAAGTAATATACTAAAAGCAATTGTATTCTTTCTTAGATATCTTTATCGTTCCTACTCTGTTCCGTCATTGAGAGGTGAGGATAATGTAGATACACATTTTTGTTGTAAAAATGAGCCCACAGAATTTTCTACAGAATTTATAGACAACGAAAAACAGTATAAGTACGAAATAGCACTTTTAAAAGGCGAAGTTCACAAAGAAGTTCTGTCTGTACTCAAAGAAGATACAAAACGCTATAATCTAATCTTTAAACGAGAATCAAACAAACCTATACAGAATATAATTACTATAAACGAACAGGATTTAGAGCGCTTACGTGACGATATGTCTTTGTTGTCGTTATTGTTGGAATTGAATTATTTTGGCAAAGATGAATTTAGTACGTTAAGAAAATTTTTAACAAATGTACACCCTGGATTTGTTATCGGTCGATACAATCCATTGCAAGAGCTTAGCGAGATATCTAAAGAACTGGAAAAGGATAAATTGTTATTTGATGAATTGATTGAAGAACTTAAGAATATTGACACGGGTATTTCTGGTTTAAAATTCGGAACATTACAAAAAGCAAACCCAGATTTGACCGGAGAATCAGAATATTCTACCATAATTACCACACATACTATTGATGGACATCTTCATCCTCTACTACTTCTGCAAGAATCTAGTGGAACATTAAATTATATTAATTTGTTTATACGACTGTATAAAATCTTTAGAGATGGTGGGCTGTTGATAGCAGATGAACTAGAGGACAGTCTTCATCCCGATATAACAAATAGAATAATTAATAGATTCTTAAACAAGGAGAAAAATCCAAACGACTCGCAAATCTTATTTACCACACACAATCCGTGGTTCTTACAGAATTTGACAAAAACACAAATATTTATCGCAGAAAAGGACTCAAAAAGCGAAACAGAGCTTACGAGACTGGACGAAATTCAAGGGGTCAGAAATGATGAAAATTATTTCATCAAATATCTAGCAGGCGAATATGATGGGCGACCAAAAATCAAGGAGTCCTAATAATGAAGAAGAAAAAACGCAATTCCATAATAATTGTTCATGAAGGCGACCGAGAATTATATTTTTTAGAACATATATCTCAATTTAGCGATGTTCGATTAAATCCGCAACACTGTCACGGCGGAAGTGGAACAAATGTTTTGAACACAGCTTTTAAGCATTCTGATTATGGTCAAGTAACATTTGCGTTTTTTGATGAAGATTTTCAATTTGTTGCCCCTTTACAAATTGATGAAGAAACTCTTGCTGCCCTAGAACGCAGATGGCGTTTGTCTGAAGGAACACTGAAAGACGTCAAGTACACTGATTTGCAAGCGCAAAACACAGATGGTCGAAATCCCATATTAATCGTTTCTTCTCCCAATTCTATAGAGGGATTGATTTTAAGACTTATTGGCATTTCTGAGAAAGCACTACGTGGAAAAACAACAAGAAAACTGAAAGAAATGCTGGATGCCGAAATAGCCACCATAGAATTAACAGAAGAAGACCTGAGCTGTATCGACGTTTGTGAAAATAAAATTCATCGCTACCTTTTGGCAAAAGCGGAATTAACAAAGGAAGCCCCTTGCTATAAACAACGGTTAAAATCTATAGACTCCAAAATCGACGAAACAAAAAAACAAAAACATAAAATTGTATTCAAAAGATTTTTAAATACTAAAGTAGGACGAGATGTTTTAATTGCCAATATAGACCAAATACCCGCAGTTAAATTATTATTAGATGCCTTTGGCGTTTGTTAACTATCCTTGGCGAGGTCAAATATGAAAGCGGTAATTCTTGCACGTGTATCTTCCCGAGAACAAGAAATGGGGCAATCTATTGATGCACAGCTGGAAAACATGAAAAAATATGCCCAGCACAAAGAATTACCGCTATTAAAAACATTTCAGATAACTGAAAGCTCTACACGTGGTGAACGTAAAAAATTTACGGAAATGTTAAACTTTGTAAAGGCACAACGTGAAAAAGTTGCCCTTGTTGCCGATACAATAGACCGCATCCAGCGCAGTTTCAAAGAATCCGTAGAACTGGACGAATTACGCAAAAGCGATAAAATAGAGATACACTTTATTCGTGAAAACTTGATTTTACACAAAGATTCAAGTAGTACGGACATTGCTCGCTGGGATTTAGGGGTATTTACCGCAAAAACATACGTTGGCAACCTGCGTGATAATGTAAAACGCAGTATTGATTACAACACCAAACATGGTATCTGGCAAAGTTGTGCACCATTTGGTTATTTAAACCGTCGTGATATAAACAACAAACCTATTATAATCCAAGACCCAGAACGTGCACTTGGAATACGTCGTCTGTTTGAAGAATACGCATCTGGCTTGTACACAATCAGCGAACTATTGCAAAAATCCAAAGAGTGGGGATTAACAAATCCAAAAACGAATTTACCAATAACAAAAACAACCCTGTTCAAGATGCTTAATAACCCATTTTATTATGGTATGATGTTGGTAAAAGGGACTTTATATCCGCATATCTATAAACCCATAATAGACAAGACATTGTTTGATAAATGTCAATCTATTATGAACGGTAAAAACCGTAAGCGATTCAAATATGCTGAAAAGCCGTATGTGTTCAGGGGGGTAATCAAATGTGCGGACTGTGGTTGTGCAATAACAAGCGACACCAAGACCAAAGCCAGCGGAAAGACGTATACATACCTAGAATGTTCGCATTACAAAGGCAATTGTTCGCAACCTGCTGTAAATGAAAATGACCTGCTAAACCAAATTAGCACAGAAATCTTTGAGAAATTATCTTTCCCACCAGAAATCATGCAAGATATTGCCGATTGTTTAAGCAATGTATTACGGGCTGAAAACGCATATTTACTGGACGAAACAAGCAAATTACAGAAAAAGCACAACGAATTAAAAACCAAGAAAAACCGTCTGCTGGATTTGCTTATCAGCAACAGCATCAGCCAAGACGACTATAACGACAAAAAGACCGAGATAGAAGAAGAACTACATACCATAGACACACAATTAAACGCACACAGACAAGCCGACAGCACATTTACAACAACGGTTGAATCAATCTTTGCGCTGGCATCACATGCGGGCGAATTATTCAAGAGTTCGAAAGTAGAACAAAAACGTGCACTTTTGAACTTGCTGCTTTCGAACTGTGAACTAAAAGATAAAAAATTAGTATATTCAATAAGAAAACCGTTCGATGCTCTGCTGAACATGAACGGTTGTAAATCTTGGTTGGGGCGCACGGATTCGAACCATGATAAAGAGAACCAAAATCTCTTGTCCTACCATTAGACGACACCCCAAAAGCACAGGTTATTATACTTATAATTTGCAACTTTGCAATAATAATTTTTGTTGGCATAACCACAACAGTGTCGAAATTAAACGGTGGTTAAAAAACAACATGTTTTTTACTATAATTTTGGCCGTTTTTTTGGTATTATATAAGAATAAAGACACAGTTGTTTTTTTACCACGTTTAAAAACAACATAATAAAAACCTATTCAAACACAGGGAGAGCAAGGGTGAGGGCGTTTTTATCTGGCATAATTTTTTCCGTTATGTGTATGCCTGTTTTTGCGGACGTTTTGTCTTTGGATGACGCGTTGCGTGCAACATACACTGCGTGCATTGGTATTGATGATGGTTTAAACGACATGCGGCGTTTGGCGGGGATAAACACTGCGATAACCGGGGTTGGGACTGTGGCGGGTGCCGGTGCGACCGTTGTTGGTATTGTAAAAACATCCAAAGATGCCAAGGCAGAATCGCTTGAGGCGATATTAAAAGAAATCCAGGAAATGACGGCAAATTCTGCCCCTATGACCACCGCAGAAATCGACCGTTTTATGTCTGAATTTAATGCGTACTATGAAACCGCGATTAAGACCGCAGACGGTGTTCAATCTGAACTGGATAAAACGGTTGCCCAGTCTAAAAAGTTGGGTAATTGGCGAACAGGTTTATTGGCGGGCGGCACCGCAACCAACCTGGCCGGTGCGATAATTGCATCATCAAATCGTGTTGATGGCGACATATTTGCCCAAATAGAATCGTGTCGTGCATCTGTTGCTGCGTTGCGTAATTCTGTTATCCAGGCCCGCATAAATGGCCAGGATGTATCCGAGGCTCAATCCATCATTTCTGCTTGTGGCGAATTTGACTATGCTGACCTGTCCAAGATAAATACCAAGGCCCGCGGTGCGACAATTTCGTCTGCGATTGGTGCAACAACTGGTGCGGTTGGTACGGTTTTGTCGGCCAGTGCGAATTCCAAGGATGTCCGCAATGACAATACAGACTCTGGTAAACAGCGTGAAAAGAATTTAAACACGGCATCGAATATATTTGCTGGTGCAACAACTGCTGCATCTGCGACTGCGACAATATTTAATGCGACCCAAATTGGTGCTATACGGCGTGTGTCTGACATCGCCCAAGAATGTACAAAGGTGTTAAAATGAAGAAAATAATATCCATCTTATGTTGTTCGTTGTTTGCGTTTTCTGCGAACGCAGCGGTCGAGTGTTTGCGTGTGAATGGCACGGCATTGGAAACGATTGTTGCAACACATTTTACAGATCTGTCTGTCCAGACATCTGTTTTGTCGCAATTGCGTGATACGTTGGCAAAAAACAGCAGTGGTTGTATTTATGTGACTGATGCGTACGCATTGTGTACTGTGGGCGGCTTGGATAATAAAAACAAATCAGATTTTCAACGTTGCAGTGCATTTGTTCGTGGCCTGGCAAATTCTGCATCGGATGTATTTTATCATGTTTGTGGTGCCGATCGTGGCAAATCTGGTGGCACAGAACATTGTGTCAAAGATGTTTTTAATGGCATTTTGTATGGCACCCAGGTGCAGTTGTCCCAGGGGATTGGTTTGGCTAGGATGTATGCAGATGTTAAATTTAATGATGCGTCTGTGATATGTAATCGCAAATTCGACAAAGTCGGCATCCAGGATTACAGTTTGATGTGTAAATCTGCCGATGGTCGTACTTTTTATGAGTTCTATTTTGACGACCTGGAAGAAACCAAGGATTATGAAATTCGGGCCAGCACAGAAAATGCAATATGTCAGATGCATGGTGTAAAGTATTTGCCGTCTGGTAATAATCCAAATGCCGCTGCGGTTAATAACACAGCAAATGCTATTTGGCCATCTGCGTGTAATACTACGGATGTGGCCGTGTGTGCACAAATTGCTCAGAATGCAAAACGTTTGGCATACAGTGCCAAGATTGGTTCTTGGAAAAACGGTCAACAGGCATGTGTTTTATCTCAATCTCGTGGCACACTAAAACTGCGTACCAAGTATGGTATCGACAACATGCATTTCCGCAGTTCTGGCATTCAATTAAATGCACAAATGCACCTGCATGACCAGATAAGACAGTATGTTGAATCTGTCATTGCACCAACAAAATTGGAATCTTTTGATTGTGATTATAATTCCAGTCCTTATTATGACGGTAATGAACCTGACGAGGTTCTGACATGTCGTGTAAATGGATATCCTGTTGATTTCTTGTTTGACGATTTGTCGGAATCGTGGGGCATTACATCCCGTGCCGGCGAACAGGGTATGGAATGTATTGTTCGTGGTGGCACATACGATGGCAAACACTGCCTGCGTTTGGACCAAAAACAATGTGACAAATTAAAACAGACGTCTGCTGCAACGTGTCCAGAATGTAAATCGGTTGTGTGGAATGCAACAGATGGTGTTTGCCAATTGCCTGCATCGGCCAGTGGCACCACCCTGCAAAAAGGCATTGTGATTGGTGGTATAGTTGCGGGTGCCGCAGCGGCGGCGGTAATCACTGTTGCAACTGGTGGTACTGGGGCGGCTGCCCTGACGATTGTGGCGGTTGAAACTGCGGGGGCGGGTATAGAATTGGCTGCTCAAACAAAAATTAACAAGGCGGCAGATGAATTCCTGTTGCAGTCGCACAAGTGCGAAACGGCAGACTGTGCAGTTTCCTTGATTGGTCAGCATTTTGAACGCCTGGCCAACATGACCAATGACCTGAATGTTTCCGAAGAAGATGCCATAGATCGTGAAATGGCCAGACTGATTGAACTGATTCCCGATGATTCTGAATTTCTGCAACAGGTTCTGGCCGATGGGACAACGTTGGCCGAACGTGAAAAGGGCCTGTTCGAGGCTGATTCATGGGAACCTGAACAGATATGGCGTGCCGCGGGAATTGCATTACAGTTAACGTCATTGGTGACTGCTGCGGGTAAATGGATTATGGTTGGTGGAAAAACTGTGACAACCAAAATTCCACACGCAACAGATGTTATGCGGTTAAAGTTAACGCGTGCCCAGGCAAAATCCCTGGCGGATTTAGATGGTGTAATTGCGTCCATTACAAAACAGCGTCAGGCGACAAATTTGTCGAAAAGCAAGGCAGATAAATTGTGGGAATCACTGAAGACGGCCCAACAATCTCGTCAGACGTTGCTGAATAAATTGGGTAATCCCCCGGCCGAGGCATTGCCATTACTGCAACGCGAGGCCATGGCTGCGGATGAATTGCGTCTGGCCCAGGAAGAATTGACTGCAATTGCACGGCAACAAGATGAACTTTATATGGTTAACAAAAATGGCCAACAGGTTTTAAAGCCAGGAAAGACTAAGTATGATGTTTCTGATTTGGCACGCAGAAATGATGCGGTCGCAAAACAAATTGATGGTCTTGAAAGTGAATTAAAAACACTTGATGAACAACTAAATGCGATGTTGGGAACCAAAAAGATAGAATATATCGAACAAACCACAACAACACCATCGCGTCAGCTGTTCAATGATGGTATCGCACCTGATGCGGTCTTGGCCAAGGTAGCCATTGCCGAGGTGAAAAATCAAACCCGCAAAGAATGGGATGCGGTACCCGCCGTAGATACTGTTGAAAGTATGCAACGTGAAATCCCAGAACCCGAGGTTATTCTTGATGACATTGTCATTGATGATACGATTGAACCACTGCCAATGGATTTAAATCTTCCTTTGGATAAGGATGACTTGACGGTAAAACCAATACCGATGCCAGGTTCAGTGGTTCCGCCCGTAAAACCCAATGTGGTGCCGGAACCGATTGTTGATCAGAATATCGATATCCCAGAAGAAGATATCGTTATCCCAGACACAAAACTGGATTTGTCCGGTGATAAACTGTCTGTTACACCGATTGCACTGGATAATGGTGGTGCCAAACAGAAAACACCACGCAACATCACTCCGCATTCGGTTGAACGTTCTGGTGGTCGCGGTTGGATTGCGGCTGCAACTGTTGCGGGCCTGGTTGGTACGGGGGTATTGGTTGGAACGTTGGTTGGCAAAGACAGTGATGATTCGAAAAGCAATGCAACTGGTGCAACCGCAAAACCAGAATTGGAATCGTTGATGGTGACGGCTGGTGGTATTTTGGGCTATGTTGATAATAATGAAATCACGTTGGTTCCGCTGCCGACAACTGTTAATACCAATGCACCGATTGTGGATATAAATAATCGTGCGGTCGTAGTTGTGCGGTATAAGACATACAATCTGCCATATTATTTGGATGCTGGTCGTTCTGCATGGGTTCCCTTGTTGGGAATTGGGCAAACTGGTGGCTGGTTTAATACCTATCCAAACATCGACAGTACTGGTATTGCCAGATTGGATAAAATAACCAAGACATTGAATCAAATGTTGCCGGCCCGCACAGTTCTGAAATATACAGGGCAAAATAATTATGGTGTTCGGTTTCCGTTTGCGGCATCCACAGCATACAGTATTATAAACGCAGAATTTCCCGGTGGTGTTGTTCAGACATACAATGGGTCGTTTACCTCTGTTGACCGTGCGTTATACGATCGGAATTACCAGCATATAAAATCAGTGCTGTGAACCAAACGCCACACACGTGGCGTTTCTTTTTGCATCGAAATGAACTGTTACAAAAAAATAAATTTTTTACTTGAAAATTATTTGTTAAAACATATAATGATTAAGAAATTTAATAAATTTCCAACACAAAAACATTATACAGGAGTTTGCATTGGCACGCAAGGAATTTGTTCGTCTTATGGAAGAAAACATTTGGACACTGGATAAAATCGCGGACCGTGTACGTTTGGAACGCGTTGATTCGACTGGTTATCCTCGTCAGTTGATGTCGATATTGGTGCGTCTGCATAATGGGGGGCGTGCCCGGTTGAAAGATATTGCTCGCCGTGAACATGTATCTGCACCGAATTTGTGTGCTGCGTTTCGCAAATTGGAACGTGATGGCATGGTTGTTCGAACTATTGACGAACAAGATCGCCGCAACACATGGTATTGCACATCTGAACGTGGTTCTGAATTGGCGGTTGCGGCAATGGACTTGTTTCGCACGGGGATAGAGCGTGTTTTTTCAGGCATGTCCCGCGAAGATGAAAAGCGTCTGACCGATGCACTGCGTACAATGCATGATGTGTTAAAAAATGTGGAGTTAAATAATGATTAAGATTATCCCTGTGTCGCTGGTTGCGGCACTTGTCGCCGGTATTTCGATGCCGGCGTATTCTTTGGACCTGTCTTTATCGGATGCGATTGACATGGTTGTTCGTGAATCGCACGATATACGGCGTGCTGACGCGAATTTATCGCGTGCCCAGGCATCTTTGGATGCGGCCAATGCCAACCGTTGGTTTAAATTAGATGGTTCTATGTCGTACATGAACATGGTTAACGTAAAAAATCCGTCTGAATCACAAAAAATTGAATTGCCACCTGAATTAGGGGGGCTGATTTCAGAATCATTAAAGGATCAATCGATTGTATTTGAAATTCCAGATAATATTTTACAGGCAGGTCTGACATTGACCCAGCCGATATACACATTTGGTAAAATTGGTAATGCGGTAAAATCTGTAAAGTCTGCTGTTAAAATGGCGAAAAGTTCCCATGAATTGACCGTACGCGAGGTTCGCTATGCTGCGGCTGATTTATATTGGACGGCTCGCATGACGGACGAGATAGTAAAGTTGGCGGAACAGGATCTGAAAAATGCACGTGATGCCAAACGCAGTTTAACATCTGCGGGTCGTTCTCATCGCAGTAATTTGTTAAAGATAGAATCTGACATTGCATCTAAACAGATAAATGTTTCGGATGCATATTTTAATCGTGACACAGCACATCGGATGTTAAAGATTCTGGCTGGTATAAACATGGATGAAGAATTAAATTTAACGGATAATTTCCCGACCAGTTTTGAATCTTTGAACGCGGGTGAGTTAAAGAACACTCCCCAGTGGGATGTACTGTCTGAACAGGTAAATATGTATGAACGTATGGCTCGTGCCCAGCGCGCAAACAGTTATCCTACATTGGCGGCAACTGCATCATATACATATTCCACGATGTCGGGCGATATTGGTCATTTGTTTGATAAGCAGGGCAGTCAGTCTGCGTATTGGGGATTGGCATTACAGATGCCGATTTTCAGTGGAGGTCTTAATCGTGCCAATGCCACAGTCGAGGCCATGAATGCTGCGGCTGCTCGCGAAGACCTGGCCCAGGCTAAAAAGTTAACCACAGAACAGTATAACACTGCGGTCCAGCGTTATGAACATTTGCGTGGAAATCTTTCTACATTGGTAAACGCGCGTGATTTGGCGGCCAAGACATATGCTTTGTCTCAGAATCGCTTTGCATCTGGTCAAACATCTGCGGTTGAATTGGCCGAGGTGTCCGCCGGTTTATATCAGTTGGATTTGGCGTTATTGAATACCAAATACAACATTTTAATGTCTGCAGAAACAGTAAAAAAATTGGGTGAATAAGAAATGCAAAAGATAAAGAAAACAAAATTAAAACATATTTTATACGTTGCACTGGTTGTGTTATTGGCGGGTTGGGTGATATTCCGTTTTGCGGCGGTTGCGTCTGAAAATGCACGTTATGTATTTAATGCATCGCGTGTTGCTGCGGACCAAGGCATGCCTGTTGTGGTTGAGCATATGCATGCTGGGGCAGGTACATTGTATGAACCGTTGTCGGTTCAAAACAATCGTGCCTATGTATCGGCTGAACGTGCATCAAAACTGCACGCAGGTCAGCGTGTTGGTGATGGCAAAATAGTATCTGTATCAAACCGTATTGACTATGATACAGGCATGTATGTTGTTCGCACATCTGGTGTGTCTAATGGGTTGCAGATGGCTGAATTCACGGCCAACGGATACTTTGTACCGTTATATGCAGTAAATAATAATTCGGTATTTGTGATGGTTGACGATTACGCGGTATCTAGACCGGTTGATATTGCTCGCCGTGATTCAGAAACAGCCTATATTACATCTGGTTTATCTGATGGTGACATTGTAATACTGTCGTCTGTAAATGCCGGGGACAAGGTTCAAATTGTTAAATAACACTATTTGCATAAAAAATAAAAAAGGGGTAAAACCATGTTAAACTTTTTCGTTCGCAGACCGATTACTACGTTAATGTTTGTATTGGTGTGGGTTGTATTGGGGCTGGTATCATTTCCGAATATAAACATAGAGCGTACACCATCAGTTGATTTTCCTATGGTAACTGCGACCTTTATCTATCCTGGTGCGGCACCTGCGGAATTGGAATCCCAGGTTGTTAAACGTGCCGAGGATGCTGTATCCGAAGTATCAGAATTAAAAAAGATAACATCATATATCTATGAAAACAGTGCGATGGTTATGGCGGAATTTAACTTGGGGGTTAATGTTAATGATAAAGCGAACGAGGTGAAAACGAAACTGGATTCACTGATATCTGAATTTCCAGAAGACATGGAAACGCCAGTTGTTGAAAAGTTAAATCCGCTTCAGCAATCGGTGGTAGATATTGTATTACGTGGTGCCGATGCTCGCGATTTGGAAGAATATACGGACAATATTTTATCGACAAAAATTACAGGGATACCTGGTGTTGCCAGTGTGTCTGTATTTGGTGGTCGTGAACGTGCGATTCATATTGCGATGAATCCTGATTCTATGGCGGCACATGGTGTTACTGTTATGGACGTAGTATCTGCATTGGGGGCACACAACCTGAATGTACCTGGTGGGAAAATAGAAACATCTGTTAATTCTTCGAACGTTCGTTTTGTTGGCGAATTTGCATCGGTAGCAGAGATTGCAAATCTTCGTTTAACCACGGCCGAAGGTGATAATTTCA
The DNA here is from genome assembly GCA_017546265.1 of Alphaproteobacteria bacterium. Lineage (GTDB taxonomy): Bacteria > Pseudomonadota > Alphaproteobacteria > Rs-D84 > Rs-D84 > Enterousia. Next base: position 62,388 of record JAFYXG010000011.1, read on the forward strand.
AATTATCAGACATCGCCCAAATTACAGACGCGGCCCGTGACATTGAAACTGGTGCCCGTTATAATGGCGAATCTGTTGTTGTTGCATCTGTGGTCAAGGCATCTGATGGTAATGCGATAAACATCTCACGCGAATTGCGTAAACGTATGCCAGAATTGCAGTCAGACCTGCAGGCACATTTTGCCAATGCAGAAATGTTGATTGCGGCGGATTCATCTGTTGCGGTATCGGATGAAACTGACAGTACCATTAACGGTATTATTCTGGGGGTTGCACTGACTGTTTTGGTATTATTGGTATTTACACGCAATTGGCGTTCAACGATTATTGCAGGTGTTGTAATTCCTGCGTCTTTGATTGCTGGATTCTTCTTTGTAGATGCGAATAATTTTACAATTAACGCCATGACGTTGTTGGCATATTCATCTGCCTTGGGTACATTGGTGTCAAATGCGATTATTTTGATAGAAGCCGCACTGCAGGAAATGCGTGCTGGCAAAAAACCAACAGATGCTGCGATTGACGGTACCAAAAATGTGGCGGTATCTGTTTTGGCGGGTGTTGGCACAAACGTAGTGGTGTTCCTGCCCTTGGCATTTATGGGTGGTATTGTGGGCCAGTTCATGGTTCAGTTTGGCATGACAGTTGTGTATTTGACATTATTGTCTTTGATGTTTTCGTTCACATTAACGCCAATGATGATTGCTCAGTTTTTGCGTTTGGGCGAAAAACGTTCAACCAAAAAAACAGAAACAAAATCTGAAACAAAACCGGCATCTGCTTCCACAGAATCAGATAACAGTTGGCTTCGCCGTTGGTTTGGGGTCCAGTATGCACATCCTTGGCGTGTAATTGGTCTGGCTGTGTTAGTTTTTATAGGGTCAACAATGTTGATGAAATTTGTTGGTAACGAGTTTTCACCAACAACTGATGCGAATGAAATTACAATAACGGCTCGTGCACCAATGGGGGCGACATTTGAAAAATCAGAATCGATTGCATACCAGATTGAAACACGTCTGAAACAGTTCCCCGAAGTTGCTGCGACAACGGTAAAAATTGGTGACCAAGGATTGCAAAACATCAACATCACAGTTGAATTGGTTGACGTTTCGGAACGTAATATATCTGACAAGATGTTGGCCCAGAAAATGTTACCTGTAATATCAAACATTGCAGACGCAGAGATTCAGATACGTGCTGGCGAAGCCCAGTCTTCTGGTTCTTCATCAGATTTGGTTCTGAACGTGTTTGGTCCAGACGATGCCAAGCGTGAAGCATACGCGGCACATATCATAGACCTTGTCAACCAAATCCCCGAAGTTCAATCTGCTGTTCGTGCACAACAGGAACCTGCTATGGAGACCCAGTTTATTCCGAACCAGGAAAAGATGAATTTCTGGGGTGTTCAAAATTCGTATGCCGGCACTACATTGCGTACAGCCTTGTATGGTAACGACACATACAAATACAAAGAAAACGGAGAAGAATATCCGATTATTTTGGAATTTGCAAAACCGTTTAAAAATGCATCGCTGTTTGACAATGTTTACGTCAATTCAAACAAAGGCATGGTTCCATTGTCATCGTTGGGGGAAATCAAGACGGTTCGTGCAACTCCTGATATTCGCCGTATAGATAAAAATCGTTTGACAGAAATAGACATTAACATTGGAAAATCTACCATGGGGCCAGTCCAGGCAAAAATTCAATCAGAAATAAATAAAATGGATTGGGAATATGGCTATTACACAGAATTTGGTGGTATGTCCGAATACCAGGCCGAAGCCGGAACAGAAATTGGTCGTGCATTTTTACTGGCGACAATATTGACATACATGTTGTTAGCTGCGATATTAAATTCATTGGCACATCCGTTTACAATTGCCACGTCTATTTTGACTAGTTTTGCGGGTGTATTTGTGTTAATGTTTTTATCTGGTGCGACATTGAATATTGGTGCGATGTTGGCATTTGTTATGTTGGTTGGGTTGGTGGTTAACAACAACATTTTGGTGTTGGAACCAACGATTATCCGTGTTAATAACGGAGAAAAACCATTTGAAGCCCTGTGGTCAGAATTGCAGTCTCGCCGCAACATGATATTAATGACATCTATTGCGGTTATGGCAGGTATGGTACCCCAGTTATGGTCTATTGACGGCATGAAAGTCGCCATGGGTGCGGTAATGATAGGCGGTATGTTTGCCAGTCTGATATTTACATTCACCCTGACGCCAGCATTGTTCTTTTTGATTGAACGGGCCCGTCATTGGAAACCACGTTGGCGTAAATAAAAAAATCCCCAAATGGGGATTTTTTTATACAGATTTTTTTATTTAATCCAGTGTACGCAAACTGATTTTATCTTCATCCACGATAACCAGTTTACCAATGTTTATATGGAATGCCCGTGCTGCATTAAATCCATCACGCATGCCAAACAATTCAGGATCAAATATTGGAAATACTCCACGCAGCAGGCACAACTGATTTGCGATTACAGACTCATTACATACTGCGATAACAGGTATGTCTGGTTTTCTGCATGAAATCTGAGTTGCGGCGATTGTGTCGCGTGCAAACACAACGATTGCGGATGCACGGTTCAGGTATGCCATAGATGCGACAGACCGCGACCAGTCGTTTTCAGGGATATTTTCAACTCGCGACCAGTCATATGGATTTGCGATTGCGTCTGCGTCTGCGTGCGACAGGATATTTGCCATTGTTTTAATTACATTGACTGGGTTGATACCAATGGTAGTTTCTTCACTGGTCATGGTAGAATCGGCACGCAGATATGCTGTGTTTGCCACATCAGTAATTTCTGCTCGTGTTGGGAATTCGCTGCACACCATAGACCCCAGCATTTGTGTTGCAACAATTACAGGTTTATTCATTTTTCTGCATTCGCGAATAATATATCGTGAAATTGCAGGTACTTCTGCATATGGCACCTCGACGGCCAAATCGCCACGTGCAATCATAATACCATCTGCGGCTGCGGCGATATCGGTAATGCGTTCAACTGCATTTGGTCGTTCGATTTTTGCAATAATTTTGATTGGGTGTGCACTGCGTTGTGTGATAAAGTCACGCACTTCGGCTACGTCTTCTGGTTTTTGTACAAAAGAAATCGCTACATAATCTGGTTTTTTTGTAATTGCATATTCCAAGTCTGCTCGGTCTTTGCCGGTCAGTACAGAAGTATTGATTTCTGTGTCGGGCAGATTAAATCCACGTCTGGACCATATTTCATTTCCGCGAACAACAGTTGCATCGACTTTGCCTGGTTCTGTTTTTAAGACCTGCATTTCGATTTTACCATCATTCAATAAAATTCTGTCTCCGACATTCAAAGAATCCAGAACATCAACGTCTGGCAATTGAACGCGAGTTTCATTACCTGGTGTTGGGTCAGAATCAAATGTAAAAGTCTGACCGATTGTTAGCGGATATTTATCTTCGGTTTCAAAGTTTCCTATACGATGCTTTGGTCCTTGCAGGTCAATCATAACTGCGACTGGCATATTCAGTTCTGCTGATAATTCGCGAATCATATCTATTTTTTTACCTTGGACATCACCGGTATCGTGGCTAAAATTCAGTCTGCACATATTTACACCGGCCAAAATCATTTTAGCCATTGTTTCGCGGTCTTCGCAGTTTGGACCAACAGATGCAGTAATTTTTGTAAATTTATTCATGATTTTCCTTCTGTTTTTTAATTTGTTTTTCTTGCAATTTTCGAATAATGATATATCATAATTGGCATAAATAAAGCAAGGGGAAAACAGAATGAAACAAGCAAATCATGGTGCAATCGACAACGAACAGTTGTTAAGTGTTATCCAAAGAATTGAAAAGTTGAACGAAGATGCAGCGGCCATTGCTGCGGACATCAAAGAAATATACAGCGAAGCAAAATCCGCAGGATTTGATCCCAAGTACATTCGTCAGATGATACGTCTGCGTAAAATGGATCCAGATGAATTGGACGAAACTGACGAACTGACCCAGATGTATCGCAACGCATTGGGGATATAATGAAGGTCTTTACAAAAACGGTTGAAGATTTTAACTGCACCCATTGTGGTGCAGTTGTACATGGTAATGGTTATACAAATCATTGTCCTCATTGTCTGTGGTCGTGTCATGTAGATAATAATCCTGGCGACCGTGCATCCAGTTGTCGTGGTATGATGGAACCTGTATCTGTGGAATCGTCTGGTGATCGCTTTGTGATAACGCATCGTTGTGTTGTTTGTGGGCACACACGGCGTCAGCATACATCTGATAATGACAGTATGGATGCGATAATAGAGGTATCAAAAAATACCAGTTTTATATACGGGAAATAGTGTCACCCCACATGGGGTGTTTTTTAATGATTGACCCACACAGATAATTTTTACTATCATAGTACGTATGAGAAGAATGTTCACCTTATTATTTGCGTGCACCATGTGTAGTTTTGCGAATGCGGCCCAATATCGTGCGGCCTTGGTTGCGGACATGGACACTGGGCGTGTTTTATTCCAGGAAAACGCCACCCAGTTAAATTATCCAGCCAGTTTAACGAAAATCATGACATTGTATCTGACGTTTGATGCGCTAGAGCACGGACGTCTGTCGTTGGACGATTATTTGATTGTATCTGCATCTGCCGCCAATGCCGAGCCTGTAAAACTTGGGTTGTCCGCGGGGTCTAAAATCCGTGTTGAAGATGCGATTAAGGCACTTGCGGTATACAGTGCGAACGATGTTGCACGTGTTTTGGCAGAAAACCTGAAAGGTGGCCAGGAAGAATCCTTTGCTGATTTAATGACTCGTGTTGCAAAACAGATTGGTTTAACCAACACAAACTTTGAAAATTCATCGGGTTTGCCGAACGATGACCACCTGTCAACGGCGCGTGATATTGCGTTGTTATCTATGGCGGTATATAAACACTTTCCCCAGTATTGGCATTTTTTTGGGATTAAAACTTGGACCTATAATGGCAAGACGTACACGAACGGTAATCGCCTGTTGTCATCGTTTAATGGTTGTGACGGGATGAAGACAGGCTATACCAAGAAATCAAAATATTCATTGGTTGCAACGGCACACCGTGATGGCATGCATTTAATGTCGGTTGTGCTTGGTGCTGAAAACAAAGATGTTCGTGCCAATGTTGCTGCACAAATGTTAAACCGTGGATTTTCTATGTTGACTAATGGCGAGGCTCCGATTGCAACCGTATCTTATGTTCCCCCGGTAGAACGTACCACGGGTGAGTCTATATTATCATCTGCACCGACTGACCGCGATATGCCGCCTGCATCGTCCGCACCTGCGACAACATTTTCATCTGCGTATAATGCGGCGACATCGAATGCGATGCCCCAGTATCGTGGCGGTGCGATATCGGCTGGGACTGGTGGTACAGGGGTCCAGTTTGGTGCATTCTCGTCTGAGTCTGCGGCTCGTGCCCAGGTTGCAAATGTGAAAAATAAACTTGGGGTAAATGCAGTTGTAGAACCAACTGGAACGGGGTTGTATCGTGTTCGCGTTTATGGCCTGTCGGACAGTGCGGCAACACAACTGAAATCCTCTGCGGCATCAAACGGTATTGACAGTTATGTTTTTCACTAGTATTTTATAATCATCATGAATCCGAAAATTGAAAAGTTGATTAAGTTATTTGCCAAACTGCCACGCGTAGGAACTCGTGGTGGTCAACGTATAGCACTGTGTCTGCTTCAGGATAAAACGGGGCGTGGCACTGCATTGGCGGATGCGATTGTTGAGGCGTGTGAAAACATTGCACCATGTCCGATATGTGGTGTTTTAACGGATCGTGGTTCTGGCTCGTGCGAGTTTTGTCGCGACCACAACCGCTCTAATGGCCAGTTATGTATTGTTCGGGATTTGTCAGACGTTTGGACACTGGAAAAATCATCTGTATTTCATGGTCGTTATCATGTTATTGGTGGTCTGTTGTCTGGTGCATCTGGCACATTGCCCCAGGATTTAAATTTATTGACATTGCCGAACAGAATTACATCTGAAAACGTGACCGAGGTTATATTTGCATTACCGAACACAGTCGAAGGCAAAACAACCCAGCACTATGTTATGTCTATAATAGGTGCGGTTCCTGGTGTATCGTTTTCGGAATTGGCATCGGGTGTCCCGCTGGGTGGAGATTTAGATTATTTAGACGATGGGACGTTGTCATTGGCATTTGGGGGGCGTAAAACATTATGACGGATATGGTATCATCTTTGCCACCTGTATCGGCTATGATGCGTGAAAGTGGTTTGGAACCGAAAAAGCAGTTTGGTCAGAACTTTTTATTTGATTTGAATTTGACGGGTCGCATAGCAAACAGTGTTCCCAACATAACGCACACTCCTGTGGTCGAAGTTGGGCCTGGTCCTGGCGGTCTGACCCGTGCGATATTGTTGGCGGGTGCTCCGCGTGTTATCGCCATAGAAAAGGATTTAACCACATCGCCTATATTATCTCAGATTGAATTTGCATCGAACGGTCGGTTATCTGTTGTTTACGATGACGCCCTGCGTGTTAATTTTGCCGATTTTGGTTTATCTGATTATGCGATATGTGCTAACTTACCATACAATGTTGGGACAGAGTTGTTAATTGGTTGGCTAAAGAAAATTGCAAATGGCGAACCGATATCGTCCCTGACTCTGATGTTCCAGCGCGAGGTTGCTTTGCGTATTACATCGCGTCCAGGGGCCGAGCATTATGGTCGCTTGGCGGTATTGACATCTTTGATTGCGGACGCACGAATATTATTTGATGTTCCGAACACGGCATTTGTTCCGCGTCCACGTGTACAAAGTGCAGTTGTGCAAATTATACCAAATCCTGAAAAGATTGCATGTCTGCCGGACGTTTCAAAACTGGAACAGATAACTGCAACATTATTTGGTCAACGCCGTAAAATGATACGTTCTATTATGCCGGGTACAGACTGGGGGTTGTATGGTCTGACTGGTACTGAACGGGCCGAGGTTTTATCTCCAGAAACATTTGCGTTATTATCAAAAAATTTGATATAATACCATCATAATAAGATCAAGAGAGAGAGTATGTCATTATCCCTGCTTGCATTTTTTGCAATAGTGTTTGTGTTGGTTTATATGTTACGTGTTGCTCGCATTGGTGCACTGGTTGCGTTTTTATTTGCAGGTGTGTTATCTGGGCCCTATGTTTTCAATTTTTTTCAGTTATCTGATACTTGGACATTTTTAGGTGATTTGGGCATTTTGTTTTTGTGGTTCAACATAGGTTTGGAAATCAACATGCGGCGGTTATGGCGTATGCGGCGAACGATATTTGGATTTGGTGCGACCCAGGTTTTAATGGTTGCGATAATGTTATTTCCATTACTGTTTGGTTTTACTCAGTGGTCTGTGATGGGTTGCATAATGGTTTCATTGATGTTGGCCATGTCCAGTACATCTGCTGATTTACAGTTGTTGACCGACCGTAACCAGTTAAACACAGAAATGGGGCGGCATACATTTTCGATATTATTATTCCAGGATTTACTGTCTATTCCGTTATTGGCCATGTTGCCCGCATTTGCAGGTGCGTCTATCAGCATGGGTGCGACTGCGATTGACGTAGTTGTAATATCTGTTGCGCTGGTTTTATCGGTTACGGTAATTGGTCGATTTGTAATGACACCGATATTTCATCATGTTGGCAAATTAAAATCCAAAGAGGCATTTTTACTGGCGGTAATGCTGAACATAATAGTTTGGGCGGCCCTGGTAGAGTTTATGGGACTTCCTGCTGGCTTGGGTGCATTTTTGGCGGGTATGTTAATGTCCGAAACGGTATACCGTCATCAGATTGCGGCCGAGATATCACCATATTCGATATTGTTTCTGGCGTTTTTCTTTATATCTTTGGGTATGGGGTTAAATCTACCATTATTGGGGGCAAATTGGTATATTATTTTGTTTGGTCTGCTGGGGTTTATGGCGATAAAGTTTGCGGCAATATTTATTGTTTCTCGTGTACGTGGCATAAATGTCCAGGACAGTTTTATGATTGCCTTGATTTTGGCCCAGGGGGGCGAGTTTGCATTGTTGATGTTGCAAACTATGAAGACCAGTGGCATTACCGCCATACCATCTGGCCACGAAGAGATTTTAACAGCGATAATAATTTTATCTATTATGATGACTCCGTTGTTGCTGTGGTTGCATGATTATTTGCAACGCAGGGGATATATATCGTTGGGACGTGCGGCTCGCAATTTAGAACGTTCGGACAGCAGTGTTCGTTCGACTGTTCTTGTATGTGGGTTTGGTCGTGTTGGTCAGACGGTATGTCAAATGCTGGACGCACAGAATATTCCGTATTTGGCCATAGATTTGGATATAGATGCTGTGATGATGGGGCGTGAAATGGGCTTTAACGTGGTATATGGCAACACGACCAATCGCGATGTTTTGGTTGATTTGGGGTTGCGACCACGTGGGATAAAATCTGTGGTTGTTGCACTGGACAATGCATCCACCGCCCGGCAAACGATAATGACGATTAAAACAATTGCACCGCGTATTAAAATATTTGCCCGTGCCCGTAATTTGGCTGATGCTAAAATGTTGATGTCCCAGGGGGTTGCATCGGCCATGCCTGAAACAATAGAATCATCATTGTTTCTGGGGTACAGTGTTTTAGATTTTCTGGGGGTACCCGAACGCAAAATAGAAAAACTGCTATCAGAAATTCGTTCTGATGATTATGCATGTTTGTCTGCGATAATATCTGATAAACACGAATAATATAAAGTCCCCAAAATGGGGATTTTTAATTGCAATTCTGATTGTATACTGTTATATTTCAACCTGTGCATTCTGGAAAGGATAAAAATGAAAAAAACAGCAATTGCAATATCAGTAATAATTGGTTCAATTCTTTTGGACCAGTTGACCAAGGGAACATTACTGTATCTGATAACGGGTGGGGTACCATTGTTTGGTGGTGCATGGGAATTGGTTCCTGTGCCGTATTTGATGGCCCACGTGTGTGATATTTTTAATTTTGTCTTTACATGGAATCCGGGCACATCGTTTTCCCTGTTTCGTTCATTGGGCGAATCTGCACCATTGGTGATTGTGATATTGACTGGATTTGTGATTGGTTTTATTCTGCATCATTTGTTTACTCGTGCCCGCCAGTACGAGGTTGTACCCCTGTCTTTGATTGCGGGTGGTGCGATTGGCAATTTGATTGACAGGGTTCGTTTTGGTGCGGTAATAGACTTTTTGGATTTTCACATTGGCGGATGGCATTGGCCTGCATTTAATGTGGCGGATATTTGCATAGTAGTTGGGGTTGGGTTGTATATACTGAATGTATATTTGGCTCGCCGCAAATGTATTCAAACAACAAAGGATGGTAAATAAACATGGTTCAGTATATGGATAATAAAAATTCCGGTTTTAATATGTGGAACGCGAACAGGGCGGCTGCTCAACAAAAAAAATCACCATTTTCTGGTTTTTTGTGGTGGACGGTTCTGTTTATTGCGGCCTGGTGGGCGATTGGTGCGATAATGGGGCCACGCAACACGGTTGACCAGTCTGACACCATAACGGTTGTCGAAGATTTATCTGCGGTACCGGTGTCCAATATTTCATCAGATGTCATATCTGCGGACGTTCAAGGTTTGCGTATATCGGACGTCCGTTTATCGCAATATCTGGCGTCCCCAAATGGTGATGAAAATGTTGTGTTGCTGGGGGGGGATGGCAATTATATTGAATCAGGTTTTGTATCATCTGGCACAACTGGGCCAGTTGCAACCACTGTATGGAACAATAAAGGCGACACATATACATGGTCAAATTCTGATGGAGTTGTGTTTACTCGTACCGTATCGGCTGATGGCTATGTTATAACAATCACTGACACGATTCAGAACAATTCTGGTCACGACATATCAGTTGCACCATATGTACGAATTGTTCGTGATAATGATATGGGTTCTGCATCAGGTGTATCAAATGGTGCGATTGTCTATGTAAACAGTGATGTCGAAGACATTGCCTGGACGAAATTGGATAAACAGTCATATGCATATTCGACCACAAATGGTTTTGCGGGTTTTGCGGACCAGTACTGGGAAACGGTTGCATCTATTTCATCGCCTGACCAAACAATTCGGATAAAGCACGGCGGTGAGAAGTATATTTCGGACACGGCTGCTGCTGCCATGCCGATTGCAAACGGTGATACAGCAACGCTGACTACAAACATATTTACCGGTCCCCGCGACAACAGTATTTTGGATACAGTTGAATCTAAAATCCCTGGTATATCAGAAACAATTGACTATGGTTGGTTTTGGTTTTTAGCTCGTCCAATGTTGTGGATATTAAACGGAATTCATCATATTGTTATGAACTATGGTGTTGCGATAATAATCATGACGATATTGCTGCGTTTACTGATGTGGCCACTGACGCGTAAATCGTATGTTTCTATGGCCGCCATGCAAAAGATGCAGCCCGAAATGCAGCGTATCCAGAAACTGTACGCGAACGACAAGATGCGTTTGCAGATGGAAATGATGAAGCTGTATCAAACGCACAAGACATCGCCCATGTCTGGGTGCTTGCCGATGTTGATTCAGATTCCAATATTTTTTGCATTGTACAAGGCTTTGTTGGTATCAGTAGCTATGCGTAATGCACACTTTTTATGGATAAGTGATTTATCTGCGATGGATCCGTATTTTATCCTGCCGATATTGATGGGATTGACCATGTACATTCAACAGCGTTTTCAGTCCCCATCATCATCGAACGGGAACGATGCGGTTGCTCAGACGCAAAGAATGATGCGCTGGATGCCGATATTGTTTACAGTCATGTTTGCGTGGATGCCTGCAGGTTTAGTTCTGTATTGGACGGTATCGAACATCTTTGGTATAATCCAGATGCAGATAATCAAACGTCAGTCGAAATAAAAAAGTTCCGCCCACATTGGGCGGATTTTTTTTTACTTTTCGAATTGTGATTTATCTGGAAACTTTTTATTTAAAAATTCCCAGTTTTTTTGTCTGACCTTATCGGATGTATTTGCACTGTCGTTTATGCAGAACAGTGGTGGGTTTACGTGCTGCATTGCCCGTTCCGCATTTTCGCAATACAGTGGTGCGTTTTTGCATTCGTGATGATGTGTAATATTATACAGAAAATGTCGTGCACGTTTAAAATGTCTGGCTCGTTTCAGTATTGCACGTCCGTGCACAAAGTCGTACAGATTAAAAATCCATCGTTGCAGTTCCCAGTTTGTTCTGAATTTATTTCTGATTTGCATATCAAAGTGTTGCACCAGCAAAGGATGATTTCTGCATTGTATCATTGAAGATTTGATATATGGGTCGATATTATGTGCAGGTGCCATTTGCAGTAATTTTTTTCCAAATATTTTATGCAATTTGTGTGCCGCCATCAGAATAGTTTTTCTGTAATCAGATTCAACCATTTCCATTGCGTATCCGACATTGCTGATTTTTTTATTTTGTGTATACCATACAATTGCTCGTCCTCGTTTGTCATAAAAGAAATCTGGTGTCAGTGGTTTGTTAAAGAACATATCATCATTTGCCAACAGGAAATATTCACTCAGGTTTGGGATATTCATGATACACATTTCAATTGCAACTGAATTAAAGGTTGGCAGACTGTCTGCCGGCATAATTTGTTCATGTGAAACAATTGTGATTTTTCGATGGTTTGTGTTCAGCCATTTTGGTATCTGGCCAAATCCTGTTACGATAAAGATATGGTTTATCCAAGGTGCGTATTTTTCTGCACTTCGCAGGGCGAATTTTAATTCATCATTATCCCTCCATCGGGCATCCACGGTTGAATCATGACAGACGGCGACCTGGTTTTTTATTTTTTGCAACCAGAAATTTTTTTCTGTTTGCCAATTTTTATCGCTGTCGTCAACCCACATGTACACTAAATCTATTTTTTTCATTTTTATGTCCCTTTTAATTGCCAACAAAAAACCGTCAATAAATGACGGCCGGGCATTTTCAAGGTCATAAATCCAAATGACTCTGTGGGTTTCGGGAATCCCTGTTGTATAACCACAGATACCCGACCATAGTGGTCAGGTTAAATATCGACACGCATTGCGTGCCGTGGATTTATGGGTCTTGAAATCCCCCACCCCGGGGGTATTTCACACAAACTAAAATAACAACAGGATAAAAAGATGATAATTATTGGATTTTCAAACAAGACAAGTAAGATTATCCCAAGGCTGGTATGCAGAAAATTTAAGCATGTGGCACCAATTGTGCCAGATAAAAATAAACTGGTGATGTACCAATTTGTTCACCGCAAAAAAATTGAAAAAATCACACTGAAATATCGCGATTTAGAAATACTGAAAAAATATGGTTGGAAATTTATCTGTATAGACCCTGATGTAAAAAATAACTTTGAAGATATGCGTGCATTCTCGTGTGTGCAATTCACAAAAAAAGCAATTGGAATAATAAATCCAACCATTCAGACCCCATGGGGGCTGTATAAAAAAATAAACCAATTTAATATGTTGAATTTTTTTTAATACTGGGGCATAATGCCATCGACCTGATAATCAAAGGTCTGGGTTTTTTTACTCTATCCATCCGCGTTGTTTTGCGGCATCTTCCAGGACGCTCATGGCTATATTCCATTGTGCGGCTGCACGATTTTCTGCCCAAATATACTGGTGAGGTGCCCGTTTTTTGTCACCAAATTGTTTCATAATTTCTAATTGAGTATCGGTCAATTTCCCAGCCAAATATAATCTGGTAATCAGTGTTTCTACATCTAATACTTCGCACGGTCTGTGTGTTGGATTTCCGCCACGGTGTAGCATTCTGTTTGCTCGCATTTGTCGTGAATATAAAAACCAGAACCATAATTGTTCTGCACTTTGAAATTTTTCATTTGATACGATTGGGTTTGTTTGTGTCATTTTCTTTCTCCTTTGGTTTTGTGTTCATAATCAGATATATAGCCTAAGAAAAGATTCCTGTGAATCAGTACAACCGATGGTTGAAAGTCGAATCAGAAAACAGATTCGGTTGTGTGATTTAAAAAATAAAATCGAATCGGTGTATTTTGCTTTTTTTTCCTGGTTTATATCCGTGTGTTTTTTATAAAAAAATGCACCACATGGTGCATTTTTTATTGTGAATCTTGGGGGGGCAATTGCAGTTTTTACATTTTTGATTCCTTTGTTTTGATATTGTTATTTAATAAAAAATCCCGCCATTCGGCGGGATGTATTTATAATATTGGCGGGAAACAGTCACCACCACCTTCGGGGCAACAGTTAAACCCTTGTTCGCCCATATCGGTGTATATTTCACCCGGACAGCACCCATTTGCATCGGGGGTGATACCGCCTTCGCACAGTATCTGTTCAACCACATCTTCGGCTGGGGGTGGGGGACTGTCGTATGGGTTTTGTACTGTACCATCCGAATTATATTTCACGCCCAGTATTTCTTCATTAAACTGTTGTGTGCCGACACCACCCAGGTCTTCTATTTTTTGCTGATACTGATGCTGTTGATCTCCGCGATAGATATCGTATTGTAGCGCCTTTTTAGACTCGTAATTCAGCGATTTGCACCACAATAACAATGTGTTGTACGAATACCCGCCACAATCTCTCTTTCCATTTGCACAGTCTGGGTCGGCAGTAGTGATACCATTATCGTCTTCTACACAGTATTCTTCTGCCACAAAACTACGTGCCTGTCCGACCCATGATGGATCATTTGGATTTACTTTAATTGGATGCTCGCCTGTCCAATCACGGCGTTTCTCGCCAGTAAGACTTTTTTTAGATTCAAAATAACATGCTTTATCCTTGTCTATACACACAACACGCAAATCTTCTGGCGAATAGACGGTTATACGGGTCCCCGCTGCGATTGTAAATGGTGGTACATTATTATCCAACATATCGACCATTAACTTTTGTGCGACCTGATTCCATGCGGTGATAATTTCGTTTTTCGCCAGTTCTGATGAACGCATGGTTCCGCTTTGCACCACTGTATTGTTATCCAGGTCGATTTGATTCACAAACGCATCTGCAACCGGGTTAATCAGGTTGATTGCCGCCGGCACAAATGCGGTCAGCATCGGCATAAAGAACTGTTCCAGATAGTCCGAACTGCCCCGTCCTGGCACCCCGACACGTCCCTGTGCATCTGCAGAAAAAGGATCATTGCTGCCGCTAAAATTAAATTCCACCCCATCTGGTCGGATAAATTGGTACCACTGTATTTGCATACGTCCAATTGTTTTATACGGCCCAGGAATTTCACCGGTAACATATCCCAACATCAGTGTGCCAGCCGGCAGAATAACCGTCCGCCCATTATCTGAATAGACATTTCTGTCCACGGTTGCACGGACAGGTAAAGACTTGCCGCTTTGTAATATTTTTGCATCTGCTTGAACGTCCGAAACGATTGTCGCAGGAATTGGTTTATATTGACGTAAAACGAAACTGCGGTCATACGGCTGGGTGGATTCCACGTACGCCCCAGATGTCCCATATACAACATCTTTAACTGGTGCGGGCTTTAGTCCTCCCAACGTTTCTATCCCGTCTGCACCCAAGCGTCCAGCACCGCCACTGTCAGGCAGTTCGGACAATTCTAATTGTTCTGCCCGGTTTACGACCGCGATTGCTGGTGCGTTGGATAATTCAGGCAACACACCGCCGCTGATTGCGGCAAATCCGATATGGTCAGCATCAGTTCCGATTTTTTTACCACTGTTATCAGTAATTATACCATTGTCTGGATTGTACGTTCCGGCGGGTTTGGTACAGTCTGCGTCTGAAAATGGGTGAAAATAGTACGCGCCGCCACTTGGTTTGATCCAGCCGCTTTGGCGTCCCTGGTTGTTGTACGCAGGAAATGCAAAGTCCGAACAGCCATCTGGAATGGTAAAGGTTCGTTCTTTCACCGTTTGTTTTGCCACAGGTTCAACAGTTTTTGATGGTGCAATCGATTCGATTTCTCTTTTAATTTCTTCTTTGACCGGAGTGAATATTGTTGGTTCAACCACAGGTTCTGGTTCGTCTTCTATAACAGGGTCAAGTGTTTTAACGGGCTGTGAATTTGCTGGTTTTTTTTCGACCTGCGGTGCCACCGCTCCCAGTGTGACAACAATCTTTGCGGTTTTTGTCATTGCATCTGTTTCATCGGCATCGTGCCAGTCGATAAATACCGGTAAATTTTTTGTTGTCATAACGGCAGTTGGTGCATAGTCCAAATACACACCACATGCCAAAGTGTTGTCTATTTTTTTAATTTGTTTACACGTGTCCCGCAACGTCAGACCTGGTGTGTTTTCATGCAGTCTGACATCTACAACATTAACCGGGGCAGTTGCCGAGATTTTAACTGTTTCAGATTTTTTTTGTCCGACCAGTGTATCGGCCCAATTTATCATATCTGGCGAAATAACCAAATCGGTTGGTATGGCGTCAGTTGTCTCATCACCATTGTTATTTTTGTCACCCCCAATCAGTAACACCAACAAAATCAGCACCACAGTAAATGCGGCAGCCAACAACAGCCACTGTACCCTTTTTGGGGTATTTTTACGCAAATCAAGAAATTGCTGTTTTATTTTACTCATGCTCTCCACACCCGTGTCATATTGTGTTCGAAATTATTGCATACGTACAACACTACAGCTGGTTCCGCTGAAACGCAGCAATTTATCGCACAGTGTTTGTGCTGTATCGATGTCTGCAAATGGCCCGATTCTTAACCGATATTGGCGTGCTGTTGACGAAGTCGCCCCCAGTTCGCCAACCCCCTGTTCGTCAACTGCAAAGAACACCATGTCTTTATATGGGGTCAGCAATCCTTGTCCGTCTTCGCCACTGAATTTGGCCATCAGTGTGTTCCAGTATTCGTCCAGTGCCGCCACAGATGTGTCGGATTTCAGTTCCAATGCAACTCCGACCTGGTTGCTGGCAATCAGTGGAATATTTGTCTGTGGCAGATATGCACCCGCTGTATTGCGTTGCTGTGGCAGCATATTTACCACACTGCCAGATGATTGTGGCATGGTCTGTGGTACAGTAAACCCGGCCGGCATATAGTATCCTGCCCCTGTTGTTGGATTGACCGTCTGGGTGTTGCCAACATACATCGGGGTTCCGGTATAGTTCATACCCATACTCATTGCGGCCATACTGTCTGTGTACGCGATGTTATTCAACGATTGTCCTGACAGCATGCTTTGTGCGACATTTGCCTCGGCCAGGGCCATAACAGATGCGGTATCTGCGATCAAGAATGGTTTTTCACGTTTTTTGATACAAACAATTCTTTGGCCACTGCGTAAAACCATATCACCCACAGCTTCGACAATCAGCAGTCGGCCGTCTTCGCCATCTGTGCGGAATCCAACGGGTGATTCCCCACCTTCGACCAACAGTGATACAACCGGACGTTGTGTCATAGAAATCACCTTGTCGCCAAAGTCGATATAGGTAAAGATTCTGTCCCGCCATACGCGTTCCGGGGCGATTACATAGTCGTCTGGATTAGGTACAAATATATCCAGGTCAAATCTGAATTCTGATGGGTCAATCTTCATAGATTTAATCCAGCCGTAATCTTCACCGTCTGCACCGACGACACTGTTTGCGGGTGCAGTCTTTTTGAATATAGAACTGGCCCCACCCGATGCTGTGGTATTTCCCGCCATTGGCAAAGTTCCATTTCCATCCAGCATAATATCTACCTGGGAATATGTGATTTCACTGGAATTAGATGGTTCGCTGCGTAAATAGAAAATGTATTTGTTTCCGGATTTTCCAGTTACAATCATGTTGGTATCTGAACCCTGGTTATCTCCTGCTGGTGAAATAAACATGGTGCGATCACCCTGGGTTGCATCTATGGTAAACAGCCCTTGGTTCCCAACGACCGCATCAGTAATCTGCTCGCCATTGGGCAGTGTGATCATGGTAACCATGCCGTTTCGTAATTTGATTGGTAAAACCGAACCTGCAGACCATGTCAGCTGTGCATACCCAGGTTTAGTACTGCCGGCGGCCATATTGGCGGTCGGGTTATTCCATGCGTTTTGTACACCATACATCTCGGCATAGGCGGGCAGGCTTAAAATTCCAGCCAAACAAAACACAGACATATTTAACTTTAATAATTTCGCCAGCATTGTACCATTCCTTCCGTTTTTCTTGTTTTATATCATTTTATTCAGTCGCCAAAAAGCCGGTATTCAATGGGTCTCCATCGCCTTCGACAACTGTATACTCCTGCACTCTCAGTCCCAATGGATTTTCAATTCGGTCGGTCCATTTTATTTGAGGGGACTGGTCCGAGGTTAACTTTATCTTGATTGTATAATCTTTTGGCCATGTTCGTCCAGTACTATCTGCACAGAAATATCTAAATTTTACCTGATATCTGTCTTCGCTGGCCAGATAAATTGGTGCACCCTCGAAAACAACGGGGCATGTAAAGTCAAAATCTGGCATTTCGCTCATCAAAGCAGTAAACATAGTTGTTTTTGCAAAATCTGCATAGACTTGGTCTGTTGACATGATGCGAACTTCGCCATTTTCGCTGTTCCAAGTTTTATGCATAGCATTTGCGTTTGTAAAGACTTCATTTCTTAATCTGATATACTCACGCACAAAGGCACGTTTGTATCGATCCAGGTTTGCGTCACGTGGCTGCAGTTCAACCAATCTGACGTCTTGTTCTGCACGAACAGTTGTTGTTAAAAAGAATACCTGAGGTTTATTCAGCGGGAACAATTTTGCCAGTGTTATGACCAATACCCCCAACACAACCAGTGCTGTCGCCATAACAAAGGTCATCATTCTTGATATTAAAATTGGCGGTTCTACGCGGTTTTTCACGCAATCTCTCCCTTTGATTAGAATGATTGTAGACAAAAAACAGGTGCGGGTGCAAGAAAAAATTGCAAAAACAAAAAATTAAAGTTTTTTATTAAAGTTTTACATTGAAATTTTTCTTGCACGAAAATGATAAAAATATTATAATAATTCCGCTTGATTTTTTGTAAAGGTGTGCTATCCTGTCGCAGACTATGGTTTGGTACACGGTACAATCCAAGCGGTTTGGTACGGTTCATTACAGGGGCATAGTTCAACGGTAGAATATCGGTCTCCAAAACCGCGGATGAGGGTTCGATTCCTTCTGCCCCTGCCAAATTGATAGTTGTGGTAAAACGTATACGTAGGCGATTTTTATGAAGAAAATACTGGATTTTTTTAAGTCTGTTCGCAGTGAGTGGTTCAAGATTGTATGGCCATCTCGCGATACTGTTATTCGTGCAACAATAATGATATTGGTGTTTTCTGGTGCTGCGGCGTTATTCTTTTTTATTGTGGACAGCATATTAAACGCGATAGTTGGTTGGATTTTCTAAAAAAACGGACTAAGGGGAACTTAAATGGAAAAAGAAATGCAGTGGTTTGTTGTCAATGTTCATGCCGGGTGCGAGGATAAGGTTGTACGTGGTTTGCGTGAACAGATTGACAGACGTAAATTGAATGCCATGTTTGGTGAGATTATTGCCCCAACACGCGAAGTGATAGAGATTAAACGTGGCAAACGAGTCAAGGCTGAACGCAAATTCTTTCCTGGTTACATTGTTGTTCAGATGGTTATGGACAATGAAACATTTACATTGGTAAAAAGCAATCCTCAGGTTGTGATGTTTTTGGGTGCCCGCAACAAACCGATTCCTGTCAGCGAGGCACAGGCTCGCCGTCTGTTAAAGCAAATAGAAGAAAGTGTAATCACGGAAGAAGAATTGACTTACGAAGTTGGGCAAGAAGTTCGTATTATTGATGGTCCGTTCAACAGTTTTAACGGTATCGTGTCCGAGGTTGATAATGTGAAGCAGCGTATGACTGCAACCATATTGGTATTTGATCGTGAAACCAGTGTCGAGTTGGAATTCAACCAGGTAGAAAGGGTGTAAGCAAAGAAAACAAGATTTTTGTGGTTTTCTGAAAAATATCATGTAAAATCACAGCTAACCGTGGTAGATACGCCATATCGTACCACGACACAAACGAAAAAAAACGGAGTGAAAAATGGCAAAGAAAGAAGTTAAGGGATTGGTCAAGTTGGTCGTCCCTGCAAAACAGGCGAATCCTGCGCCACCAATTGGTCCGGCGTTGGGTGCTGCTGGTGTAAACATTGCAGAATTCTGCAAACAGTTTAATGATAAAACATCTGATAAAGAACCTGGAATGCCAATTCCATGCATTATCACTGTTTACACAGATCGCAGTTTCGAATTCATTATGAAATTGCCACCTGTATCATACTATATCAAGAAAGCATTAAAATTGAAAATCGGTTCTCACAAACCGGGGCGTGACTTTGTTGGCACTATTTCCCAGGCACAGATTCGTGAAATTGCCGAAGCGAAAATGCCGGATTTAAATTGCTCTACCATTGAATCTGCGATGAACATTGTTGCGGGTCAGTGTCGTTCTATGGGCGTAAAGGTGGGGGAATAATATCATGAAACTGACAAAGAAACAGCAAACTTGGAAAAATTTGGACGCAGACAAAGTGTATACATTGGCTGATGCAATCGAGGCATTGCGTGAATATACGTCCAAGAAATTTGATGAAACATTGGAAATCGCTATCCGTTTGGGTATCGATGTGACCAAGGCCGACCAGAACATTCGTGGTATGTTGTCATTGCCGAACGGCACAGGCAAAACGGTTCGTGTTGCAGTATTTACTGAAAATGCCCAGGACGCTGCGAAGCAGGCTGGTGCAGACGTTGTTGGTGGTGCGGAATTGATTGATTCTGTTGCTGCTGGTAACATCAACTTTGACCGTGTAATTGCGACACCTGACATGATGCCAAAGATGTCAAAAATCGCACGTGTATTGGGGCCTAAGGGTCTGATGCCGAATCCAAAATTGGGTACTGTTACAAACAACGTTGCAGATGCGGTTAAAACAGCCAAGGCAGGTCAGATTGAATACCGTGCAGAAAAGAAGGGTATTATCCACGCGGGTATTGGTAAAATGTCTTTTACAACCGACAAACTGGTTGAAAATGCAGTCGCCTTGATTGACCAATTGAAAAAGGTTAAACCAGCATCATCTAAGGGGCAGTATATCTTGGGTATTTCCGTTGCGACCACCCAGGGGCCTGGCTTAAAGGTAGATGCGAAATAAATGAACACTGCGACTGTGTATGAAAATACTCAGTCGCACAACAGATTTCTGTCCAAGACTGATGGTGTGGCGACACTTAATTTCCATCATAGACAAAGAAAAGATTCTTTGGGGCAGGAACCAAAGGCCCCACCCGAGGAAAACTCGGATGGAAAGTTAACAAAAACAGAAGCTTGAAGGAAAAACAGATGAAACGCGAAGAAAAATCAGATTTGATTTCAGCGTTGCAGTCGTCCCTGAAAGATGCGAACGGTGTTTTCGTAATTGAAAACAATGGTTTGACAGTAAAAGAGTTCGAAACCTTGCGCAACGAATTGCGTCCATTGGTTTCTGTATTCAAGGTTGTCAAGAACCGTTTGATGAAGTTGGCATTAAAAGACACCAGCTTTGAACCTGTATCTGATATGCTGAAGCGTCCAACTGCGGTTGCGGTTGCTACAGATGGTTTGGCTGTTACAAAAGTATTGGCGAAATTTGCCGAAGAACACCAGAATTTAACAATTTTGGGTGGTAAAATGGATGCCGATGTATTGGATGCAGAGGGCGTATTGCAATTATCCAAGCTTCCTTCCCTGTTGGAAATCCGTGGCACTATTGCACGTATCTTGGTTGAACCAGCGTCACGTTTGGCCCGCGTTTCCGCAGAGTATGGAAAAAAAGAACAATAAAATCAGAATAGCGATATTCTGACCTAAAACAAAAAATTAGGAGTAAGAAAATGGCAGACATTCAGAAATTAGTTGAAGAATTGTCACAATTGACTGTTTTGGAAGCAGTAGAACTATCCAAAGCATTAGAAGAAACATGGGGCGTAAGTGCTGCTGCTGCTGTTGCAGTTGCTGCTGGTCCTGTTGCTGCTGCTGCAGAAGAAAAGACAGAATTTGATGTTGTATTGGCCGAAGTTGGTGCCAACAAATTGGCAGTTATCAAGGCAGTAAAAGACATCACAGGTTTAGGTTTGGGCGAAGCCAAGGCTTTGGTCGAATCTGCACCAAAGGCTGTCAAAGAAGGTGTTGCAAAAGACGAAGCAGAAAAGTTGAAAGCAACATTAGAAGCAGCTGGTGCCAAAGTCGAAATGAAATAATTCATTTTTGATTTGGACCGCATGGTTCGCTATTCGTCATATTGAAATATGACAAAAACCGCAGCCCGCACAGGACAAAATCCTGTGCGGGCACAGCGGCGAAAAATACAAAACAAAAATAAAACGGTATAAAAATATCGTTTGTTTGCACAAAACGCGTAAAAAAAAGGATTAAAACCGATGGCAGTTATCCAGAAACTAAGAAAATCTTTTGGTAAAAGTTTTTTGCAAACTCCGCTTCCCGATTTAGTTGAAATTCAGCATAATTCCTACAAGGATTTTTTACAAAAAGATGTTAATCCCCAAGAACGCGAGAACAAGGGGCTGCAAAGCGTATTCTCATCTATGTTCCCGATTAAGGACAAAGATGAAAACGTAGAGTTGGAATTTGTTGAATATACATTGGACGAACCTGTTTACAATGTAAAAGAATGTATGTTGCGTAACATGACGTACGCCAGCAAATTGAAACTGAAGCTGAGATTGATTTTATGGGATGTCGCAGAAGATGGTAAAAAGACGCTGCGTGACATCAAAGAACAAGAAGTATTTATGGGCGAAGTGCCGTTAATGACAGAGCGCGGCAGTTTTATCGCATCTGGTGTAGAGCGTGTAATTGTATCTCAGATGCATCGTGCCCAGGGTGTTGTGTTTGCAACAACCAAAGAATCCAAGGTTGCTGGAAATCCAATTACATATACTGCACGTATAATCCCAGAACATGGCTCTTGGATTGACTTTGAAGAATCCAAGGGGGTTATTTATGTTCGTATTGACCGCCGCCGCAAAGTGCCTGCGACTGTACTGTTGCGTTGCTTACCTGCGGCCGAAGATGAAAAGAAATGGGAATCTGATCCATTTAAGCCTTCGATAAACGGTATGTCAGACACAGAAATTCTGTCTGCATTCTACAAACGTATCCCATTATCATTGAAGAAAGACATGTGGGTTGGCGAGACTGCGTCTTTTGAAGGGCTGCCAAAATATCGTTTGAACTATGATTTGTTGTCAACTAAGGGCAAATCAGCTTTGTTGTCCAAGGGGGATCGTCTGAACAAAAAGAATGCCAAGAAACTGTCGGAAGTAAAAGAATTTGGTATTTTACCAGAATCTTTGATTGGCGAATATTTGTTTGATCCGATTATGTCAGGCGAAGAAGTCATTTATCCAGCGGGGACCGAGATTACTGCTGAATTACTGGATGAATTGGATGCAAAGAACATCAAAGAAATCAGTATTATTTCTATTGACAACACGACAATCAGTTCCCACATGCGTAACACATTGATGGCGGACAAGACGACAAATCGTGAAGAAGCACTGATTGAAATTTATAACATTATCCGTCCAGGTGAACGTCCAACGTTAGAAGCCGCAATAAAACTGTTCCAACGTCAGGGCTTTGACAAAGACTATTATGATTTGTCGGCTGTTGGTCGTTTCAAGATGAACAAACGCCTGAAAATTGAATCTGATAAGAAGCCAGAAGATGAAACATTGTTAAGCAAGGGTGACTTCTTGGCTGTATTGCAGACACTGACGAACATCATCGATCACAAAGATTCTGTTGATGACATTGACAATCTGTCAAATCGCCGTGTTCGTACGGTTGGCGAATTATTGGAACAGACTTTCCGCACAGGTATGTTGCGTATTGACCGCTTGGTTCGTGAAAGTTTGACATCTCCAAAAATTTCAGAACTGCAACCTCAGGACGTTTTGAATGTAAAGCCTTTGATGTCATTGGTATCTGAATTTTTGGGCACGTCCCAGTTGTCTCAGTTTATGGACGCATATAATCCATTGGCGGAATTGGAACACAAGCGTTTGATTTCGGCATTGGGGCCAGGCGGTTTGAACCGTGAACGTGCGGGTATTGACGTACGTGACGTTCATCCGACACACTATGGTCGTCTGTGTCCAATTCATACTCCCGAAGGTGCGAATATCGGTTTGATTAATCATTTGTCAACATATGCACGTGTGAACCCGTACGGTTTTATTGAAACGCCATATTATGTTGTCCAGGACAGCAAGATTACCGACAAAAAGGTATATTTGACTGCTGACGAAGAATTGGGTCATAAAATTGCCCAGGGTAATACACCAACAGAAAACGGCATGTTATCAGAAGAAATGGTAACTGCTCGAGTTGATGGTGAATTTACGATGGTTCCTAAGGATGAAATTGACTTGATCGACGTAGAACCACGTCAGGTGGTGTCCATTGCTACTGGTTTGATACCGTTTGTTGAAAACGATGACGCGAACCGTGCATTAATGGGATCCAACATGCAGCGTCAGGCTGTTCCATTATTGCGTGTTCAGGCACCATTGGTTGGTACGGGTATTGAGCACGAAGTGGCACGTGATTCTCGTACTGGCAAGGTTGTTCCAACCGAAGACAAAGTCAATCACAGTGGTATTGTTGAATCAGTTGATGCGAACCGTATTGTGGTTAAATGTATGAACAGTCGCAACGTTGTGACGGGTGTTGACATTTACAATTTGGAAAAATTCGAACGTTCCAACAGTGAAACAATCGTGCATCAAAAACCATTGGTCAAAGTTGGCGACCGCGTATCATCTGGCGATATTATTGCGGACGGTTCATCTATGAACTATGGAGAATTGGCATTGGGCCGCAACGTGTTGGTTGCCTTTATGCCATGGCGTGGATATAACTATGAAGACTCTATTGTTATTTCAGAAAAGATTTCACGTGATGACGTATTTACATCCATCAAAATTGTTGAAAAGGAATTCAAGGTTCGCGACACCCAGTTAGGGCCAGAATCGTTAACACGTGACATTCCAAACGTTGGCGAAGAGGCATTAAAGAATCTGGACGAATCTGGTATTATTTATGTTGGTGCCCGCGTGAAACAGGGGGATATATTGGTTGGTCGTGTGACGCCAAAAACAGAAACCTTGTTAAGTCCCGAAGAAAACCTGTTGCGTAATATCTTTGGTGAAAAGGCATCGAACGTAAAAGATACATCTTTGCGTGTTGGTCCGAACGAAGAAGGAACCGTAATTGGTGTAAACGTATTGACTCGTCATGGTGTAAAGAAAGACGAACGCACCCAGATGATTGAATTGCAGAAAATCGAAAAGATTAAAAGCAATCGTGACGAAGAAATCGCAATTATTGAAAAGGGCTTTGCGGATCAGGTATTCCAACTGGCTGAAGGTCAGGTTATTGAAGCTGCCGCTGCATCGAACAAAAGTTTTGTTGGCAAGAAATTGACCGCTGAGGTGTTTGAAGGCATCAAACCATCGGATATCAAGAAATTGGTAGTCAAGGACAAAGAAGTTCAGGCAAAACTGAATGAATTGACCGAACAACATTCGATTAAGTTAAAGATGTTGAATGACAAGGCCGATGCTGCGATACAAAAGGCAAAAGAAAGCAATTCTTTGAATGCTGGCGTATTGAAAGAGGTCAAGGTTTACATTGCACACAAGATGAAATTACAGCCTGGTGATAAAATGGCTGGTCGTCACGGGAACAAGGGTATTGTATCCAAGGTTGTTCCTGTTGAAGACATGCCGCACTTGGCGGATGGAACCCCTGTTGACATTGTGTTGAATCCATTGGGTGTGCCATCACGTATGAACATTGGCCAGATATTGGAAACTCACCTTGGTATGGCTGCCCGCACATTGGGGACCCAGATTGGTGCGGTTCTGGACGAGGTCAAGGCCAAACGTGCAGTAACAGATGATTTGCGTAATATCATGGGCAAGATTTATGGTCCAGATGTTGCGGAAAAATTGGAAAAAATGACAGACAAAGACGTCCGTGCCCATGCTGCATTATTGCGTGATGGCGTACCGATGGCGACACCGACCTTTGACGGTGCATCATCTGAAGACATTCGCGAAATGCTGAAGTTGGCGGGTCTGCCGGAAACTGGTCAGTTTGACTTGTACGATGGTATGACCGGTGAAAAGTTTGCACGTCCTGTAACAGTTGGAATTATGTACATGCTGAAACTGCATCACTTTGTTGATGAAAAGATTCACGCACGTTCGATTGGAAACTATTCCTTGGTAACCCAGCAGCCGCTGTCTGGTAAGGCCCACATGGGTGGTCAGCGTCTGGGTGAAATGGAGGTTTGGGCACTTGAGGCCCACGGTGCCGCCCATCTGTTGCGTGAAATGTTGACAGTAAAATCTGACGACATTGCAGGTCGTGACAAGATGTACAACGCCATCATAAATGGCAGCAACGACATTCAAACTGGCACACCCGAGGCCTTTAACGTATTCGTCCGCGAATTGCGTGGTCTGGGTCTGGCCATGACACCCAAGAAAGTAGATTAGTTGTTAGCATTGGTGTGGGGGGTAGAACTCCACACCTCTAACCACTAGCCACTAACAACTAAGAACTATTTTATTAAGGAGCAAAAAATAATGAGCAATATGTTGCAAACGATTTTTGGACAAATAGACACCAAGGAACAATTTGATGCCCTGCGGATTACAATTGCATCCCCAGAAGAGATATTGTCCTGGTCCCATGGCGAGGTAAAAAAACCAGAAACCATCAACTATCATACCATGAAACCCGAAGACGATGGTCTGTTTTGTCAGGTTATCTTTGGGCCGATCAAGGATTATGAATGTAAATGCGGCAAATACAAGCGGGTCAAGCAAAAGCATTTGTTCTGTGAACGTTGTCATGTTGAAATTTGTGCATCGTCTGTTCGGCGTGAACGTATGGGGCACATTAAATTGGCGATACCTGTTGCACATACATGGTTTCTGCGAGAAGGCAAAATTGCGACTTTGTTAAATAACTTGCCGCAAAAAAAGCTGGAACAGGTTATTTCATACGATGCCTATATTGTTATTGAGCCAGGTTTAACCAACTTGAAACAGTACGATGTTATCAGCGAAGATGATTATCAAAGGGCTGTTGAAAACTTTGGTGAAGATGCGTTCCGTGTAGGGATTGGTGCCGAAGGTATTCGTTCAATTATTGCAGGTTTGGACATGGGTGATGAACGCACCCGTCTGCGTGAAGAGTTAGCCGGAGTTAAATCTGAAACTAAACGCAAGGCATTGGTAAAACAGTTGAAATTGGACGAAGCATTTTTAGATTCAGAGACCAAACCAGAATGGATGTTGCCGGATGTTTTACCGGTTATCCCACCAGATATGCGTCCTTTGGTGACATTGGATGCGGGGCATGTTGCGGCATCTGACCTGAATGATTTGTATCGCCGAGTAATTATCCGTAACAATCGTTTGAAAAAGTTTATGGAATTACATGCACCTGACATTATTATTCGCAATGAAAAACGCATGTTACAAGAAGCGGTTGATTCATTGTTTGATAATGGGCACAAGGCACGTCCAATGGTATCCCAGAATCGCCGTCCATTGAAATCATTGTCTGATTCATTGCGTGGTAAATCTGGTCGTTTCCGTATGAACATGTTAGGTAAACGTGTAGACTATTCGGGGCGTTCTGTTATTGTATCTGGTCCAACATTGAAACTGCATCAGGTTGGTTTGCCAAAGACAATGGCATTGGAATTATTTAAACCATTTGTATTTGCAGAATTGATGGCGGGCGATTATGCGACCACATTGAAATATGCACGTAAAATGGTTGAAAATGGCGAAGATATTGTATGGGAAATACTGGAAAAGGTTATTCATGAACATCCTGTATTGTTGAACCGTGCACCAACATTGCACCGTCTGTCATTGTTGGCATTTGAACCTGTTTTAATCGAAGGCAAGGCAATCCGTCTGCATCCATTGGTATGTTCGGGATTCAATGCTGACTTTGACGGTGACCAGATGTCTGTTCACGTTCCAATTTCATTAGAGGCTCAGTTAGAAGCACGCACACTGATGTTGTCGTCAAACAACGTGTTGTCGCCTGCAAACGGTGCCCCAATGATTGTACCGTCCCAGGACATGGTGTTGGGGGTTTACTATATTTCCTTGATTAACGGTGAACACGATGAAAAATCGCCACGTTTTGCAAATATGGACGAAGTGCAATTGGCATTGGACAATAAAACAATCACATTGCATACACCAATTGTTGCACGTATCAACGGCAAAAACTATAAAACAACAGCTGGTCGTATGATTTTAGGTGAACTGTTGCCAAAATCAGGCGAGGTTGAATTTGACCAAGTGAACAAAGTTATGCCCCGCAGTGCGATTAAGTCATTGTTATCTATGACATACGAACGTTGCGGTGACAAAGCAATGATTCTGTTGGCAGACGCTTTGAAAGACACAGGTTTCGAACAGGCTGCACGCAGTGGTATTTCAATTGGTTACGATGACATTGTAATTCCTGCGGAAAAGGAAAAAATGATTGCAGAATCAGAAGCCGCCGCCAATGAAATCGAAGAACAGTATCAAAACGGTTTGTTATCAGGTGGCGAACGTCATAATAAACTGATTGACTTGTGGCATAAAACCACAGACAAGCTGGGTGACATGGCATACGCAGCATTGGGCAAATCGACTGGTGACAATTGGAATTCTATCCACATGATGGCGTTGTCCGAGGCTCGTGGTTCCAAACGTCAGATTCAGCAGTTGGCGGGTATGCGTGGTATGATGCAGAAACCAGACGGTTCTATTATCGAAGTTCCAATTATTTCGAACTTTAAAGAAGGTCTGACCATGTCTGAATACTTTACATCCACCCACGGTGCACGTAAAGGTATGTCGGACACGGCGTTGAAAACGGCTGACGCTGGTTATTTGACACGCCGCTTGGTTGAATTGGCCCAGAACACAGTTATTACAGAACACGACTGTGGCACAACAGAATCTATCGAGGCAAAACCCGTTTACACAGGTTCCACACTGTCTGTTGCATTGGGTGATGTTGTATTGGGACGTACCGCGGCCCAGGACATTGTGCATCCAATCAGCAAGGAGGTTATTGTCCCCGCTGGTGAACTGATTACCAAGGCTGCGGCCAAGGCGATTAACGAATCTGGTCTGCCATCTGTGAATGTCCGCAGTGTACTGACATGTTGCAGTGACGGTCTGTGTGCAAAATGCTATGGTATGGACCTGTCGCGTAACGCATTGGTACACGTAGGCGAAGCGGTTGGTGTTATCGCGGGTCAGTCGATTGGCGAACCTGGTACCCAGTTGACGTTGCGTACCTTCCACATTGGTGGTGTTGCATCGGGTGGTGCAGAAAGTCACTTTATCGAAGTCCCTGTTGCGGGTCGTGTCAAACTGATTGACGTTAACACAATTACAAATACGGCTGGTCGAGTTGTGGTATTAAGCCGCAATGGAAAATTGGCCATTGTTGATGACAAAGACAATGAATTGTTCAGCAGCAAATTGCCATACGCATCTATGCTGATTGTTAACGATGGTGAATCGGTTGAAAAGGGTGCCAAGGTTGCAGAATGGGATCCATATTCCAACACAATCATCGCGGAAACGGATGGTACAGTGAACTATTGCGATTTGGACGAAAACGTATCGTTCCAAGAAGAAGTAGATTCCATGACAGGTATTGTTTCTCGCAAGGTTATCAACTGGAAGACAAACACGAAAAAGGCATTAAAGCCTGCAATCGCATTGGTTGATGCATCGGGAAATATTATTTCCTTGGGTGGCAAAAAGATTGCAGAATATCTGTTACCGGTATATTCAGTTCTGACTGTTGCTAACGGTGATAAGGTTCGTGCTGGTGATGTAATTGCACGTATTCCTGTTCAGACCAAGCGTACAGGCGACATTACTGGTGGTTTGCCACGTGTTAATGAATTGCTGGAAGTACGCCGTCCAACCAATCCTGCGATATTGGCAGAAGAAGATGGAACTGTTGAACTGGAAGATGCGAAGTCAAAAATCATTATTCGCATTTTACCGGACAATGGTACGGCTCCTGTTGAATACGCTGTACCAAAGGGGACAAATCTGTTGGTTCGCACAGGTGACGTTGTGAAAAAGGCAGAAAAACTGGTTGATGGTGACGAAGTTCCTCAGGATATCTTGCGTATTTTGGGTCAGAAAGCATTGGCGACCTTTATGGTTGACAAGATTCAGCAGGTTTATCGTCTGCAGGGTGTGGTAATTAACGACAAGCATATTGAAATCTTGATACGTGAAATGACTCGCCGTGTTGAAATCACAAATCCTGGTGATACAGGATTCTTGATGGGTGCGGTTGTTGACCGTGTAGATTTTGATGAAGAAAATGCACGTGTTGCACGTTCAGGTGGTGTCCTGGCCGAGGCCTCTCAGGTTTTGGTTGGATTGACCCGTGCGTCATTGACATCACGTTCATTTATTTCAAACGCATCGTTCCAGCAGACAACCAAAGTACTGGTTGACGCGGCCATCAGTGGTGCGACTGACAGACTGGTTGGTATAAACGAAAACTTAATTGTTGGTCGTTTGATACCGATTGGTACAGGTGCGTACGTACGCCGTGTCCGTGAAATCGCTCGTGCAGAAGAACGTGCAGAACGTTTGGCTCGCGAAGGTGGCGATAAACAACAAATGTTGGACTTTTAATATAAAATCACCATCCGGGGTATATCTCTGGATGGTGAGATAAGTTTTTTCTTGCAAATTGTAATGATTTGACTAGAATAGGACAGTTATAAAATAAAAAGGATAAAAAATGGCAACGCCAAAAAGTAAAACAAGTAAAGCACGTTCCGCACAACGCCGTTCACATGACGCATTGTCTGTAATGCCATGCGGTGTATGCAAGACATGTGGCGAAAAGAAACGTCCACATCACATTTGTCCTGCATGCGGTGCAAAATAATTTAACCAACCAATGGATTAAGGCAGAAAGGGCAGGGCATACATTGTTGTGCCTTTTCTGCTTTTTTTACTATATACAATGTCAGACGAAAAAAAAGTAATTGCAATAGATGCTATGGGCGGCGACAAGGGGCCGAACGCGGTTCTTGGTGGCATGAACCAGTATTTGTATCAACATGGCGAAGGGCATGTGTTCTTTCGTTTGTTTGGTGATGAAAAACAGTTGCGTAAACTGTTGGGCAAATATCCCCGTGTTTCCCGTAATGTAGAGGTTATACATGCCCCGAACGTTATTCGTGGCACAGACAAGGTTATGGATGTTCTGCGTCATGCCCAGGATACGTCTATGTACATGGCGATTAAGGATGTTCGCGAAGGTAAATCGGCCGCGGTCATCAGTGCGGGCAATACCGGTATTTTGATGTCTTTGTCAAAATTGGCGTTAAAGACCATAGATGGTATTTCGCGTCCTGCGATTACTACAATGTTGCCATCTGGGGCGGGGGACAGTCGTGTGGTTGTCTTGGACCTGGGGGCAAATGTCCATTGTGATGAAACGATATTGTTTGACTTTGCTGTTTTGGGCAGTGTCTATGCTGAGGTTGTTGGCAAGATGCCAAAACCGAAACTAGGGGTACTAAACATTGGTTCCGAAGAAACCAAGGGTAATGAAACTCTGGTTCATTTGAACAAGATTTTAACTGCCCACAAAGACGAATTGCCATATGAATACATCGGTTTTGTCGAAGGAACAGATATCAGTGCCGGTCGTGTCCAGGTTGTTGTGACGGACGGCTTTACTGGCAACATTGTGTTAAAGACGGTTGAAGGAACGGCGAAACTGATTAAACGCGTAGTGGTTGAAAATTTCAAGAAATCAGTATTGGCGATAATAGGTGCGTTTTTCTTGGTTCATGTTTTCAAACGGTTAAAGCATAAAATAGATCCGCGTTCGTATGCTGGTGCAACGTTTTTGGGGTTGCGTGGATTTTCTGTTAAAACCCACGGTAACAGTGATGCGTTGGCTTTTGCGAATTCGATTAAATATACTGCCGAATTGACCAAGGCGAATTTGAACGGTTTGATTGCAGAGCGGGCTCGTGCATTAGCTGACATACGTGCCACGATCAAGGACGAGTAATACTTTGAAATTTCCCGCCGGATGGCGGGATTATTTTTATTTATTATAAAAAACACCGTGGGGAATTACTTCCCCACGATGGCTCCCTTCCTTCTGGATAACCAGAAACTGTGTGTCCGGAAAAATGTCGCACATGTTGTCCGGAGTTATCTGTTTTATGCGGCCATTGCGATGCCAGACTGAACTGAATTATCTGCGGTGTCCATAATCTTTTTTGCTTCGGCAAAGACCATTTCTTTTACACGCAGTGCCAAATCTTTTGTTTCCATGCTTTCTGCTGCGATGTCAAAGTTGTCTGTACGAATCTGTAATGAAACATATGCACCAATCAGTGATGGTCTTGATAAGTCTTCGATGGAACGAGGTGTGTTGTTATGTCCTATTTTCAATTCGTCTGCCAGTGATACGATTTGGCGGTCTGCATTAACCCAAACTGTTGTTGTTAAAACCTGGTTCAAAGCGATCATAATTTGTTTAATGTTTTTTGTCATGTGCGTTCCCTCCTTACTGGGCATATGCTATTAAAATTATCAGTTTTTTATGTAAATACGATTGTGTTTACAAATCTGCCAGATAATTTTTTGTTATTGTTTTTGTTTTTCCCAAAATACCGCAGTTTTCGCGGTTTTCTGGGGTTTTTATTTCTGTTTCCCTTGTCTATACAACTATCTTAGAACAAAAACGAATCGCAGGTCAAGCACAAAATGTAATTATTTTAATTTTATTTAAATTTTTTTGATTTTATTTGTTTGGGCCATAAAATCCCATGAAATATTTATAAAATGTCATTGACAACCATAAAATACCGTGCTACATTCCGAATGAAGCAAGGAAAGGGAACCGGAAAAGCCTCGAATAATATAAGAGTTCATAAAATGTCATTGTTTCTCTCATCTTATGAAAATCGTTTGGATACCAAGGGGCGAATCTCTGTACCGGCCTCTTTCCGGGCTTCGGTGTCCAGTGACAGATTTGCGGGTGTTGTGTTATATCGTTCTTTTACCAACAATTGTATTGAAGGTATGACGATGTCTCGTATGGAACAGATGGCTGCTGCGACTGATAAAATGGGTGCGTTTGACAGTGAATTGGACGATTTGTCGGCGATATTGTTTGCGGATGCACGTCCGTTAAGTTTTGATGTTACGGGGCGTATAGTAATACCGGCTGATTTATTAAAGCACGCGGGCATTACGGACAGTGCGGTGTTTGTTGGTCGTGGTAACAGTTTTCAGATATGGCATCCGGATGCATTCCGTGCGGCCCAGGAACGTTCTTTGAACAATTTGCGTCAGTCGCGTCCGAACATAAAAATTGGTGAATAACCTTAAAACAGTTTTCTTTCTTAATCAAAAATCCCCCGATTGGGGGATTTGTTGTTTTTTTTACTTATGGTTTGCCACGCGTTCGCGGAATTCGTTGCTGGGGCGGAAGGTCGCGACCCGTCTGGCAGATATAACTGCGGATTCACCAGTCTTTGGGTTGCGTCCCATACGAGCATTTTTTTTCAAGATTTTAAAACTGCCAAAACCTGCAAATTTAACTTCTTCGCCGTTAATCAGCGATTGGGCAATTTCATCGAACACCACATCTACCAGTTTATATGCATCTGCGGTTGTTATTCCAAAACGTTCACGCAGTCTGTCTGCAAAATCACTTCTTGTAATAGTCGCCATTATTTTCCCCTGTTATATAATTCTATTGCTTATCAGATTAACGCATTATACAGACGCAGATTAAAACTTGCAATATTATTTTGATATGAATAAAATAGCATTTATGTCTCGTCCCCATAGTTCAACAGGATAGAACAAGTTCCTCCTAAGAATTAGATGCAGGTTCAAGTCCTGCTGGGGATGCCAAGGATTATTGTCGCAGTGCATTTAGTTTTGCGGTTGTGTATATTAAAGAAACAGGATAATTGTATATGAAAAACAAAGCGGTTCAGGTTGGTATAATTGCAACGATTTTGCCTCACATTTTTTGCTGTGGTGTGCCAATGCTGTTGGCGGTTATTGGGCTGATTGCTCCGGACGTGGCACACTTTCACATTTTGCCACATTGGTTAGAGCCGTGGTTGTTTGTGTTTTCTGGATTGATGTTAGTACTGTCATGGTATTTGGTTTTGCGTGATTGCAGATGTTTCTGTGAACATTGTGGTGGGGATAAATCGCACCGCACACAACGGATTGTTGTTGGTGTTATAACTGTTATTTTTGCAATCAGTTTGCTGTTGCATATATTATCGCATCATGGTCATTAAAAAATCCCCAGATTGGGGATTTTTTTACACAAATTTTTCTGGTACCAGGTTGCTGATGTTTTTCCAGATTCGCCGCAGTACGCCTGTGTCTGGTGCGTATTTATATACGCGTGGTGCGGTATCCCCCGGTCGGCTACCTGTCCATATTGGTTTGTCGTTTTTATCCAGTGTAACCCGCCAAGATGTTTGTGTGTCTTTTATAATCATTTTTCTCAGTTTGTCTGCAAAGTCGCGACTTTCAAATATGGCTACATTTTCTGTGTTGTAATACGCACTTCGTGGGTCCAGATTAAAACTGCCTATCCATGAAATATCATCATCAAATACCATGGTCTTGCTGTGCAGGACGGAAAAGCTGGATTGTTTACGTTCACGATCATGTTCTTTGCCTCTCAGGTTTTCTGCGGACACCATGAATTCATATACTTCTGCACCAGATTTAATCAGGTGTTTTCTGTATTTTTCCCATTTTGCATATACTGTCGGAGCATTGGTTGACGCCAACGAGTTTGTAACAATAGTCATATGGACCCCAGACTTTTCTTCGTTCAGCATGTGTTCCAGTCCCCCCTGACCAGGTACAAAGTATGCGGCGGACATGTACACGGAATCATTTGTGTGGCTCCACAGATGTTGCAAGGCCTTGATAATATCGCCGCGATATGCTTCTTTTTCAGTCATTGTCATTTCTATTTTTTCTGGTGGGTCTGCCAAGAATTTTCCACGTCCCCAACTGAAATCAAATTTTCTGTGTTTATACTCGTGCTGGGCCATAGAAATAATATCATTGTATCGTTGTATTCCATCGGAACTTTTTTCTTCCAGGTCTGCGAAATCGCGTTCCAGTTTTTTTAGTGCTGTTTTAGATTTTGCTTTTGGGAAAACGGACGCAGGGATTGAACGATGATAGTTCCAGTATTCATTAAAACTGTTTGTTGCATATTGTGTCATATTTCCTATGAACAATACGTCTGTATCGGAAAAATTTGATGCCGTTTCTGGATAGAAATAGTTACTGCCTACATTTCGTCCGCCTGTTATGTATGCAAAGTTATCAACGATAAACAATTTGTTGTGCATGCGAGAGTTCAATCTGCTGAAATCCGTTAAGAACTGGGGATAGTACAACAACTTTGAACGATTGCTGACGGTATTGAAAACCTTGACCTCGATATTTGGGTGCTGGTTTAACAGCATGACGTCTACGATGTCGGAATTTGTGCCATAGTCGTCCAGCAGGATGCGTACCTTGACCCCACGATCTGCGGCCCGTTTCAGTTCGCCAATTAAAACCTTGGATGAAAAATCATTACTGTAAATATACGTTTGCAGGTCTATTGTTTTTGTTGCCATTCGTGCAAAAGCAGAACGGATAACAAATGCGGACAGTCCATCTTCGATAAGTGTAGCACCTGATATGTCTGTGTTTGCGGACAATTTGTCTTGATAGCATTGTGCGATTGGGGTCCGGTATGGGTCGTAATCAAAGTCGCGCACAGTCACTTTTGGGCGATATTGTTCCAAACGTGTGTCCGATGTGGTTGTTGGCACGGTTGTGCATCCCAGTAACGGCAAAGCCAAAATCCACATAGAAACTTTTTTAAGTATCGACAATTGAAAAATCCTTTGTTTACGCATTGGCGATTATAGAACAAAGAATATCATACCTGCAACTAAAATTCATTATAATTTTTAATGAATTGGGAAAAATTACCTTTGCATATGGTAAAAGTGTGCTTATAATTCATATGACAACTTAAAAAAAGGATTTTGCCGATGGTGCAACAAAAAATTATTGTGACTGGTGGTGCGGGGTATATTGGGTCGCACACGACTGTTGCGTTGCAAAATGCGGGATATCGTGTTGTGATTTTGGATAACCTGTCAAATTCAGACAAAGATTCCATGGACGGTATTGTGCGTATTACGGGCGTTCGTCCTGAGTTCGAGCATATTGATTGTACGGACCGTACGGCCATGCATCGTATTTTTGAGCGTCACCGTGATGCGATTGGTGTGATACATTTTGCTGCGTTAAAGGCTGTTGGCGAATCCGTGGAAAAGCCTTTGTTGTATTACCGTAATAATCTGGGTGGATTGATGAATGTGTTGGATATGATGACAGAGTTCAAGATACCGTATTTAGTTTTTTCGTCATCTGCGACCGTTTACGGTGTTCCGGACAAATTGCCTGTGACCGAAGATACGCCATTACAGCCTGCGACATCTCCCTATGGTCAGACCAAGGTGATGGGTGAAAACATAATCGCCGATACTGTTGTGGCAAATTCAGGACTTAGTGCGACACTGTTGCGTTATTTTAATCCGATTGGTGCTCACCCGTCTGGCGAGATTGGTGAACGTCCAAATGGTGTTCCTAATAATCTGATGCCGTATATATGTCAGGCTGCTGCGGGTGTACGCGAGTGTTTATGTGTTTTTGGTGATGACTATGATACACCGGATGGTTTTTGTATTCGCGACTACATAGACATCAACGATTTGGCAAATGCTCACGTTGCTGCGATGCGTCATTTGCAGTCTGGTGCGACTGGGGTTAATGTGTTTAACCTGGGGACGGGCTGTGGTCAGTCTGTTATGCAATTGATACGTGCATTTGAAAAAGCGACTGGCGTGACCATTCCGCACAAGATAACTTCCCGCCGTGCGGGTGATGTTCCTGCGATATACGCGAATGCCTGTCGTGCTGAACAAATATTGGGGTGGCGTGCGGTTGTGCCACTGCATGAAACATTGGCATCGGCATGGCGGTGGCAGCAAAAAATAACAAAAAGCAAATAAAACACCCCGATTGGGGTGATTTTTTATTTGTAATAAACCAAGCAGTGTGATAAAATTGACTTAATAGAAGGGAAGAATATAGCCATGAAAAGATTTATTGCCGTACTAAGTGGATTATTGGTTTTGCCCGCATTTGCCGAGGTTGCACCGCTGTACTACGATGAAATTATCGAGTTCAGCGAAGAAGAAACTGCCCCTGCCGAAGATGCGGCAATCGAAGAAGATGCAACCGTTGTTGCACCGATTGTGGTTCAATCATCGCGTGTAAATCCACGTGGTTCGGTGGCGGCATCTGGTCGTGCGGCATCGCGTGCGGTTCCCAGTAATGCCGGCACAAACGTTTCTACACGTGGTGCAACCGCACGAAATACTGTAACATCGCGTTCAACTGCGGCGAATGCGGCACGCACAACACGTGCTGCGACAAATGTATCCCAACGTGGGACGGTTTCGCGTAATGTTGCACGTTCTGGTGCGGCGAATCAAATTGCGACCACACGCCGTCAGATGGCGGCGACAACACCCGGTGTTACGGCCCGTGCATCCATTGTTCAAACGGATACGGTAAACACGCCATTGTACACCGGTCGTGTCAGTACACGTGCCAGTGCGGCCCGTGCCCGTATCCCGACAATTTCTACGATATCAAGTGCGACAACAACAGCTACGGAAACGGCGGCGGAAACAACTGCGTCCATGGATGAATTGGCCCAGATTACCGATTTTTGCAAGGCCCAGTATACCCAGTGTATGGATAATTTCTGTAATGTTCTGGACGACAACCAGGGCCGTTGTTCATGTTCCAAGAATCTAAAGAACTATGCCAAAACAGAAGAGGCCTTAAAACAGGCGACCGAAGATTTGCAAGAGGTTGCCCAGCAGATTCAATATATTGGTTTAGCTGCAGATGAGATAGAAACCTTGTTTACTCAGACCGAGGCAGAATTGCAAATGCAGAAGACCACTGATAATACCCAATTAAAGCATTCTTTGGACAATGTTCGGAATCTGATTGTTGATGTAAAAACTGGTACGGCGACATCGACTGACACAGGGTTGAATTTTGATTTGTCTGGTTTGCTGGACTTCAACATCAGCAGTACTGGTTTTGATTTGTCTGCACTGTTTGGTAATCAGACGAACACGGAATCTATCAGCAATCAACGCGGTGAACAGTTGTATAAAACAGCAACGGCTCGGTGCAAGGCATCTGTATTAACAGAATGTCAGGCCCAGGGTGTTGATGTGTCCATTATAACGAATGCGTATGACCTGGAAATTGACAAGCAGTGTATTGCATATGAACGTGAATTGACCGATACGAACGCAGAAATGGTTCAAACGGTTCGCAATGCAAAAAGTGTACTGCAACGTGCACGTTTGCTGGTTGCACAGCAGAAAAATGCATATGATTTGCGTGGCTGTGTAAATGCACTGGATGCATGTATGCAGGATGATTATGTCTGTGGTACAGATTATGAAAACTGTTTGGATCCATCTGGCAAATATATCGTAAATGGCGAAGTTGTGGTTGGTTCTACCCCGGGGCAGGCCATATCTGATACAATGTCTGGCGGTTATACATACAGTACGGACAACCTGTATGCAACATGGAATTATACACCATCGAACGGCACTGCAACAAATGCCTGGGGCGATGGGACGCTGTCGGACTACATAGATGCAACGGTAAAAGAAACATATCCAACCAAGACCAGTACTGGTATGTCCGGATATCTGCAGTATAAAATTGGGTATCATGATACAACCACGGGCAAAAACTTTGGTATGTGCATGTCTGTTTTGAACAAGTGTCAGGATATTACCTATAAGGGTAAGACTGCGGGTGATAAAACCTATGATCCGGCAAATAACGTGATTAAGGAATACTTGCAACGCACCATGACCCAGATTAAAGCACAACAGGATACAATCCTGGCTGATTATGCGGAAAACTGTATGGCTGATGTTATGTCTTGCCTGGGACAGAATAATTTTGACGAAGACAACGTAACAGCAAAGTCAGATGGCAGTTACTCCTTGACCACGCAAAATAAAATTGCAATCAAGGCATGTAATTCAATTGTTACAACGTGTATGAGTGTTAATGGTATTACGCCAGAGGCAGCCGGTACCGCTATCAAGCAATACGAATGGATTGCTAATATGTACGGCGTAGATGAAAAAACAGGTAATACAAATTAATAAAACAATTAAAATGCCCCATGCGTTTGTATGGGGTGTTTTTTTGTTTTTCAATACTTTATTTCGTATGTTTCTTACTAACAACGAAAAAATCCCCCTTATGGCAGGGGGTGTTTTTTACCACAACTTCACGCGTTCCCCAACCAGCAGATACATCTTGTCATCTGCTTGTATATCAAACGCGTCATACCATGCGTTTACATGTGGCAAAATGCCATTGACACGATTTTTTCCCAGTGAATGTTCATCAACCTTGGTCAGTCTTAATTCTTCGGCGGGACGAATGTTTTGTGCCCATGCACCCGCGTATGCGATAAAGAATCGTCTGTCTGCACTGATGTCTTGGGCATCTGTTGACGGTGTGCCAAAGTTTTTATACGCATCAAATGCGATTGTGACGCCACCATAGTCCGCCAGGTTTTCGCCCAGTGTAAATGCTCCGTTTGCATTGACTTCGTCATTTATTTTGATTGTGTCAAAATAATCCCGCATAACGCCGGCTCGTTCATCAAATCTGGCAGCATCTTCTGCGGTCCACCAGTCCTTCATGTTTCCGTCTTTATCAAAATGTCGCCCAGAATCGTCAAATCCGTGCGTCATTTCGTGTCCAATAACGGCCCCGATTGCTCCATAGTTAAACGCGTCATCTGCACCCATGTCAAAGAAAGGATACTGTAAAATGCCTGCTGGGAAACAGATTTCATTTGTTGATGGGTCATAGTATGCATTGACTTCGTGTGCATTCATATACCAAATTGTTGGATCTTTTTTCTGGCCGATTTTGTTCATCCAGAACGCATCTTCGAATTGTGCGACCCGCATCATATTATTCCACAGTGAATCGTTTTTTATTTCCAGTCCATTGTAATCACGCCACTTATCGGGATATCCAATTTTTGCCCGGAAAGTTGACAGTTTTTCCAGTGCTTTTTCTCGTGTTTTATCTGACAGCCATTCCAGTTTTTCGATACGCATTGCGTACGCACGCTGAAGATTTTTCACCAGTGTCTGCATACGGTCTTTTGCGTCTGCGGAAAAATATTTATTTACATACAGTCGTCCAACTTCTTCGCCCAGTGAACCATCAATCATTGCGACCGCCCGTTTCCATCGTGGTTTAGGCTCTTTTTGTCCGGCCATTGTACGGTTATAAAAATCAAACGATATATCATATGTTTTGTCGTCCAGTACGGTATCTGCCCCGCTGATTATGCGATATTTCAGATATGCTTTAATCAGTTCCATATCTGTATCGTTCATAATTGCGATAGATTCTGCGATTGCTTCGGGTTGTGCGATATTTATAAACTTGGCATTTTCTGCACCGCGTGCAGTCAGGTATGTATCCCAGTCAAACCCTGGAAATTCGGATTTAATTTGCTCAATGCTTTTTTTATGATAGTTTGCATGTGGGTCGCGTAATTTTTCCTTAGGATAGAACGATTTTGCCATTCTTTCTTCTAACGCGTAAAGTTTTTCGGTATCCACGTCTATGCCAAAGTTTTTCATCTGTTTGGTAATAAACTCTTTATACTTTTTGCGAATTTCCACGGACTTTGCATCTGTATCGAAATAGTAATCGCGTGACAGTCCCAATCCGCCCTGACCAATATTATACAAGAAATGTTCACTGTCCATTTCGTCCAGTGCCACCCCATCGCTCCAGAAAGCACCTGAAAAACGATGCACTAATCCCAAATATCTGGGCAAATTTGCCCGCATCAGTGTGTTTATTTCAGCCAGTTGTGGCATAACTGGGACGATTCCATCCGCGTTTAATTTTTTTTCATCCATTGCGATTTTATACAGCATACCGATTTTGCCGGTATCGTTTTCTGCGATTTCGCGTGTACGTTCCAGGTTTGTATTGCGTAAAACATCGAATGCACCATATCTGGCATAGTCATCTGGAATCGGGTTCTTTTTCTGCCAGCCTCCATTTGCATATGTATAAAAATCATTTCCAGGATTTACACTTGTGTCCATATTTTCTAATTTAATACCTGCATTCACGACATTCTCCTTGTGTGTGTATTTATAGGCCCATACGACTGTTGCGATAACCGCGACAATACCGACAAAGTTCCAAAACTTACTTTCCATTTTACAGTACCATTTTTGTGATTAAGTCATCTAAAATCATCATTCCCGCATCTGTTGCCCAAACGCGTTCATTGTTCATCTGGACCAGTTGCGGATTAGATTTTATCCAGTCTGAATTTATAACGTTTTTTACATGTTCTGTCAATTGGCAACCGCGTTTGGTTCGCATTCCTGTGATAATCAGTTCTGTTGCCCGTGTTTCGTTAGAAATAGGGGTAAATATTTCGTGGTTACCCATTTGTTCATACCATTGACCGTCTAAAAATATTCGTCCGGCCGCCCCAGTTCCGATTCCGATATACGGCATGCCGCTCCATACATTTTGATTATGTCTGCATTCGTGTCCGTGTGCAGCATAGTTTGAAACCTCGTACCGGGGCAGGTTCAGATTGTCTGCAATTGCCGTGTACATCTGAGCCATGCATTCGTTATCTGGCATACTCAGGTTCATTTTACCAAAGGGGGTATCTGGTTCAATGGTCAGTTCATACATAGAACAGTGCGAAATTCCCATTTGAT
Organism: Alphaproteobacteria bacterium; assembly: GCA_017546265.1. Taxonomy (GTDB): domain Bacteria; phylum Pseudomonadota; class Alphaproteobacteria; order Rs-D84; family Rs-D84; genus Enterousia. The sequence continues at coordinate 103,588 of JAFYXG010000011.1, forward strand.
TTACCGCATGACACATTTGAATCACATCATCAACTGTATCGTTCGGTATTCCGTATATCAGGTCTGCCGATACTTGGATTCCGATTTTTTTTTGCGGATTCCAGCAATCTGTACGCATCTGCAACGCAGTGTTTTCGCCCCAAGAAACGTAACTGATCATCATTTATTCTTTGAACCCCTGTAGACAGTCTGTTGATGCCCAATTGAACAAAGTCATTCAATTTTGCGTAGTTCAGTGTTCCTGGGTTTGATTCCAGTGTAATTTCTGCATCTGGCACCAGGTAAAATGATTGTCGAATTGTATCCATAATTTTTTCAAAAGATTTTACGGGCATCAGTGATGGTGTGCCCCCACCGAAAAATACGGTTGGGACATCTGGCGACATCAGTTTTTTACACCAGTATTTAATTTCATCGCATATTTTATTTGTAAAACCATCCCAGTCAGGGGTGGCACAGGGGCGTGAAAAAAACGCACAGTAATTACACTTGGACATGCAAAACGGGACATGAATATATATATTGTGTGATGTTGCTTTCATAATACGTGCATTTTACCCCGTGAATTCATTCATGCAAGTAATAAATGAAAACACTTTTATATAAAAAAAATTTGTGATATAATACACACAACAAAATATATGATGAAGGCAGGGAAATTCGCATTTTTATCACTGTTTTATACTTCATTTGCTGCGTTTGCTGCAAACGAAGGTGTGCCGTCATATTATCAACAGGCAACCACGCCCACCGCGAACCAGACGGCATATGCTAAATATGCAAATCAGGGTTATACAAAATATGTTGGTAAATCGGGCAGCAAACAGGTTGTTGGTTCACGTTCATATTCGTACCAGGTTCCACGTACCGTGGCGGCCCCTGTTTTGACTGGGGACATGACCGCCAACGGTATTGCCGTCCCATTCGATGCCCAACCATCAACGTTTTTATATGCGGGCTATACACGGCGATTTGCGGACTTTGAATTTGAAACTGGTGTGAATTCTATTTTGGAATGGGACGACATGATTTGGAATGAAATCTATGTTGGTGCCCGTCATAATTTCAGTCTGCGTGATTTTGATTTATCTGTTTATGGTGAATATACCTATGGTGATATGTCGCATGGTGGTTTGTCCATGGACTATGACCTGAAACCGTTCGAGGCTGCATACCCAGAATACGGTATTTTCACGATATCCATGGGTGATCAGTCTGGTCGCAGCAATCATTTCCGTTTTGGATTATCTGCTCATCATGTATGGGATATTGGCGGTTGGAAACTGTCTCCCACTTTTGGGTACGAGATTTTTAAGCATAATCTGGAAATGTCCGACCATTACTATCCGAATCCCGGCATTTATCTGCCACTGATGACGGACCAGGGGCACTATGTATATGGAAATGAATTGGGTGAATACTTTTCGGTTCCTGTGGGCACGACACCGCCTGATGATTGGTACCAGGTTTGTATGTCCCCCGAAGATATCAAGATTGTAACGAATACCGCATCTGGTACCGGCATAGACGGCTTTCCGTATTTGGGGGACAGTCTGACAACCGGCGACTATGAAATATCGATGGGTACGATTCCGTGGGGTGTTGATGCGAACGAGTGCGTAATTATTGGTGGAGATGGCCCCATTATTGTCGAGGGTACAACCCATATCTATAACACAACCTGGTCTGGGTTCTATATTGGTCTGGAAATTGAAAAGCAGATGACGTTAAAGGATAAACTGCGTGTCTATATGCAGGTTGGTCTACCCAAATATTCATCTGAAGGTATCTGGCCAAATCGAACCGATTGGCAGCAGAACCCCAGTTTTCTGGACGAGGGCAGCAATGGTGCATATTCCTATGCTGCAGAAATGGAGTATAATTATAAATTGTCAGACCGTGTACAATTGGCATTAAAGGTTGATATGAACCTGTTCCATGTTGGCAAAATCCCGGGCGAGTTGTATGTTGCCGAATACAGTCAGTATGTAATTGACGAAAACGGTCAATATGTAATGCAGGAAGTTATTGACGAGCTTGGTAATAAATACTATGTTCCATTATTAGAGACGGTACCAGCACACACAGAAAAGGTTAACGACTCGTTAAAGCGTGCGACCTGGCAATCATTTGGATTGCATCTTGGTATCAAGTATTCATTCTAACCCAGGGGGAATTTGATGCATCGTTTTGTTGTGTGGCTGTTTGCCGCGATGATTGTCTTACCATTTAACGCCCACGCAGACCGTGGCGAATTCGATTTAGAACGCTGGTACGGGATAATGGATTCGGTGCGTTCGCGTGCGGCGACATCTGGGGTATCGGAAACGGTCATAGATTCTACGTTGCGTAATGTTGCGTTTATCCCATCTATTGTAAAAAGTGATAAAAACCAGGCCGAGTTTAAGTTGACGTTGGATGGATATTTGGAACGCACGGTCAATTCCACGCGTATTGCCAACGGGCAAAGGATGCGTGCAAAATATCCGACCTTGTTATCTCGTGTTGATGCAAAGTATGGTGTTCCGCCGCATATTATGTTGGCTTTTTGGGGTATGGAATCTAACTATGGTGCGGTAAAATCGCGTCATAAATTAGTTGATGCATTTTTAACTCTTATGTATGACGGTCGCCGCGAGACATTTTTTGGGAATCAGTTAATTGCCCTGATGCAGATTGCGGATAAAAACGGGTTGGATATATCAGAAATTCAGGGGTCTTGGGCTGGTGCGATGGGGCATTTTCAGTTTATTCCAACCACTCTTGCACAGTATGGGACAGACGGCAATGGTGACGGTCGCACAGACATCATCAACAACATCAGTGATGCGATGTTCAGTGCGGGGAATTATCTGAACAAATTGGGTTGGGACAAGAACCAGCGTATTGTTCGCCGTGTTATTTTACCTGCTGATTTTGATATTTCGTTATTGGACGGCAAAACCAAGTTATCGTTACCCCAGTGGTCTGGTATGGGTGTATTAAATCCGGACGGTTCACCGATACCAGAAACTGAAATGGTTGCGGGTTTGGTTGCGGATGTGTCTGCGATTGACTTGGCCCGTTCTGTAGCGTCATCTACGGCGGCTGTCTCTGACACAGATGTTGCACCTATGCCTGTGATAACTGCATATTTAACATACCCGAATTTTTATAGAATTAAGAAGTGGAACAATTCGAATTGGTATGCAATTGCGATATCTGAATTGGCAGATAAACTGCATTGACTAAAACGCACGCAAAGTGCGTTTTTTTATAATATAAATAAAATCGTTGAATGTTGGGCGTTTGTTTGATATTCTTTTCCCATATATTGAATACAAAGGATTATTTATGGCCATTAAAATTCGTGATTACGAAGTACGATTAACCCGCAACAAAGAAGAACGCAAACAGGTTCGTCAGCTGCGATATGCTGTCTTTGTCCAGGAAGAAGGTGCCTCTGCTACGGCCGAGCAGCATGCTCTTGGCGAAGAATATGATGCCTATGACAGATTTGCTGAATACATGGCTGTATTTCACAATGGCCGTGTTGTTGGTACATATCGTATCATTGATCGCAATGCGGCGGAAAAGATGGGTGGATTTTATACAGAATCAGAATTTAATATTTCCAAGATTAAAAAGTTCAATGGCAACATTGCAGAAATGTCGCGTGCATGTGTTGAAAAATCGTATCGTGAAAATGCACTTGTGATGCGTATGTTGTGGGCGGGGTTGGGCGAATTGATACTTCGCCGCAAGATAGAGGTTTTATTTGGTGTTGCATCGTTTGTTGGGATAAAGCCTGCACGTTCTGCCCAGGCGATATCATATTTGTACTATAATCATTTATCACCATTGCGTCTGCGTGCCACTGTATTGACTGACCGGTTTGCGGACGGTGTAAATCCAAAGTTGGGTCGCATGAACATTTTGCCACCTGAATTTGTGGATGAATCCGATGCTCGATCTGAAATGACACCGCTGATTAAGGGGTATCTGCGTCTGGGTGCAACATTTGGTCGTGGTGTATTTGTTGATAAACCGTTTAATACCTATGACGTGTTTGTAATGATGGAAACCCGCAAAATGAATGCCACTTATCAAAAGCATTTCCTGGGTCGTGAAAACGCATTGGGCGAACCATCGGATGACAAAGATAATATTATCAAGACTGTTGGCAAAATAATAACATTCCCTGTGGTTGGTCCGTTCCGTGTTGTGCGTGCGATTGTAGAATTTCTGTTGCACGAAGATGCGGCCGATGCAGAGTATATCGAAGACACAGAAAAAAACGAAACCGAAGAACAGTAATCATGGCAAAATTGCGTAAACAGAACATTTTTAACACGACCGCTGCTGCGATTAAGTTTGTATTATTCTGGGTAATGGTTGTTGTCCAGTTGCCTATAATTGTATTTATGCCACATCGTATGGCTGTGAATTATATGCCTGTATTCATGTGGTTTTTGGTCAAATTGGGCGGGATAAAGATTGTGGTGCATGGAAAACTGACAGATGCACGTCCGTTAATGGTTGTATCCAATCACATATCCGTGTTCGAGATTGCAACATTTCCATTTGCATTTCGCGGCAGTTTTATTGCCAAAAAGGAAATGGAGAATTGGCCATTGGTTGGTTGGGTTGCCAAATGTTTTGGGGTTATTTTTGTCGATCGCCGTCCATCGCATGCACGTGATGCATTGGCGGTTGTGCAAAAAACAGTACAATCTGTTAAATACCCGATGATTTTATTTCCCGAAGGAACCACAACAAACGGTGCATATGTAAAACCGTTCAAAAGTTCATTGTTTAATTTTGTAGAAAATTCGAACGTCACGGTCCAGCCTATGGCGATGCATTATCGATACAAAGATGGTTCTGTAATTGACGAGCAAACGATGGCCGACCACTTTGCGTACTTTGATAACAAAAAAATGGATGCTGGCCCCAAATGCAAACGTGAACGCAGTGCCTTTGGCCAGGTGTTTCACATTATGATGCTTGGTGGCTTTACGGTTGAAATTACATTATTGCCACCACCGCCCTTGGCGGGTATGGACAGAAAGCAGATTGCCGAAACACTGCACAAAATCGTGTCGGACAAATACATGGAATTAAAAGATAAAAAATAAAAACGAAATTAAGAATAAAAGAGATTAAAAGATGAAAACAGCAATTACACCAACACGTGCTGAAAATTTCAGCGAATGGTACCAGAACTTAATCGTTGCCGCAGATTTGGCGGAAAATGCCCCTGTGCGTGGTTGTATGACGATTAAGCCATATGGTTGGGCGATATGGGAACTGATGCGTGATGAAATGGACAGACGCATAAAATCACATGGTGTCCAGAACGCAAACTTTCCATTACTGATACCGATTGACTTTTTCAATAAAGAGGCCGAACATGTTGCTGGCTTTGCCAAAGAATGTGCGGTTGTGACGCATCATCGCCTGAAAATGATTGACGGCACGTTGCAGCCCGACCCAGATTCCAAATTGACCGAGCCATACATTATTCGTCCGACATCTGAAACCATTATCGGCGAAGCGATGTCGCGCTGGGTCCAGTCTTATCGTGATTTGCCATTGAAATTGAACCAGTGGGTCAACGTAATGCGTTGGGAAATGCGTCCACGCATGTTCTTGCGTACATCTGAATTTAACTGGCAAGAGGGCCACAACGTTTTCGCCACCCATGAAGAGGCAAACGCAGATGCACGTAAAATGCACAAAATGTACGGCGACTATATGCGTGATGTTTTGGCGATTCCATCTATTATGGGCGAAAAGACCCCCGAAGAACGCTTTGCCGGTGCCGACCACACATACACATTGGAACACATTATGCAGGATGGACGTGCTTTACAGGCGGGTACATCGCATGACCTGGGCCAGCATTTTTCAAAATCCTTTGGCATCCAGTTCTTGGGTAATGATGGTAAACTGCAGCATGGTTGGACGACCAGTTGGGGGACGACAACTCGTATGATGGGGTCAATGTTTATGGTTCATTCTGATGACGATGGTCTGATTTTGCCACCATCTGTTGCTCCATACCAGGTTGTAATTATTCCAATCACCCGCGAAGATACAGCGGCACAATTAAACGCGTATGCTGATGAATTGGGTGACAAACTGCGTGCTGCGGGTGTGCGTGTCTTGGTTGATACGTCTGATATGCGCGCGCCGGACAAAATGTGGAAATGGATTAAACGTGGTGTGCCATTGCGTGTTGAAATTGGTGCCCGTGAAATGGAATCTGGCAATGTGACGATTACACGCCGTGATTTGGGCCGTGAATCCAAGCGTACAATCACAACCGATGAACTGATTGCCAGTGTAAATGACATAATGCACGATATTCATGACACGATGGTATCGCGTGTTGAAAAACGCAACGCGGAAATGATACATGATGTTGCAGATTTGACTGCATTGGACGCTGCTTTGGCGAACGGTGAAATTGGATTTTTCCGTATTAAATACGATATGACCACAAATGAGGGGTTTGATGGCTTGATGGAGAAATACAAAATCACCCGCCGTTGTCTGGACGACAACGACCCAACGTATGTGTTCGTTGCAAAGTCATATTAAAACACGGGGCATGCACCCCGTGTTTTTTTCTTTTTATACTCATATCATTTATTGTGATTTTATGATATAATATCCGCAACAGGAATAAGAGAGAGAATATGAAAATAGCAATCATAGGTATTGGCTCGGTTGGTTCTGCGGTTGCGACATCTGTTGCGAACACTGGGCTGGCCCATGAAATAGTATTATTTGACCGTGACGGCATTCGTGCCCGTGCTGCGGCCGAAGATTTGGGGCATGCAGCGGCATTTTCATATGATATAAAAATTACTGCGGTAAACACATATCGTGCAATTCGTGGTTCTGACATTGTAATAATTGCGGCGGGTGCGAACCAGCGTCCTGGTCAAACCCGCACAGATTTACTGCACGCGAATGCTGCGGTTATATCAGATATTATTCCGCGTGTTATGGCGAATGTGGATTCAAAGACGGTGCGTTTAATTATCGTCACTAATCCATTGGATGTGATGGTAATGTTGGCCCAGAAAATATCAAAATTACCGCCATCACGTGTCATTGGTACGGGCACAATGTTGGATTCTGCTCGTTTGCGTACGATATTGTCGCGTCAGTTAGCTGTATCGACCCAGTCTGTCAATGCCTATGTCCTGGGCGAGCATGGTGACAGCAGCATGATTGTATGGTCATCTGCGTGTATTGGTGGTGTTGATTTGAATTCGTTTTGTCGTCAGACGAAAATCAGTCTGCCTCAGACGACTCGCCGCACAATCGAGCATCGCGTACATAATGCCGCCTATGAAATAATTCAGGGCCGTGGTGCTACCTGGGATGGTATTGCTGGTGCGGTTGCGGACTTGGTTCGTTGTATTGTAAATGATGAACACCGGATTTTAACAGTGTCGATTACAGACGGTATTGGGGACAGGGTGCTGGCCATGTCGCTGCCTCGCATTGTGGGGGCGTCTGGAGTTATTGCGACATTGTCACCGCGTATGGATTCGACCGAATCCGCATCGCTTCGCCGCAGTGGTCGCATTATCCGCAAGAACTTTGATTTGCTATAATGATTATCTGTCCCGCCACCTGCGGGATATTTTTTTGGAATACAGTCGTATAACAATTTTGTTTTTTACATGATATATTTTGTTTATGGTAGATGACATTCAGTATTTTATATCAGAATCCGGGGACGCATTTCATGCGGTCTTGCACGGTCATAAAATTGGCGAGATTACCTTTGTTCGCATTGGTTCTGACAAACTTATCATAGACTATACATGTGTCGACCCCACATATCGCAATCGGCACGTTGGGTTGTCATTGGTTCGACGTGTTGCCGCCATGGCACGAAGCCAGCGTTTACATGTTTTGGCCTTGTGTCCATTTGCTCGTGCTATGTTCAATCGTTTTTCAGAATTTGATGATATTCGTTTATTAAATGCTCACTAAAAACAGGGGGCGATCGCCCCCCTCAAAAAATTAAAGTGCCTGAATTATTGTTTCAAATTTTCTGCCACAAAATCCCAGTCGACTAAATCGTTCAGAAAAGAATCTATGAAATCGGCTCGTTTATTTTTATAGTCCAAGTAATACGCATGTTCCCACACATCTAATGCCAAAACAGGTTTCATATTATGTGCGATTGGTGTATCTGCATTTGCGGTGTTAATGATTTTCAGAACGTTATCGTTGTCGCGTACCAGCCATGTATATCCACTGCCAAACAGCGATGTTGCGGCGGATTTAAATTGTTCTTTGAATTGTTGTTCTGTGCCAAAACTGTTAATAATTTCATCTGGGATTTTTGCTTCGCACTTTGGGCACATTCCATGAAAGAAAAAGTCGTGGTTATAAACCTGGGCGGCATTGTTAAAGATTTTTTGTTCATTTGTTTTTCCTGCGGACTGCTCTATAATTTCGACCAAAGACACGTTTTCGTACGGAGTATTTTGAATCAGTTTATTCAGATTGTCTATATAGGTTGCGACATGTTTTCCGTGGTGAGTTTCCAACGTTTGTGTAGAAATATAAGGTGTCAATGCATCGGTTGGGTATGGTAAAGGGAATTCAGACAGTGTGAACATATTGTTTAACCTCCTTGTTGTATTTTTTATCATGTGTTGAAAGTGTAAATATATCAACAGGAAAGATTTATTAAAAAGCACTTGCACGATTTATAAAATATTTTCTATAATCGGAACATCGAAAGGAGTAAACATGAAAAAAACATCATTATTATCGGCCATTATGGGTCTGTCATTCATTGGTTCTGCATCTGCAGCGGACATTACGGTATTTTATTCACCAACATGCCCGCACTGTCATCATGCACGTGAATTTATTTCCAGTACACTGATTTATGAATACCCAGAATTAAAGGTAACCGAAGTAAACGTTATGGAACCATCGACACAGGAACTGTTCCAGGAAACATTGACCAAATGTGGTTTTGAATCTGGTGGTGTTCCTGTAATTGTAGTTGGTGACAAATGCGAACAGGGTTATGCTGAATTTATGAAGGATACATTGCGTGAACATGTCGAAGTTGACATGACGGATGAACAAAAGGCTGTTGCGGCAGAAAATAAAAAAGCTTTGGCCGAAGATGCAGTAAAGTTCAAATCGGAACATGCTGATCGCACATCTGCGATTTCTGAATACACAGCAGCTGCTGCTGAAAATGTTGAAAAAAAAAATGAGCAGGGCAGCGTAGTTTGGTTCTGGGGATTGTTGATAGTATTGGTTGCGGGCTTAGGCTATGTATTGGTTCGCAAAGACAAAAAGAAATAATTACCTTTGAATCAACGATTAAATCGGAAAGAGTATGTTTGATTTAACAACACTTGATTATATTTACGTGGGCGTCATTTTGGCGTCCACGGTATGGGCTACGATACGCGGCGGTGTTTATGAAACGATTGCGACACTGTCGTGGGTTGTTGCGGCGATTTCTGCTCGATTTGCATCACCATGGTTGGATAAATTGCTTCAGTTATGGTTTGATTTGCCTGATTCAACCGTTGGCACATTGGTGGCGTCCTACTTTATCGTGTTCTTTGCGATATTGTTATTGGTTGGATTTTTGAATCAAAAACTGCGTGACAAAATCCAGGACAGCATAATGAATGTCACGGACAAGACCTTGGGGGTAATATTTGGTATTATCCGCGGTATTGTTGTGATGGGCATATTTTATTGGGGTGCATTGTGGTACTATTCAGACATGCCGTTTTTGCCAAAGTGGTTATCGGAATCACGGACGCGTCCTATTATGCAAATTACTGCGGTAAAATTGGACGAGTGGTTTTTTCCTGGGCCTGAAAATAAATTATTGGCTCGTGACATGGCTGGGACTTACGAAGCCCTTGAAATATACAAGAATTTGATAAATCCTGCGATTTCCGATGGAGAGGCTGCGAACGATGGTAATGAAACCGGTACGATAGAACCTGAAACGGAAACAGGCTATAAATCATCCGAGCGTGCAGCCCTTGAGAATCAACTGTTGCAAATAGAAACGGTTGCCCGTGCGATAGAGCGGCATGCAGACACCGACTCGGGCACGTCTGCCCCCGCATTGAACGAAGACGTTCCAGCAGCCGAATAAACCAAATCCCCAAACGGGGATTTTTTTTAAAAAAATTATGGAAATCTGTTTTTGTCAATATTATAATAGGTATATAACAAAGGTGTAAATATTGGCAAAGTTTTGTATTTTTTGTGGTAATAAACCGCAAAACAAGAACATGGAACATGTTATCCCCCAGTGGTTAATTAAAATGACTGGCGGTTTATCACGTCCGTGTCATTTACCGAATATCGCTCCAAATGGACAAAGTGTCGCGTTTGGTGCGTTCAAGTTTCCAGCCTGTGAAAAATGTAATTCTGAATTTTCAGTGATGGAGGCTCGTATAAAACCAATTGTAATCAAAGTTCTGGAATCTCAGCCATTAAACGCAACCGAAATCAGTTTGTTATTGGATTGGTTTGACAAGGTGCGTATAGGTGTATGGTTGGGTGATATATACATGTCGCGTACGGTTGATGACATTGACCCACACATGCACATTGCCAGTCGTACAGGTCTAAAAGACAGAATGTTAATTGTCGAGCGTGTTGATTCATCTGTGCCTGGACGAGACAAGTGTATAAACTTTTGTGGGCCTGGTTCTTTTCAGTTTCGTCACCTGCCCAGTGTACTTCAAATGCATATAAATAACTATACGTTTACGAGTGTATCAGACTACTGTTTGGTTGCCCGCCGTGTTGGTTTCCCGTATTGTGACAAGATGTTGCGTTATGATATGGAAGATGTGCGTTTAAATACAATACAAAAGGGAAAAAACAAAATTCAAACACCGGTTGTTCGAACTTATACACCGACACGTTATCAGACTGTTATTTATCAACCGATTTATAAATACTGGAACGTTGTTTCGCCTGATTTGTACAATACCCAGTATGTATTGAATCACAGTTTGGACACCCAAAATGGTATTGGTGGCATATTCTATCAGAAAAACGCCAGTCCGACTAAGTATCTGGATACTAAATCAACATTAAATTTAACGCCGCCCATTTCGAATTTGGATATGTATGATATGGGGCTAAAGTATTTTGATTTGCATGATTACATTACGCAAAACACATATATAAACTGTTGTCCTGATACGGAAATCCACGAATCCATAGACAAAATGAACAAATACATATTGGAATGTAATCGCAAGAACCGGGAATATTGGCTGGCCACCCAGCGTGCATATCGGGCGAATCAACGCTAAATGTATTTGTTGGAATTCATACCTGATGACATTTGTGGTGTATTTCTGTACTCTGTTAGATATCCAGAGAAGAGAGAGGACCCAAAAATGTTATTAAAGTCAAAAGTATGTTTAACCGTATTGGCCATTTATGAAATGGTTGCGGTATCTGTGCTGCATTTTCAGCGTATTTGCGATGCCATGTTCGCCACCCCGTTTTGCGACAGTTGGTATCGATATTTTTTATTTTGCATCATAGTGCCATTGGTTGTGCTACTGATATTAATGTGGGTACGCGAATTGGTTCGCGGTGTCCGTCGCCGCAGATTCATTCGCCGTGCCAAAAGTACCGTTAACGGGATTATGTCCGGCATTCGTGGCAAGATATCAGAAAACATAAATACTGCGGACCTGGAACGTGTTATAACGGCTGCGATTTTGGTTGGCATAAAAAAGTACGCAGACCGTCATCCAAACCTGCGTCATAATGTAAATCATATTATGGATGTTGCAGATGGTAATGTTACGGTCGACCTGATGTCCGCATCGGAAATGGTCAAACCATCTCGCCGCCGTCCGTCCCCACCTAAGCGGCCAACGCGTTCTCGAAAAAAATAGTTTCACACCCCATGACCCCATATTTATGGGGTTTTTAATTTTTTTATGTGATATAATGTTTTGTGTTTATAGGGACATACTATGCCAAAATCTATGTACGACATTATAAAAAATCAAAATGGCGAACGTTTTGCCAAGGCCATTCGAAACTATGACAATGGCATATTTGATATTCCAAATTTAGACAAAATTGTTCGTTATGCGGGGCGTGATGCCGAACCGATAATGCAGTATTTAATATCGTTAAAGGGCGTTAAAATCCAGGAACATGCCGTACACATGGACCCAATCGCATTATTAAGTCGTGCGGGCTATGATGCGTATGTTGCGGACACGTTAAGTAAACAAAACGCAATTCGGCAATATTTTGCCGCGGGTGAAGAACTGTGTACATTTCACGATGACATGCGTTTCAGGCGTTATCATATCATTAACGCGGTTCGCAAAGACGTGGATAAAATCCGCCGCGAAAATTTTCCAACCCCACAACGCGAAGACGAATATGGTACATCCGTTTTGTCCATCCAGGTTCTAAAGTCTGGCGGATTTATCAGTATTAAAAATCGTTATAACCATTCTGTTTCAAACCCCGACAACACATATAATTCCAATCCGGATAATATTATTCCGGGGTTGTCTGACGCGATTAAACACTATTTTGACGTTGATTTCTCGGCCCAGCACATAGAACTGCCGGATGAATATGTTGTGATTGACGACCGAATTTTTAAGTATATTTGTGAAATTAACAACACCTATGTTGGGGCGGACTTTTATGTCAAAGACGGCATTGTCACACCATTAAATCCTGGGCATCAGTTAATGTTGGGCGGCGGGTTAATGCTGGATTTGCAAACAAAAACTGTCAAAAACATTGCGGGTGGTCGGGCCAATGGTGATTTTATTACAAACGCGATTGCGGGGAAAAGTGTTCAGTTGGTTCGCGAACCCAATGGCGGAAAAAGTCTGATGGTTGATGGGAAAAGATTCTTGACGGTTTGTGATGGGCTGATGACTGCACTGGATGTGCCGTGTACAGATACGGTAAAATTAGAATTCATGAATTTTACAGACAGTGTTGATTTTGGTCGTGTTAAAAACCTTGATTTACGGCATTGTATTTTTAATTCTGGATTCAGTGTGAATCCGAATGCGGAATCTGTACAACTTGAAGATGTTTCTGCACCTGGTAAAATAAACCTCAGGAATGTAGACCGTATTGAATTAACAGACAATGACGATTTGAAAATATCAAACATAAATCCGAATGCATCGGTCGTACATATATTTGGCATGGATTTATCATGTGATACATTGGATTTTAGTAATGTGAAATCATTGAAATTGCGTGGTGACAGTTGGACACCGATAATGATAAAGAATCTGACACTGAATCCAAATGCAGATAATATAAATTTGGGGAACGTTCGCACAGACGGTGTGCTGGATTGTGGCAACGTGGCAAGCCTGGATATGTCAAATGTTCGTACTGGTGGCATTATTGTAAATCCGTCTGCCAACCACATCCGCATGTCCGAGGTGTCTGGTCTGTCAGGCACGGTTGATTTTTCAAATGTTGACGAATTATTCCTGTATCAGATAGATTTTTCAAAAGTGGATAATGTCATCTGGAATCGCAACAGGCTGCATATTGGTGTTGCCCCCTGCCATCCAATGCCGGCAATACAAAACTTTGATTTCAGTCGGGTTCAGTACCTGGAATTATCCAGTTTGGATTTTGCTGACCAAAATGTGCGTTTTAATCCGAATGCACGCGAATTGGTGTTTCATTGGTGCACAGGTTTGTCTGGTGAACTGGATTTCAGCGGCGTCCAGGATTTGCGGTTGGGAACATCAAACTTGAATGATGTAACGAATATTAAATTAAATCCAAATGGTCGTGTCGAGCCATCGCCACCAACGATACAACAAAAATTGAAAAAAAAATCGTGCAAAACGCAGTCGTGCCGATTTGACGCGGGCCCAACATGAACTGGATTCTGGACGTTTGGACGATATGATGATACCCGATATTGCGAATGACATGATTGGTCCAAACGGTCGGGATTCATAAACACACACTAACCAAATGGAAAAAACAATGGAAAAATTGAAATTAAATCTTGGTACTGGCACGGTGATAATAGAAATGTTGTCTGAAGTTGCCCCACGGCACACGGCACGAATTGCGGAATTGGTACGCAGTGGTTTTTATAATGGTCTGCCATTTCATCGTGTCATAGATGGTTTTATGGCCCAAACGGGATGTCCACGTGGTGATGGTACTGGGGGCAGTGGAGTTAAAATCCCTGCCGAGTTTTCATCTGTTACATTTGCCCGCGGCACAGTTGGCATGGCTCGCACATCGGATAAAAATTCTGCGGATTCCCAATTTTTTATTTGTTTTGCAGATTGTCCGTTTTTGGACGGAAATTATACAGTATGGGGTCGCGTCATATCGGGCATGGAAAATGTGGATAAAATCACCCGTGGTGATGAATGGTTAAATGGCCATGTTGACAATCCTGACATAATAATTTCTGCGGAAATGATTGACTAAGATTGTGGAACAGGAAAATTTTTTTGCATTTTGTATTGGTGTGGACCAATTTTGTCCTGGGGCCGTGGTTATAATATAAAAGTTCCATATAACCAAGGGAGTTTAAAATGGCAATCGGAACTGTAAAACAAAATGGCAACATGATATATGTCTATGATGAACGTGGTCATTTGAAATTCACACAAAGTGGTGAACTGGTTGGCTATACCGGCGGCACAGTCAGCATTCGCCGTGGTGGCAGCACCGTCTATGTCTATGACGACAGTGGTCATCTCAGCTTTACACGCTAACGTGATGTTATTTCATAGTTCCTTTTTGTTTGGTTGATATGGTTTCGGGATACATTTTTCACCTCCTTTAATTTATCCTGAAATCAAAAATCCCCGCATGTCGGGGATTTTTTTACCAAGAATACGAACCTAGTTATTTTTAATTTAATTCATTGTATACATGTTCATATGTAAACAAACCAAAGGGGGAAAACACATGAAATTTTCATTTCACAATACATTAATTGGTGTTTCTGTATTACCGGCATTATTTATTATGCCGGCCATGGCGGAAACCATAACGGGTCGCAGTGTTATTACTGAAAACACAACCTACACAGATGCAGTTGCCGAAAACATTGCATCAACCACGGCGAATAATGGCGGTGTATTTTATATGCAGGACGTTCCAAATGTTGTTTTGACGTTTGATGGTACCAGTACATTTACAGGAAATTCGTTAAACGATGGTGGTATGGGCGGCGTTATTGGTAATGGTTGGTTGTCATCAACCAGTGGCAGTGGTTATACCCAGGGGGGCAAGATAGTCTTTGTTGGTTCGACAACATTTGACGGTAATGGTACAAATAATGCCAACGGTGGCGGTGCGATATTTAACTATGGCATGGGCAACGCAACATCGCCAGATATTATTTTTTATGATTCTGCCAACTTTTCTGACAACAGTGTATCAGATTCTATGAATAGTGTATATGCGGGCGGTGGTGCCATCAACCACAGAAATGGTATGATAGTGTTTGATAAAACGGCCAATTTTTTTGGCAACGAATCTGCATCCCAGGGTGGTGCGATTATAGCGGCCGGCGACATGATATTTAATGGCACAGCAAACTTTTCTGACAATGTTGCGGCCAAGAACGGCGGTGCCTTGGCGATTATGGGAGGCGACACCACATTCGAAGGTGCCGCGACTTTCAGTAAAAATTCAGCCGCAGGTGCATCTGCGATATTTTTAGGCGAATCTGCTGGCACAGTTGCGTTTCGTGACTCTGCGACATTTAGTGAAAATACTGGTGTTGGCACAGTGTTAAATAATACGGCCACCACGACAGTTTTTTTTGACAATGGTGCAACATTTACCAAGAATACAAACAATCTGAACGGTGCATTGGTAAATGCGGGGAATGTATCTGTATCAGGTGGGAACTTTACCTTTGTCAACAATACAGGCAGCAATGGTGGTGGCCTGAAAAATGCAGGTACAGTTTCTGTAAATACCACCGGCAATGTATTGTTTGACACGAACAAGACAACCAGTTCAGCGGGTGCGTTCGATAACGGTGGCACATCTACACTGACTGCATCGAACATTTCCTTTTTGCGTAATACGGCAGACGCGGGTTATGGTGGTGCTATATTTAACTCGGGCGATTTGACCATAGGCGGCACTCGGAATACGTTTTCTGCGAATACTGCATCGGATAGTGGCACGACCAAAAGTGGAGGTGGTGCAATCCACAATCGTGGCAACACTGATACAGCGACACTGATTATCGGCACCGGCACCAGCACGAATATCTTTAACGCGAATACGTCTGGTGCGTACGGTGGTGCGATTGTATCGCGTGCATTTAATGGTGCGGACAATGATTCTGAAGTAATAATTACCGGTACAACAACGTTTTCAAATAATAAATCAACGTTGGATGGCGGCGCGATATGGAACTTTGCAGCACCAGATAATGGAACAACGGGGACCGCAACTATAACCTTTAACGGGCGAACAGCATTTAATAATAACACCGCAGGTGGCATGGGTGGTGCAGTGTATAATAACGACACCATCACGTTTAATGATGTTGCCACGTTCAGTGGTAATACTGCGAATGGGATATCCAACGATATTCACAACGATGGTGCTGTAAATTTTAATGCTGATGTGACATTAAATGGCGGTATCACTGGGAATGGCACGTTAAACATCGCATCTGGCACGACCATGAACATAGGAACGTCCAGTATAACCCAGGGGGCGATTGCACTGGATGGCACAATGTTGGCGACATTACGCAGTGGTGACACGGCCCAGATTATGGTTAGCAATGACGGTGGTTTTACTGGTTCAGGCACAATGAAATTATCTGTTGAAGGTGCGGGCACATACCACGTCTTTGGCGACCAGACCTTTGATAATGTGGACATCAGCAGTCCTGTGTATAACCTGACATGGAATGGTGGCGATGTGATTGCCATGACCAAGTCAGTATCAGAAATTGCCACCGACAATGGTTTGTCTGATAATGCGGCCCGAGTAGTGTCTGGTGTATCGACATCTTCATCGGCGGGTCTAAATGATTTGTCGATACGATTCCAAGATGCCCTGGCATCGGACACAGCCGCTGCACGTGATGCAGTTGAATCTGCGGCTGCTGCAATTAATCCCGAACACTCATCGGTGCACCAGGCTTCGGGCGTATCGGTCCAGCATACAATTTCTTCGCTGGCATCTAACCGTATGATTATGTCTGGTTTGGGACGCAGTGGCGGAGATATGAGCATTGACTTTGGTGGTGTTTGGGCCACTGGTCTGTATAACAAGACCAAATTAAACGGTTCGTTTAACGGTTATACACGCGGTATGTCGGCCGGTATAGATGCCAGTGTAAATAACATCTGGACATTTGGTGCGGGCTATGCCTATACCCGTTCAGACATCAGCAGTCTCAGCCGTGATACAGACATAGACTCGTCCAGTATCTTTGTCTATGGCCAGTATCAACCATCTGCATGGTATGCGAACGCAGTTGTGAATTACACCATGTCTGACTATGCCGAAGACGGTTCTGCCTTGGGTGTTGCAGTATCATCTGATTATGATATTGATATGTATGGTGCACGGGTTGCCACTGGGTACGAGTTTATTGGTGGTCTGACACCTGAATTATCCATGCAGTATTTGCGTATCAACTCGACTGATTACAGGAATTCGTTGGGTATTCGCAATCACATTGACGCATCAGATTACCTGACAGCATCATTAGGGACCAAATATGCTGTTGATTTGTTGTTGAACAATGGTTGGATAATACGTCCCCAGATTCACTATGCGGTAAAATATGACCTGATATCGGACGACAATAACATCGCGGTTGCGATGCCTGGTGTAGAGGCATATGTATTAAATGGCGAACGTTTATCACGCATAGCGAACGAATTGGGCATTGGTATTGGTATGAACCTGATGGGATTAGAAGTGTCATTAAACTATGATATATCTGCCCGTGCAGACTATACCTCTCAAACCGGTCGTTTGAACTTCAGGTACGAGTTCTAGTTTTGCAAGTGTTTCCACGCCCCGCACCGCCCATCTGGGCGGTGTGATTTTTGGCAATAAAAAAATCCCCCATTCGGGGGAAATTATACTACTGTCTGTCGAAAGCATTGGATAAAGTCATTTATATTTGAACCCGTTGCTTCCAGAATTTTGGCAATACTGTTTGTAGAAGGCCAGCGTGGTTGTCCGTATTTTGAATGACGCTTGCTGCGGTTAAATGTCGTTGGATCCAGACCGCTGAATCTTGCCAGTCCTGAACAAGACATATTGTGATTTTTTGCAAATTTATCTATTGCTGTCCATACTTCATTGTGTGTCATTTTTTTACTCCTTGGGTTGGTATTTGTTTGTTATTTTTCTTAACACGCAACAATTATAAAATGACTTTATTGAAATTTTTTTATACCTTTTTTATGCGAAATAGTGTATAAAAAGGGAGTGGAGTCAGCAAAAAGTCCCATTTTTCGGGAAAAATTGACTGAATCAGCATAAAAATCTAAGTTTTTATTCACAGTTTTTGGCATTTGTTCTCTTTTTGTAATGTCATTTGTTGGGAATAAAGTCCTAAAAATACATAACACCAGGAGAGTGCCAATGCCTACAATCAAGACAAAAACGACACTTTTACGTGAATTATTTGCATTAAAAGAGGTGATAGACCTGGGCCAGATTCAGGCCGCTGCTGAACGTAATGGTATTAAATATTCTAATATGTCAAAAATGATTGCAGATTTGGAATCCAGATTAAAGACTACATTGTTGATTCGCAGTTCTACGGGCAGTGTACCTACCAACGCTACGCGACAACTGTATGCAGACATAGAATCTATTTCTAATATATTAAACAATATAATGGCAAATATATCTGAACCAGAAGAATTAACCGGGGATATTTCTATATGGAGCGAGGAGGGTTTTGCAGGCAGTGGGCTTTTATCAGGTTTGTCTAAGCTATATGCAAAATATCCCAAGGTTCGATTGGATATATTAACGAATCATCATATGAATATGTCAAATCCTGATATTACTATATTGGATACGCGTTTGCTCAGCAAATTACCCGGCAAGGCATTATTTAAATTCAAGACCAAGGCTAAATTTTATGGGACACCCGAATTTTTCGGGAAATATGGCATGCCAAAAGATATGAACGACATGCTGGAAAATTATGACATATGCATTCGTCAAAAATTCTTACAGATGCCAGAATTGAATTTCCTTTTAAAGCGTGCCAAAAAACTAAATACCACGGCAGATTCTGCATCTATTATACATCAGTTGGTTTGCGATGGGGCAGGTATTGGATTGATGCCAGAATGGTGTACAAACAAAAATAAAAAATTAGCAGAGGTTCCAAATGTTGATTTTGAATACGAATACGTATTAACGGGTGTTGGCAATCCTCTAACGGTCAAAAGTGGCAAGGTCCAAGCCTTTCTTGAGTATTTTTATGAATTCTGTCGCGACTATGACATTGTTTTGGAAATGTTTGACTAGGCTATCATGTCCCACCGTCCAGCATAAAATCGTCACGATTGCCTTGCGTGCGTTTATGCCAAGGAAAAAACGCATCGTTTGGTGCGTTTAAAAACGGTTAGCCTTTGTCGGGATGCCAAGGCGAGTCCAAAGTCCAAGATTTCCAATAGTTTCAGACAGTTGATTTATCAGCCTGCGTCACACATCGCATCACATGATGCTGCGTTTCTAATTTTTTACATTCATATTGTTTCCTTACTTTTTATTCATGTTCGTATGAAACTGCTGTGATGATTTATTGCTTGTCGTTCTACGACCATATGTATGGTCGGTGTTTTCATTGTGATAAAATTGCTGGTGTAAAAAAAGTTAAATAAAATTTTTGTTTTTTATTTCTGGCATTTTAATTGTGATTTTCTATCTGCCATTAATGCTTATCGTATGTGCTGTGCTCAGACAACGTGTTATTGTTTCCATTGGATTGGCATATCGGCATAGTCACTAAGTCCTGTTGTGCCTTCATACGCTTTGCCGACTTGTGCATTGGTTGCGTCTGGCCAAATTTCATACAGGTATTTACCATTGCTTTTTGCAGAATACCCCGTCAAGCCATAGTTTCTATAGAATGTTTCACTGAACATTTGTGGCTGTGCATTGCCCCCCAGTATTCCGAAAGCACCGTCTTGGATGCCTTTTAAGTTTTGGCAGTTATAAAATGTTCTATAAAACATTTGTGATGCGGCATCGCCTGATATTTTTGCAAACAGTCCTGCTGGGATTTCGCCATCCAAATTGGAGCAACCTGCGAATGTATTATAAAACATTTTTTCTGCTGGCGTTCCTTCTATTTCTGCGAACAGTTCTGCTGGGATAAATCCGTCCAGTCCAGAGCATGAGTTAAATGTGCCTTCAAACATACGTTTTGCTGGCTGTCCATGTATTCCCATAAACAGATTTGATGGAATGTGGCCTGTTAAACCGATGCAAGAAAATAGTGTGTTGCCAAACATCAATTCTTGGGGTTGTCCATCAAAATGTCCAAACAGTGCATCGGGAATGTCACCAGTCAGTCCCGAACATTCAGAAAAAGTGGCATTGTACATACGCTGTGCTGGTGCACCGCGAATACCAGCGAACAAATTACTTGGGATACTGCCAGTCAGTCCTGTGCATCCTTCAAATGTCGAATGAAACATATCTCGTGCTGGTGCACCGCGAATACCGGCGAACAAATTACTTGGGATACTGCCAGTCAGTCCTGAACAGTTTTGAAATGTGCGATAAAAAATACCTTCGGTTGGTTCGCCTTCGATTACTGCGAACAAATTATCTGGGATGCTGCCAGTTATATTTTTTGCCCCGTGAAATGTGCCGTAAAACATATTCTTTATTGGTTTGCCAGATAGTCCAACAAACAGTGATGGTGGTATCTGGCCACTTAGATTCGGTGTGTCTGCAAAGGTATAATAAAACTTTGGCTGATTTCCATTTGCGAGTGTTGGAAAAATAATTCCTAAACTTCCACTAATTTCTGCAATGTTTGGATTCTCTTTAAAACTGATTGCAGGTACCAAACTTTCATTGCTATATGCGGTTGCTCTCCCATCCAATTTTATTGTGTAATGTCCTTCTTCATCGTATGTATGGGTATAAACGGTTTCTGTTGTATTTGTTCGTTCTATGACATCTTCTTTACCATCGCCCCAGTTTACATAAAATGTTCCTTTGGCCGACAAAGAGAATTGAAAATCTTTCGTTGTACCTGTTGTCTTTAAGTTGAACGGATATTTTATGTGTTTTATTAAATTTTCCACGACATATTGTGCGGCAATTGTATCTGCAGCTTGTAATGTTGCATACTTACTGTTTGCCCAGTTTGTTGGAGACCATCCATTGATTTTATAGTTTGCTATATCAACCGCAGCCAGAAGATATTTCATATTTGCGATATTGTGAATTTGTCCTTCGTTTGCGTATGTTATATCAACATCCCAGTTGTTTTTAATCAGTTTGTGGATATATTCAACGTTTACCGCCTGTGCACCACAGGCAACATTGCCGACAAAAATGAGACTAAATAATACGATAAAAATTCTTCGTATGTATTCCATTCTATGGCATCCTAATCTTTGGGCGGTAATTCAGGTGTTGGAACGATCAAGGTGCCTGTCACAGTATATGTTCCAGCCATCTGTTGACTAGAATTTGCGGATGTATCAACCTTGGTTTTAGTCTGATTTTCGACATGCTGAACAGATGCGATGTCCGCAAATGCCGATATCGGCAACATCAATGTCAAAAAAACAATCAGACACCTCATATGTTGGTTTTTATATAAAACGCATTGATATCAGAGGGCTTTTTTGCGTTTTCTTTTTTCTCCCATTCTTTCAAAAAGAATTATATATAAAGATAAAATTTTAATCAAATGTATTTTACAACAATTTGTATTAATTATTTTATAAAAAAATAGATTTATATCGGTGTGATATATTGCATATTTATTATTGATATTAAAGCCTAAAATCGCAGGCACGAAATAAAATATGCAATAAAAAATAAACAAGCATAAAAATGTTTTTTAGCTTGTGCCAGTTAAATTTGTCAGTCTGGCATCACACTTAGCTTCACATAGCATTTTGATAAAAATATGATATAATACATAAGATAATTAAAGGAATAATGATGACAAATCCTATAAAACAATTACCAAAAATTATCAAAACCGCACGACTTGAAATGCGTCAGTTAGAACCAACGCCAGAAAACGCACAGTTGGTTTTTGATGCGGTAAAAAATGAAAGCCCAGCAGATTTTTATTTTAATCGAATTTGTAACACCAATCTTGTGCCTGTATCAGCGAACGAAATGCTAAAACAAATGCAAATTGAATCACAGTGGATTGCGGACAATGGGGTAAATCTGTATATTTTTCATAATGGAAATTTGATTGGGTATCGCCGATTGTATTTTCACGATGACCCAACAAAAACATTGCAAATGGCGGCGGTTTGGCTGGTTCGTTCAGCATGGGGGCGTGGTTTTGCACGTGAAACATCCGATGCGGTTGAAAAGATAGCGTTTGAAACACTGGGGGCAAATCGTATCACACGCCAATGCAGTGTTGATAATGTGCGCAGTGCAAATTCTATCCGTTCGTCTGGTTTTCACTTGGACGGTATCGCACGTCAGGGTGGGATATATCATGATGACAAGCTTTATGACAATATGATATGGTCCAAACTGAAATCAGAATATAAGGGCAAGTAATGAAAAAAATTCCACGTATTATTGATATGTCTGATTTTTGCCTTGTGAAATTGGAACCAACGGCAGAAAATGCCGAACGATTGTTGTCGGTTATCAATGACAATCGTGAATTCTTGGGTGAGTTTTTGGAATGGGTGGATAGCTATACTACAACCGATAAAACATTGGCGAATATTGAAAAATCATACGGCGATGATAAATGCGCTTACTTTATTATGGCAGATGGTGAAATTGCTGGCAAGATTGGCTTTGTGGATACAGACGACAATATGGGCGAAATCAGTTATTGGCTGGCGCACGGTTTTAATGGTCGTGGCATAATGACACGTGCATTAAATAAACTGACCGAAATAGGGTTTGCCAATATGGGCCTGCAACGCATACAATTGACCCTGGATAAGCATAATATTCGTTCTGCGGCGGTGGCCCTGCGTTGTGGTTATGAGTGCGAAGGAGTCTTACGTAAATACTTTGTCCTGCGTGGACAGCCGCGTGATATGAAAATGTTTTCAAAGGTCGTGGAATAATGAAAAAGACGTTATATATCTTTCGTCATGGCGAAACAGACGCAAACGTCCAAAAACGTATGCAGGGGTGGTTGGATGTGCCATTAAACGCAAATGGCGTGGCACAAGCACAATCCTTGGCACAAAAACTGTCGGGTGTTTCATTTGATTGTGTTTATTCTTCGCCATTATTGCGTGCGTTGGATACGGCGCATGCGGTGGTCGGCAGTGATACAAAAATCGCAACGCATGACGATTTGCGCGAATGGAATATGGGTGATTTCTGTGGCCATGTTGTAAAATTGACCGATAGCCCTGCAGATACACCGATTGATATGTCAAACGATGTAATTTATGCACCGTTTGCATTGTTATCTAATGACGACTATGTCCCACCAAACGGTGAAAGTTATAATATGTTTATTGCACGTGTGCGTAAAGCAATGTTGGATATAGTAAAGAACTCAGACGGCAAAACAATCGCCATTGCAACACATACGGGGGTGGCGAAAAATATAATCAAACAATTCACAGATGTAAAATGGCCACGTGGCGGTATGCCAAATGCTGAATTTTTCAAACTGGAATATGATGGCGAAAATTTTACGCTGATTGACATGCCAGATTGGTTATCACCAGTGTTGTTGGGGACAGATGGCAAACCATTAACCGTGCAAATTCACGCGTGCTGAAAAGGAAATGCTTTTGTCTGAACTGATTGGGGTTGCAGAATTTCGATTTGATGAAATGCGTTCGGTTGCACAAAAGTCCTGGGCAAAAAACTGTAATACCCCCGACAGATAACCTCCGCCCCTCTGGGCGGTTTGTTTTTGCCTACGTTATCGCATTGTGGTATAATGACAAGGTTATCATGGGGGGGGCATGGCGAAAAAAAGTGATTACGGTTCGTTACGCAGTTTTTATTGGCAGGTTATCAAAAAGTTTCCTGTTTATTTTACAACAATTTTTATTTGTGGGATTGTTGGGAATGTTCTGCAAATGGTTTTTGGGCCGCTAACGTCAAAATGGATGATGCAGATTTTTGAAAGTGCGGGCAATCCAGATTGGCAACATATAGTAAATGTATTTATACTGTTGGGCACTATGTATTTTTTTACACCGGTGTTAAATTCCTTCATATCTTGGTTGAATGGTAAATATGAACAAAGGTTTGTCAGATACAAAATGTATTTACTGTATAAGCGGATTACCGCCAATGATATTTCTTTTTTTCTTGAAATACCCAGCGGGCAAATTGTTTCTAATGCCCAGGAAGTGTCAATGCGATTAAAGTATTTGATGAACGAATTTTGGGTGACGTTGATTGGTGCAGTATTGGGGTTTTTATTTATTGTTGGTGCTATGTTTACAATGAATGTGTGGTTCGTTGTTGCGCTGTTGACTTATGCGGTAATAAAATTAGTTTGGGAATGGTTCGTTCAGAAAAAGCTTACCAAAAACAATGAAAAGCAGATGGAAGAATCGTCCAAATATGCAGGAATGCGCAGTGATAGTTTGGGTAATGCATTGACCGTAAAGTATTTTGCCAATTCTGAATATGAAAACAAATATATATATAATGGGCGTACAGAACTGATGCGTCTTATACGTAGGCATGCG
>JAFYXG010000012.1 GCA_017546265.1 Alphaproteobacteria bacterium
ATATGTAAACCTACTACCTGTCTAGGATATGCACTTTTGACTTAGTCAAAGTTTGGATATTCCAAATTCAACTGTCTGCACATCCCTTCTTGAATTTTTTGATGAGCTGCTTTTATTCACAATGTTGCGATTTCTTCAGAATCTTGTTTTACTTCTGCAAACCGCTAAATTTCAGGGGTTGAGTGTCTTTTTTCCTGTTGCCTCAACTTGAAAGCCCGCTTAGTATGCGTTGAAAGTTTCAAAAAGTCAAGAACAAATTCAAAAAAAATTTAGAAAAAATTTAACAAATCAACAAAAACCCCGGATTTCCGCTGTTTTTGCCAAAAAATTTTTTTCATTTTTTTCCTTTTGACGGTTCTAAATGATTCGGTTTTATCACAAAATTACCGCATATTTCCGATTCACGAATCGTACAAAACAATTAAAACCTGTACAAAAAGCCCAGTTTTAACAAAGGGTATACGCGTAAATCAGACAATTTATGATTCGCATCCCTTTGAGCGGTTGCAATATCGGCATCAAGTTGCGGAATTGTCACCGGCAACCAGGTAGCTGTTAACTTATTATATACATACAGCTGTTCCTGGGGAATATCCAGCGTCAGGCGAGCGGGCCGATTCGTCAGCACCACACCAAAATCCATGAACAATGAAAAACCACACCCCAACCCGATATCAAAGCCTGTACCAAGATATGGCCCATGATAATTCCAGTCCATAGTTGCAGAACCATCAAAATTGTTACCATTATAATAATAGTGGTCGCCGGCCAAATAAAAATAGAATCGCTGGGACGGGGCCTGTTCTATGGTGCCAAAAATCGCAGAATCCAATTTCGCCGCCCCCCAGGCATAACCACCCGTCAATCGCCATGCATTTCCAAACGGATAATAATCCAGCAATAGTGCCGCATGCCATGAATCCAGTTTACCTTCGTCAATTTTTACCCCATCACCAACATCGCGACCATCACGCATATACGAATCGATTGCCGAATCGACCGCCGACCGCAACGGCCCCATGTCTGCAAAATCGAATCGCGTGCCAAAGTGCGACAACCAATACGAATCGGAATATGTATTATGATAACCGACCACCACATTTAACCCGGTTGTCACTGACACCCCTACCCCCGTTTGCACCCCATCATACCAATACATGTCCGATTCCGATGCAAAAACGGGCGACACAATACACAAAAGCAAAGCATATAACAAATATTTCATATAAAAAACTATAACCGAATCACCACAACACAACAACGAGCATAAATTCCGATTAAAAAAATCCCCCAGATGGGGGATAACATTAGAAACGATACATAAACCCAAGTTTTACCAATGGATAGAATTTGTAATCATTTAATTCGTCCTGGGCATCTGCCAAGGTTTCTTCTATTACAGTATCCAGTTCAGAAACATTTATCGAATCCCATGACGTTCCATTCCACTGCTGCAAATTATCAGTCGGTATATCTAGTGATAATTCTGCCGCACGATTGGTAAATACAACACCCGCATCCAGATAAATCTTTAACCCGGCAAACAAACCAATGTCAAAGCCCGTGCCAAGATATGGGCCCCTGTATTCCCAATCCAGTTTCGCGGTACCGTGAACACCGTTGCCAGTATAGGCATATTTTTTACCCGACAATTCAAATTCGTAATAACCAGGTGTCAATCCGTCAATCGTCCCCGCAACAGATGCAGACATTGACATATCACCAAACGCATAACCACCCGTTAAACGCCAGCCGCCCAACAACCACGTATCTCCGAATGGATAAAAATCAACCAATGCCGCATAGTGGGTCGCATCCAGTTCACCGTCCGAGATTGTTAAACCATCGCCTATATCCAAACCATCGCCCATAAATTCGTTAATCGCATCATTCATAACAGAACGAATTGGTTTTGTTGACGCAAAATCCAGTCGAACCCCAAACCTTTTTGCCCAAAAAGAATCAAAGTCTTTGTTTGCATAACCAATAAATCCATTCAGACCACCGGTTGCAGACACACCAACACCAACCTGGACACCGTGCGGAAATGCAGTACGCGATTTTTCAACATACGATTTAACCGTATCATTTGCAGTAGTTGTCGCCGCAGACGTAGCAGTTGTTTCCAAATTCTGAACCGCAACCTCGCCCTTGACAATTTGGGCAGATACATTTTCCGCAACATCACGTGCAACCGAGTCTATAATCGGATTTGGTATTTCATCGGCCGCAAATGCAGGCAATGCTAAAATGGATAACAGTGTAATTGCTGATATTTTCTTCATGTAAATCCCCCTTTTATATTTTCGTACAAGTCTGTGAATCTGTTCCCATTATAGACTTTTAATTTTAGGTATCACAAGAAAAAAACACTCCATTAAAAACATGTTTTAATATGCGGTATTTTGTGATATAATTCTAAGTATGAAAACCAGAATATTTATTTTTTCGTCCCTGCTGTGTTTGTGTGGGACGTTTGGTGCCCTTGCATCTGAGTGCACGGGTACCGGTTGCGATATTGAACCATTGGTATTCGAAGAATTCGAATGGATGCAAACTGCACCAGTTTACAACGAACCAACTATGATTGTCTTGGGCCAGCCAACACCAGTTGTGCCAACACCAACTTGGATGGAATCAGACCCACATGCAGCAACCATGCCTGCGGCACAAAATCTGCCAAGACCAATACGCAACGTTGATGTTAAATTGCTGTCAATTAAGCCAGTACCCGAAGATTCACGTCCACCACTGTGGGACGGTGTGCACGCACACTATACAGGGCCGGATGCTGAAAAAACTGTTGACTGGAAAGACGGCGTACCAATTTGGGACGAATCTATTAACAGTTATCGTTACAAAGACTTTTCCGATTGGTTCCTGACCGCAAGCCCAGAAATATACTTGCGCGATGGTGGTGAATCTGGTCTACAAACAGGCGAAATAGACCCAATCGCAATGTATCAACAGAACATGGAAGATGCACAAATCACACTGGCACGCGTAGAAGAGTTACTGACGCCAAAACGACCTGCGGACAATTTGTGGTTTACAAATACCCAGGATGATAATACAAAAATTACTGTACCGGCCGTAAATACAAAATACATCGCCCAGGATATGACAGAAATTGTTACAGAAACCTTTGGCGAAAATCCAGAATTGCTGGACGATGGTTGCCCGTTTGAATCTGAAACAGAATGTCAAATCTGGCGTAGAAAACCTATTGTGCGGGAATCCGTTTCACCACGCAGCCCAAAACTGCGTGATGCCAAGGTCGAAGAATTTGTTCATGCAGCAGACTGTAATAAACATATAACCGCAAATGAACCTGTATCTGCACCGTTATTGGAAAGATATAAAATGCTGATGCGGTCGGCCCAGGCATGCTGTACGGACGGTATGGCATATGCACTGAAACAGGCAGGTGCAACAGAAGGACTGGTTTATAAATTCCTGTCGGATGATGCGAATTTCTATGGTTTTGGTTCAAGATGTCTGATGATGACCGATCACGATTTGGACAGCCAATATCCAAACACTGCAACAGCCGTTGTCGCTGCAGATGTACGCAATGGATGCCTGTGTCGTGGACGTCAGTGGTTTGCAGCAATGCTGGCCCCGTTTGAACAGGTTTATCAGGCGATTCCGGAATTCAAAGACGCCCAGTTTAATTATACGTACAAAGACGGACTGAAACGTGAAATAACCGTATCTGTAAATAATGATGTTCAAAATGTGTTAAAGCAACTGGAACAATGTCCATAAGAAAGTCCCCCAAACGGGGGATTTTTTGATGTTCCCAAAGTGCCGGGGCATGGTGGATTGCAGCGGATACCGGCCACCGCCGGTATGACACCCCCAGATAGTGTAAAATGTTATTTGTAGAAACGCAGAAAAACCGATTAGCCCCTGTTCCTGCCTGCGAAGGAATGACAATTTTTTGGAAAAAAATTGTAATAAGTTAAATATATAATACTGGATTGCCACGGCTACGCCTCGCAATGACCAATCTCGTGGTGCAGACACGGTGTTTGGGTACGGGATTGTGGGGTGTGGTGCCCGATCGACCACCCCGCCCTGCGGGCACCCCAGGTAGAGGGGAACTTTTTATGAGCCACTTACAAAACAATGAATTCCCGCCGTTGCGGAAATACCCCCATTTCGCTAAAGCTGCGTGGGGCAGGCAAGAGTTTTTATGCGATATAAAAATCCCCCGGATGGGGGATTTTTTGTGATTTTGGGCATGTTTATTATTCCATGCTGGTTGATATCATGTCGCCGTACATACCAACCTCGTCAGCACCGATAAAGCAACGGATTTTTGAACCGACATTGTCCATGAATTCCCGGATTGCGGCCTGTTGTGCCGTATCCAATTCGGCATTCTGGACACTGTTCACAATCTGGTTGGTCAATATACCGCCCGCAATCGCGGTCACCCCTGCACCGATTGCTGCGGCAGCACCAGTACTTACCCCCTTTTTCTGATCGGATTCAGTCAGGCCCGCAACATCAAACAGGCTTTCACATTCGGATTTCAGGTTTGACACCAATACTTTTGCCTGACCTTGTGCATTTTTTTGAACCAAACTATCATCTTGGACCTCTTTTGTTGTACAACCACTAAGATTTTGTCCACATATTTCTTTGGCTTCATCACTGCTGAAGGAACTTTTTTCAGCATAAGTCACAAATTTCCGGGCCTGCTTCATGGTTTCAGATTCGACCCCATTACTTTTACGCCGCATATTATCCAGCAGACTATTTGCTGTGGCTGCACCACCGTACGAAATATAATGGTTCGCAACCTGTGAACATTTTTCTTTTGTAAAGCCATTATCCTTGCCCTTTTCACCGATTCCTGTCAGGCCGCTGAAGATTTCGCCCTTTTGTATGCCGGCACCCAAATAGGCACCGCCTACACCGCCACCAATCGCACCCAGTGCGGTTAACCAACCCTTAATCTTGGGCTGGGCCGCCGCCGCATCGGCACGGGCATCTTCGCCCGCCGCCGCGGCCAATTCTTCCAGTTTATCGTTTGGTATCCATGAACCGCATGTAAAGGCATCGCCCGCCGCAAAGTATGCAGTCGCCCAATTCGCACCATTGTTGATTGCGTCCTGGATGCGTTTGTCATCAGACTGTAATGTTACACGTACACGACAGAACGAACCGTACAGGTCATTACTGGCCACAAATTGTGTGGTCTTTAACCCAGCGGTCGCATAGTTCGCGGGAACCTTGTTCGATTTCAATTTTGCCCACATGAATGTAGAGCCCATATCACGATTGCCCATTATGCCGCCATTATTTGACGACATACACATATTCTGCTGTTTAGTCAATTTGGCATTGTATTTTGCCTGGGCTTCGATTTCCAAATCGTAAATCAGGTCTTTGAACAGTGTGCTGGCCGCCTGGGATTCAATGTATGTTGTATATGCAATCATGACAGGTTTGTCATATATCGCACCAGTTGCATCAACTGTATCACATACCCCCTGTTCCCCACGTGCATTTTCACACAGTTTATTGCCATTTTCGTCAATGGCCGCGACCTGTTCAATGGATTCTGTCATGGCCGATGTTGCACCCGCATCTATCCAGTCAGAACGAACAGACCCAGTTCCCCATGATGATTCAGATGATTTATCGGCAATCTTTAACTTGTTCGTTTCAATCGCCAAGTGTTCCGAACAAACATCTGCATTTTTAACCGTGTCGACACACAGTCCCAATACGACTGTATAATCTAAAACACCACCAACCTTGTTCATGGATTTGTCAAAGTTTGCATCACCACTGTTGGTCAGGGATGAATAAATATCCGTGCGGTTGCGATAGCAGTTTACATAATCTGTGCCACACATGGATTTAACACACGATGTCGCAATTGACTGACAACGTTTTTTCATTTGTGCAATCGCCGCATCACTGTAATTGTTTGCCAATGACGCGTTTAATGAGGCAACAACACCAATTGGATCCAATTCCGCACCATCATCATATTCTGGGAACAAAACGTCAAACGCGTCCGCATCCATAAACGAATAATTATATGTGCCAGTTGAATTTGGATTCTGAGCCGCATATTTACAATTCGCGTCCGTATTCACAATAGACTGGCACCCGGTTTTAATTTCATTACGGGTGTATTCGTTGTTGATAGATTTGTCCGCAGAACCAAATACCTGGGCATAGCAGGCCGCACCAGAGCCACCACCACACGTACGCATCGCACATGATTTAATCGTGTTGATACATTTTTCCTTGGCACGGGTGTCAAATTTGTTCACCAGGTCTGTAATTTTAGCCCGCATCCCGGAATTCATACGAGCAGAATATGCCAGGTCATAAACCTCGGCCTGGTTGTCTTCGTCACGCAGCTGGGATGCCGTTGGCATTACACCATCGCTGATAAACGTTGCATAGCAATATTTGTTCGAACCAATTGTGTCCAGACATGAATTTTGGATATAAGACGATATGCTGGAACGTGCAATAACCGATGTCGAGTCAACTGCAGTTGGAACTGCAGTCCCGTTGTTAATCGCATCAACCGTTTCAACAGTTTCCATGGTCGCATTTTCATAGCAACGATATGGATTGGCACTGCATGCGTTCAAAATACACTGGTCAACAACCTTGTAACAAGTGGACACAGCATTAACCGCTGCCAGGGCCGCACCTTCGGCAATCATTTCACCGATACGACTGGACGCAGTGGGAACCGTTGCAGATGTCGCACCAGAATTTCCAAACAATTCCATCTTGCCATCGCCGGCACAACGGGCCAGGGTCGAATCACAAAATACCGCTTGTTTCTTAAACTCAGAATTCGTGGTACACAATTCAAAGTCCGCACCGCACACACTGTCTTTACGCAGACATGATGAATAGCGGCGAACACAATTCGATGTGTCGTACATGTTTTCAATCGCCGCAGCAGAAATCATTTGCCCCAAAACACTGCCCGCGGTTGGATATGTGTATTCTGTAACCTCGCCATACGTGTTCTTGGTCGCAACATTCGATAACGCAGATACGTTAGATGTGCCAAATAGACTGTTTACACCAGCAGACTGACACTGGGCCAACGTAGACAAACACTGAGGCATCTTTGCATGAAACAAAACATTCGTTGTACATTCTTCGAAATTCGGACCACAGGCATCGCCCCCCTTGATACATGCTGTGTAGGCATCTATACACTCGGCATTCGCCAACAATGTCGCCGCAGTCGTAGACCCACCAGACGTCACTGTACCCGCCGTGCCAGTCGTTGCACCTATGTATGTCGCCATTGTCGGCATGCGCCGTACATTCGCCGCATTAAGTACACTGGGACGTGCAGTCGCCGCGTTCGCCGCAGGAATTATGCAGGACAAAGCCAATAAACTTACTGTATTTTTGAGAAAAGACATTCCCGTACTCCATAGTTTTTATTATTTTATTTTAACATAAAAACAATGGTTTGAAAAGGGAAAAATCCGTTATTTTTAGATATTTTCAAGTAAATATTTTAATTCTAACATGTCGTCTGGCAGACGGGTCTTAAAACGCATCATTTCGCCCGTTACAGGATGAGCAAATTCCAGTAATTCGGCATGCAACATCTGACCTTCGTGTGTACGCAAAAATTCCAACAAATCACCATCTCGTACAGACCCCAGTCGGGCCGAACCGCGACCATACAATGGGTCACACAACACCGGAAAACCATGCGATGACAAATGAACACGTATCTGATGTGTGCGGCCGGTAAACAATGTGCATCGCATCTGGGACACCCCAGCACGAGGCCATGCGTTTATAACCGAAACCTCGGTATGAGAATCACGACCACCCGTCTTTACCATCGTCATTTTCTGACGATTGCGAGAAGATCGTGCAATCTGACCCGTGATGTCGGCAACCTCCCAATTCGGAACACCCCAAACAAAGGCTATATATTTCCGAGTAAGGTTATGTTCAGAAAATGTTTTTACCAATTCTCGAAATGCTGCGTCCGATTTCGCAAAAACCATTACACCACTGGTATCTTTGTCCAGACGATGAACAACACCAGGACGTATATCACCACCCAATGTTGACAGATGTGTATGCGATAAAATGTTTTGGACCAATGTACCCGTTTTATTCCCCGCCGATGGATACATCACCACACCACGAGGTTTGTTTATCACAATAATATCTTCGTCTTCAAACAAAATGTCCAAGTCAAAATCCGATGAAATATTTTCAATCGCCGTGTCCGTCCGAACGTCCGGAATTTCAACAACAAATGTGTCTCCTGGACGCACCTTGTCGGCAAAACGAACAGAACGACCGTCCGCAAAACGAACAGAAAAACGCTGAATCTCGCTGCGGGAAAATTCGGGCAGTTTGGACGATAAAAATTTGTCCGTACGTGTTATCTCGTCCGTGTCTGAAACAATAAATTCGCGTGTCTGTGCCATGTTATAAATCCCGGTTATATTTATCCCAATCAGGTCCAACCATACAATCAGACAGGTCAATTGTCAAATCACGACCGCGGGATTTTACAGGACATGTCAAAATTCCCGTTGTTGTCGCCTGGTCCGCATCACGGGTCGCATTGCGATATGCAAAGTTTATCGTGGTCGGTGCCGCAACACATGCAATTTGCAAATCATTGTCCGTTTTCCCATCAGGTGACACCCATACACGTACTCCATACCCCAGACCATAACACGGAAAACCGTCCAAATAATACAAAACCAGTCCACGACCAACCAATTTCCGGTCGCCAACAAATCGGCCTGTATACTGGTTCAATGTCAGACCAGTTACAGCCTGCCAGTCGGTGCTGGTGGAAAAAATACTGACACGCGGCTGTGCCCCATCATCAGCATTTGCAGACAACACAAAAAACAACGCAATCAAACATGTAATCAGTTTCTTCATTTTTCACCCCCAACAGGTGTTTCCAGATCAGATAACTCGGCTGAGATGGTCTTTGTCCCAGCAGGCAAAGCCGACAGAACATGATTGAAATTTACAACACCACCAGAATCCAATAATGTCGCAGATGGCATGAACTTCTGACGCCCCAGCACACGACCGTCTGAATCCAAGAATACTATCATCAAATCTGGCACACCGTAAATATCATCCGAAATATTCGTAATAGAACCACCAACAACAATGTGCGATACTCCTTCTGCATCTGTTATCGTTTCAACAGACGACACAGACGCAACCAACGGACCACGCGATACTGTGCGTGCCTGGTGCTGAGTAATGACCGCAATGGTAAATATTATCGCAGATAACAATGCACACAAAGACGCAAAAAACATCAACCATGTATTCCGCCGAGTCGGCCCCGCAACAGACCAACGATGACCACATACCGCACACTGGACCGCAGATGATGTCATGTTGTCAACCGAATATTCTGTTTTACAAAAATCACACTTTACTTTCATAGACATACCTATACCACATTTTATTACAATTTCAACATACGATATTTTTCCTGAACCTGGGAACTGATTTCGTTTATCGCGTTCATATAATCTGATACTGTCGCATTTTTGTTCGCAGATACAGCACCGAATATCTGACCTGATAATGTTGTCATGTCTCCATATACATACACAGCCAAAGTCGCCATGCGATTCAATTCTACAAATGATACATCAGCAAAATTTGCAACCCCAGATTTTGTGTTCCAGTAATAATCGGTATTATTTGAATCTGCTATCATATCATAAACAACCAACCTGGGGGTCATAGAGCCTGTAAAACCAACCGTTACAAACATTGCGTCTATGTGACCAGAAGTCATGTCCAGGGACTGATTTACCTTTAATATCGCCAGGTCGTTGGTTGCATCGACCGACAATCCAGACAAAGTCATGTTTGACACCCATAAATTATCCGCCGTCAGTGATGAAAACTTGCCCGTGTCGGCCAATGTAAACGCACCAGATATTTCCATATTTTTGGCATCAGATGACAACATGCCTGCAACCGTTGACGATACGGTTTTGAACCGCATATCCAATGTGGTGCGATTTTTAAATATCATGGTTTCTGATACAACATCAGGCAAAAACAGCCCCTGATTGAATTCTATATAGTTCGAATTCACAAATGACGCATTCTTGATATCGTGCCCAGCCAGATTTAACGCGGACTTCATTTTGGCATCGTCCGGATTACTGGACGGCACACGCCACAGATACAACGCATTGTCACGATTAACCGAAGTAGTTTCAACCAAACCATTTTCCATACTAATGCCCAGGTCAATGTTATCTGTATGCCACGAACCAAACGAACCATACGCATGGACACCATCTATGAACCCCATGTTGCCACCAGAAAGTCCAACTATTTCACGTGTACGAATTGGAGAAATGTCCGCAGCAGAACGAACCACAATCCCCTGAAGAGACGACTTTTCCATGCTGTCTGCCGTTTTCAGAATTCGCAGTTGATACATTTCTTCGCCTGCCTCTAATACAGACGGAGGCAAACCATACGGTTCTAAATCAGACAATTCAACGCGAGTTATCGTTCGCCCAACCGTTCGCAACAATTCAGGACGATTGGCCAAGATATAACGCTCTAAAGCAACCTGAATTTCAGTCATCTGATTTGTAATCGAAATGTTTTCAGCACGCATAATCGAAGACTGATGATAACGAAGAATAAAAGGAACTATGACCACCACCAATGCAATACTTAACAGTAATTCAATCAGCATATTGCCCGAACTTCTGTTTTTATCTGAAAAGATTTTTCCGTTGCGTTTCATTGTTTAGCGTATTGTGTATTTATTGTTTTGTTGTGTCAACTGCCACCCCTTGCGGTACAGCGAATTAAATTCTGTCCGTGATGGCATAGCAGGCATTTTGCCACGCGACACGGTAAAACTATTAAACTGAGGCGGCTTGGTCGATGGAAATGCCCAATTGCCAAAACGAAGAGCCGCTGTGCCAGATACCAATAACTCGCCCGAGACGGTCAAACCAAAATTATCGTAAAATATCATCTCTTCGGCAGATACGTATGGAACCGCAACAGAATTTACTGTTATCCCCGTAAAACCACTGACCGTTTTAGAACTGTCAGATTTTAATATCAAATCGTTCGCAACGTTTACAGAATTTTTTATCGTAGCACGGTCCGTGATAACCCGACCAGTTGTCGTATATCCACGACCGTTTAAATTATCTGCGTATATATTGCGAAAACCTGATACATCACCAGATACACGCATTGTGCCAACCGATACTTCATCGCCATCTACATTTGCACCTGATGAAAAATATATCGTGTTGGCAGCCGCTGAATCTGCATCCAAAAATGTCGTATCGCCATTTTTTGCACGTACAGATTGGCCAGATAAAATGGATACATTATATACATGATGGTGCCCCATGTCCAAATCACGTTCCATGACATTCAAATTATCATCACCAGATGTCGCACGATGCAGATACTTTGCCGTGTCTTCGCCCGCAACATCACGCGAAATACGATAAATTAAATCGCCAGGTTCAAAGTCAGGTGCCGCAACCGCCCATGAACCACCATATGCAATACCTTCATTTGACACAATTGCCGCATCTGAACCAATATGCCTGGCAACACTGTTTGCACGCAATTCAGAACCACCTGTTTCAAACGCCAAATAAACATCCGTTATGGTCGCACCAGTTACAGAATATTTGTCTATAAAACCAGCCACCGCATATGGCGATATATCCGACAATTCGTCCGCAGCCAATCGAATTTGTGCCGTATCTGGCCATTTATCCTGGTTCATACGAACGAAATTTAGTGCTTCATCGCGTACAGACATTATCTGGCGAGCAACAGATATATCACGCAATGTCTCGTTCGTACGAGATATTTGACCATATACAAACGGGGTCGCAACCGCAATTATTGCCATGGACAATAAAACCTCGGTCATGCTGGCACCAGACGTATTATTCGCAAAAATTTTACTGTTTAACACACTCACTGCCACCTGCCATTAAACACTGTTTTATATTTATTCTTTGTTCCAAACGCTGCCAGTAAAGATACTGACATACCAAATATTGAGATATGGATTGTTTATTATACACACCTTCGAGTTGCTTTATAATCGCCGCACAGTTTTCAACCGCTTCATCGTCCGCCGATGGAGTTTTTATAATGGAAAACGCATCGTTGTTTACACTGGAAATATAGGCATCCGGTAATAATGATGTACCACCAGGACGAATATCTAAAATAACATCGCCCGTCTTCCCAGAATTTAATCCAGTGGACGTTTGATCACGCAATGTAACGTTTGATGTGTACAAAGTACCAACCTCTATCCCAGATTTACTGCTGTACTCCAACGTTTCATTGTCTATAAAAACATCCTGACCGCGGGTTGCATTCAAATACGATGAAATATCTAACCGTTCAACAGTAAAGTTTATTCTGTCAGATACAACATTTCCCCGAACATTCCATACCCCAGGCCCAGTAAATGCAGTCGCACCCGCCGTCATCGCAAAATCATATACAGATATGTTGTTGGCAGTAAAATTCCCCGTATCTCCAAATAATGAAACTGTTTTGGCAGAAACACTGTCCGCGTACAAGGTGCCACGCATCAGTGTCAGGGCAGATTCGCCCGAGACACTTTGAAAAATAGTTTTAGCGGCAGACATTTCCGATATGTGATTACGAACCTTTTTTCCAGA
Source organism: Alphaproteobacteria bacterium (assembly GCA_017546265.1). Taxonomy (GTDB): domain Bacteria; phylum Pseudomonadota; class Alphaproteobacteria; order Rs-D84; family Rs-D84; genus Enterousia. Next base: position 12,726 of record JAFYXG010000012.1, read on the forward strand.
CTCTATGCCCGATATGGTCAAAGTATTAAATTCAGCACCATCAAATTCACCACGAACACAGAATATGTTGCCCGCATTGTTTAATACAAAACCACCCATGTCCAGATCAGTCAAAAAACCACTGTTTTCCAAACTGGGCTCATTACGGCGAACAATATCTGAATACACATCTGTCAATTCTATGCCGACACGAATAATACCCGGTGCTTCGTCAGACGGAGATGCATAAAACCCAATTCGCCGAACCAATTCTGCAAGCTCAACCCCGTTCAGTTTTCCACCCGTTAATTCTAGATACGCAGATATAGATACGGGAGTTTTATGAATCACCAAGGAAATATCCTGACCCAAGGCCGTTTTGGGAACAAACCCCAGTGGCAAACCATATGGTTCCAATGTATCAGAAAAATCACGCCCAGTTATTACAGTCGTATCGTACGGAATATTATTCGCGTTTTCACGAATAAATATTCGAGATGCAGTCTGGGCAACATCAACCTGGCGTGTGGCAGAATACATACGTGCATCTGTGTTGCGACCCGCCATCTGACGCGACATAAATGGTATGAACGCAAAAATCACCCCCAGTGCCAACAGGGCTTGTAATAAAAAATTTCCACGTTCTTGGTGCAAGGTTGTGCCCCCTCCTACGGATATCAGCATAGCAACAGAAAAAAATTATTGCAATCAGTTTTAACTTGATTTACTATTTGTTGCGTTGGATGACAGTATCAAATGCAGAATGCTGGTGCTGTTTGAGGGGGTTCCCAATGATTATAAAATAAAAGTTAATTAAAAAGATAAGACATGCAAAATAAAAAAAATCAATCTAATGTTGGACAGATGATTCAGCGTTGCCATAAGTGGCGACAAAAAAGAAAACAATATATCGATCAGGCCAGACAAACAACTGATGAGATCGAACGTGAAAGATTACTGCAAACAGCAGAACACTATGGTCGCATGGTCAATACAGAACAGGGAAAAATAGATTCTACACGCGATCCAAAGGAAAAGGCCGAAGCAGCAGCAGCCGCTGAAGCAGAAAAAGAATCGTCCGAAAATGCAGATGACGAAGAACCTGGTTTCCCAGACTTTATAACAAATCTGAAATAATCATAAAACGCACCATTTTGGTGCGTTTTATTTGTTGAAATTTAACCGTATTTTGCTATGCTGGGGCAAAAGGAAGTTGTAAGCATGGATAATAATTACACCGTTTTGGCACGCAAATATCGCAGCCAGGATTTTAAATCTTTAATCGGTCAGGACGTGTTGGTAAAAACACTGACAACCGCAATAAATACCGCTCGTATCGCACACGCATATATTTTTACAGGCATTCGTGGAACTGGTAAAACCAGTACCGCACGTATTCTGGCCAAGGCTTTGAACTGTCTGTCGTCTGACCGGGCAACCGCAGAACCATGCGGCGTCTGTGAAAACTGTCGGACAATTGCAGCAGGTCAACACATCGATGTTATGGAAATTGACGCCGCATCCCATACGGGGGTCGATAATATGCGTGATATCCTGGATGCAGCACAGTACAGACCAACAAACGGTAGATTCAAAGTGTATATCATTGACGAAGTTCATATGCTGTCGACATCCGCGTTTAACGCATTGTTGAAAACACTGGAAGAACCACCTGCACATGTCATATTCATCTTGGCAACAACAGAAATAAGAAAGGTGCCCGTCACCATCCTGTCTCGTTGTCAAAGATTTGACCTGGTACGCGTGCCAGTTGAAACACTGAAACAACATTTTGCATGGATTGCAGAACAAGAAAAAATTACACTGACCGATGAAGCAAATGAACTGTTGGCACGGGCCGCAGACGGGTCGGTACGCGATGGACTGTCCCTGTTGGACCAGGCAATCGCACAAACAGGCGGAAATGTCGATGCCGATGCCGTGCTGGACATGTTGAAACGTGCCGACCGAGGTGTGGTACTGGATATGATGAAATCTGTCCTGTCGGGGGACGTAGGACGTGCACTGAACAAGGTTGATGAAATCTATAATAATGGGGCCGATTTGGCTATGTTGCTGACCGATATGATGGAATGGACACACTGGGCAACACGTATGCACCCGGCACTGAATGCAGGGGAAGTAAATAACTCGCCCTATACCGCAGACCAACGTGAACAAATCATGGACATAAACAATCGGGTGTCGGTGAATACACTGTCACGTATCTGGCAGGTCATGGTCGCCGCAGTACCTGAAATGCAGGCCGCAGGCAATCAAAAACAGTGCTTTGATATGCTGATAATTCGAATGATGCATATTGCAGATATGCCACCAATACCAGAAATTATTAAACAACAGGAATCCGCCAATCGTATGCGTGATGTAAAAAGCATACTGGCTGACCGTATGGCAAATACAACACAACCTGCCACCAACAATACACCTGTACCAGAAACACAAAAACAAACAAAATGCATCTCAAATGCAACCGAACTGGCAACGGCACTACAGGAATCTAAGGAAATTCTGTTATTCTCGTACTACAGCAGTAATATAGAAATCGCAGAATTTACAGACGGAAAAATAAAATACTTTGACCGCAAAGGTGATGCTGATTTTGTTCACAAACTGGCATCTTGGCTGATGGATAAAACAGGCAAACAGTGGCAGTTAGAACGCGCAATGGAATCCGTTCACACAAATACAATAAATGAACAAAAGCAAGAAGAACTGGTCGCAGACCCACTGGTCGCCAGTGCAATGGACCTGTTCGCAGACGCAGAAATCATAGGAGTCAAATAATGCAACAAGAATCTGGACGCTCGTTAATCGAAGTTATTGGCGTAATGGCAATCGCAGGTCTGATGACAGTTGCCGCCGCAGGTATGTATACAATGATTCGCCGAGACCAATCTCGCACGATCGCAGATGCAACAATGGAACAAATTGCACAAGATGTTAAAATGCTGATGGAAATGCGAGGTACATACGAGGGATTATCAATTGACTATCTGATTAAGGCAGGGGCACTGCAATCAGACAAAGCACCAATCGGTGGCGATAACTGGTCGGTCATAAGCAGTGCAGATGGACTATATTTTTCAATCAACCTGGTTGATTTGCAACATGCAGACTGTGAATACTTTGCCGCAAAAAAACCACAATGGGCAACAGCAATTTTAATAAACGGATTCGAAGCCGGTATAACAGAAAACTGTTTTGAAACAGCAACAAATCAGGTGTCCTTTATCGTAGAATAAATGAAAAAATTTATTGCGTTTTTTGTATGCATAGCATGTGGACTGATGATGGGGTGTGTGCCCTATTCCAGTCCAGACAGGCAGACGTGGAAATACTTTCTGAACGGTGCCAGTTTTACAGATATGACAGAAATGGCACGCGTGGCAAAGCGACCTGTATATTTAGGGGCGGGCGGAAAATTGATTGATGACGCAGTTAAAACACATGAAAAACTGGATTATGGCGATAAAAATACCAATGATAATATTGTCGCAACGCACTATATGACACAGGTCGAATACGAATTATATGATGCGTTGAGAAAACCAGGTATTTCCGTTCAACGCGCAGGAACAGATGTTTTGGTCATTTTGGTACGTGATGCGATTATGGAACTGAATGTCGCAGACATTTCCGCCACAGGTGATGATACGCTGAAAACAATAGAAAATATACTAAAAAAACACAATGCAACTATGATAGAAATCGCCGGTTATACCGATGCTATGCGTGATAAAAATGCAGCAGCGGCACTGTCCATGGATATGGCACAACGTGTCGCAGTGCATATGGCACAACACGGTATCATTACACAACGATTGTTTATAACAGGACGTGGTGCTTCACGCCCAATCGCCGCCCAAGATGATATAGGTCGACTGACCAACAGACGTGTCGAATTACGCATTGTCCCAGCACGTTAGTTATCGTTATTGTACCTTGAAATGGTCAAAGTTATATTTTATACTGCATAGCATGAAGATTCTGAATAGATATTTTTCACGGCAATTGGTGGCAATTTTTGTTATGCTGCTGCTGATTTTAACAGGACTGGCATGGATGATGCAAATCATGTCTATGATGAAGTTCTTGCTGAAATACGGAATTGATGTCGGCAGTTTTTTGGGACTGACCGCGTTGATGATACCATTTATCGCATCTATTATCGTACCATTTGTTTGCTTTATCGCCGTTATCTTTGTCTATAACAAGTTGATTGCAGATAATGAAATTACCGTTATGGCCGCGTCTGGACTGTCGCCCAGACAAATCGCCGTGCCCGCAATTAAACTGGGGACAGTGTTGATGATTCTTAATTTGGTGCTGAATATATGGATAGTTCCAAAAAGTCAATCACTGTTCTATGATACTCAGTGGAATCTGCAGTACGGTATGGCACATATGAAATTACAGGAAAGTGCGTTCACAGAAATTGCAGATGGACTGGTCGTGTATGTGGACAGTGTTGCAGGTCATGATTTAAGCAAGGTTATGTTGTCTGATATGCGTGATAAACAATCTCCCAGTATGATTTTCGCAGAAAAAGGAAAACTGGTATCCACAGTTCGCGGTTTGTCGCTGGTTATGACAAACGGTTCGCTACAGGCATCGGGACAACAAATGGTGACCGGAACATTTGAAACATTTGATATGGATTTGAATGTTGTTGAACGCGGTGGTAACAATTCATTCCGCGTTCGCAGAATACCAACAAAAGACTTGATGCAAATCGCATTCGATGCAGAAACCAAAAAACAGCATAAAATGATTCTGACAGAACTGTGTAACAGATTTTTAAGCCCCATCATGAATCTGATACTGGCGGCATTATGTGCAGTTATCCTGTTGCGCTCTTCGTTGTTACGGCGGAGAACCAGTTTTGCACCAATTGTCGCAGTCGCAGCAATGGCAACTGTGATGGCTTTATATATGTCCGCTACAAACATGATTGGCAGTTTGACAGGTTTTGGAATGCTGGCCGTGGGACAGGTGGTTTTATTGGCGATTATTATGATGGTGTTGGCAAAAAAATGAAACGTGTTTACTCATTTTTAATATGTCTGTTGGCCGCAGGAAATGCCGCGGCATTTTCCGTTGACCCAAACGAACCAAGAACTATCGTTGCAGATAAAATCGAATACGATGTCTCGTCTGAAACAATCAAAACTTCGGGCAAAACGGAAATTACTAATAAGTCAGGTCAAAGACTGACACTGACAGATTCATATATCACACAACAAGGTGATGAGTTGTCTGGTGATGATATCCGACTGTGGTTGGGAAATCATGTCTATGTAGAATCAGATAATATTACACGCAAAGGCGATTTAACCATCGCAAGAAAAGCAACTTTTACCGCATGCGATGACTGTGATGCCTATGGCGATGCGTGGGAAATTTCTACGTATAAAATTATTCACGATATGGATACTCGTATGCTGAAATTTTACAACCCTGTGCTGCGTACGTATGATGTCCCTGTGCTGTGGTGGCCATATTTTGAAATGCCAGACCCAGGAGTAAAGTATAAAACTGGTTTTTTAATGCCAGACTTTGCATCAACAAACAAAATGGGAACTCAGATAAACATACCGTATTATATATCGATTTCTGATACTCATGATATGACGGTGACATTTTCATATCTGACCCAGGAAAATCCGTTATTCCAATTGGAACACAGATTAAATACTGACCATGGAGAATTCAGAACCCAGGGGTCATTTACACACAATAAACTGGGGGAAAATCGTTGGCATATTTTTAATGACGATGTTTTAGAAATGGGCGAATATGCACGGGCAACTGTTTTCCTGGAACGCGCATCAGATAAAACTTATTTGCAAAAGTATGGGTTCTATGACGACCAACCATATTTGGATTCAGGGGCAAAAATCGAACTGTTCGGTCAAAGCAGTTATGTGGTTGCTGATGCTCATATTTTCCAGGAACTGCGTGAAAGTACCGGAAATCAAAATGCACTGGACGGAAATATTTTGCCAAATATACGTGCAGTACACCAAACAGAACCGTTGTTCGGTGAAACATATGCCACTTTTGCAGCAGATGTTTTAGGTATTTCCGGAGATGGAACGTCCGCACAACGTATGACAGGCGATATCAGATTGACTACTCCGTGGACACTGTGGGGCGGAAACAGAATTACAGCCAGTGCATCTGCACGATATGATTTATATAACTTTTATAACACAGAAATGGCAAATGGTGGACTGTATTCCGGAATCAAATCCAGATTCTTACCCAGTGGTTATTTGGAATGGGGACTGCCATTGTTCAAACCGACAAATAAGTGGACTCAGATTCTGGAACCACGAGCAAGAATCACATTTATGCGACATATGGAAAATGAAGAATTCGCAAAAAATAATGATTCGGCCGGAACAATCCTGACTGATGCAACTCTGTTCTCAGATAATAGATTCTCGGGACTGGATTTATGGGAAAATGGAACATATGCAGACTATGGTGTCAGATGGGCCGCATTTAACGAACAAGGACATAATGTAGAAGTTTTCCTGGGACAATCTTATGACTTTACAGACAGGCCGTCTATTGACCTGAACAGCGGATTTCATAACGGGTCATCCGACTATGTGGGACGCATAAGTTATAACAATATGAAATGGTTGAATGTCGCTTCGCGTTTCAGATTAAATCAGGCCGATTTGGCATTACGACATTTTGAAACATCTGCATACGTTGGCACAGCACGAAACTTTGTAAACATCGGACATATCTGGTCGCAAAACCTGACCGCAGAAGAAGAAATCGTCACAGGACATAATGATATTAACGAAGCAATTATCGGAACTGGATTCCAACTGACCAACAGATGGTCAGTCCGTTGGAACGGTATATTCAATATGGAATCTGGAGCATTCCAAAGACATACTGGAGGTTTTTTCTATAACCATCCGTGCTATTACATGTCGGTGGAATACAGACGTGATAATGCCGTCAAAGAAGACTATGTCGGAACCACGACTTTTCAATTCAGATTCGGTATGGCAATCAACGGACAACAGTATTAAAATCAGCAGGAGAGGATAAAAAAATGAAAATTGTGAAAAATTTAATGTTGGCTTTTTCTGTGCTGTGGGTAATGCCTACATTCGCAGCCACTGTTGTAGCATCTGTCAATGGTAAACCTATTACAGATACAGATATTACAGCACGTACAAAACTGATGGCAAAACAAGGCAAAACATCAACCGATAACAGACGTATCGCACTGCAAAGCATTATTGATGATGCTGTTAAAATTGAATATGCACAAAACTTTAATGCCGTGCCCGATGATAAAACAGTGGATGCAGAACTGAAAAAAATGAACCTGGGGGATATCAGTGCATCTGAACGCGAAATGGCACGCAGTGCCTTGCGGGCAGAAATCGCATGGCAAATTATTGTCGCTCGTACTATCCTGCCTACGGTTGATACAACTCGCGAAGATATAGCAAAAGAAAAAGCAGAACTGGCACGAGAACACGGACTGCCAATCGAAATGACCATTATCAGACTGACAGATATCCCAGCCGAGGTCGCAGAAAAACTGGTTAAACCAAAGTCTTGTGATGCGGCAATTAAAATGGCCGAAGATTTGGGTGGAGTGCCTCAAAAATTTACCGCACTGCAATACGAATTAAGTGCAGATATTCGTGAACGTGTCGCAAGTCTGCCTGAACTAACGTGGTCAAAACGACAGGATAATTCAATTTTACTGGTGTGCAGCACTAAAAAGACAGATGAATATAAAAATCTGGACAATATTATTAAACAAAACACCCAATTTAAACAGGCAATGTTTATGGCAGACCAACAGTTAAAACAACTGAGACGCCGTGCCGTCATTGTCATAAACGATGATAGATATAAACTATGACAAAAACAATCTTATTTAATCTTTCTGATGCAGAACTGGAAAAGTTTATAACCGATATGGGGCAGCCAAAATTCAGAGCAAAGCAAATTCGCGAATGGCTGAATCGCGGTGTGCCTGATTTTGCACAAATGAAAAATATCCCAGAAAAATTACGCTTGCAACTGGCGGAAAACGCAAAAACTTTGCCCGTGGAAATTATAAAAAAACTGGAATCCGCAGACGGTGAAACAACTAAGTTTCTGTTGGGACTGGGGGACGGTGAACAAATTGAATGTGTGCTGATGCGGACAACATATGGAAACAGCGTTTGCGTCAGTTCTCAGGCAGGCTGTGCAATGGGATGTAAATTCTGTGCCAGCACATTATTGGGACTGAAAAGAAATTTAACAGCAAATGAAATCTTTGCTCAGATACTGGTCGCACAATGGGAACTGAGAACAGATAAATTTGCCGATAAACCAATTCGACCAAACGGCGATGCAAACAATGGTGATGTTTCACATATCGTTATTATGGGAACTGGGGAACCACTGCAGAATACAGAAAATGTTATCGACTTTATCGAGCGGGCAAATTCACAGATGGGTATCGGATGGCGGCGTATCACATTATCTACATGTGGAATCGTGCCGGGAATTGACAGACTAATCGAGTGGGGAAGACCTATTAACCTGGCGATTTCTTTGCATGCACCAACAGATGAACTGCGTTCACAAATTATGCCTATAAACAATAGATATAAATTAAATGAAGTACTGGACGCAGCATGGCGGTTTACAGATAATCACAACAGGCAGTTGATGATTGAATATATCCTGTTGGGAAAACGTGACGAAAATGGTGAAACAGTTCTGTTTAATGCAACACCAGAATATGCAGAAAAATTAAGCAATCTGTTGCAGGGTAAAAACTGTATGGTTAATTTAATCCCATGGAATGCCGTTGATGAACGCGATTTCGCAGCACCATCTGGTAATGCTGTACACAGATTCCAGGATATTTTAATCAAAAATGGTATTCATACACGTATCAGACGGGAACGTGGAACCGATATCGGTTCGGCATGTGGTCAGTTGCGTCTGAATAACGCAAAAAGGTAAATAAGATGATTATCAAATATATCACTTGCAGCGCCCCACACGAAGACGTATCACACAGCGATGTCCTGAGACTGTTAAGATATGCACCACAAGTGGAAATTGGTATGCAGGCCTTGCCAGCATCTATGTCAACCGAAAAACCAAGGAATAAGTGGTTTAATGGACTGCTGCAGTTGGTGCAAAATATAGATATGAGATTAAATGTTGCCGTCCACGTAAATTACCAATGGTGCGATGAAATATGCAGCGGCAAAATCCCAGGCGAAATTCAACAATGGATGGGTATGCGGCGAACTTTTGAACGAACACCTGTGATAAAACGGTGGCAATTAAATATTGGTGATAATACAAAAAACTGGGATACTCGTGCGGTCGCAAAACTGATATCTGACCACCCAGAACATGAGTTTATTTTCCCATATAACGATACTGTACGGAATAAGATAGATGAATTAAATAAAACAGGTGTGCCGTTTTCTTTGTTGTATGATTCTTCGTATGGATACGGTAAATTACCAGAACAGTGGAACCCGCCAGTTTATGATAACCATATGATGGGATATGCAGGGGGATTATCCCCAGAAAACATTGCAGAAAACCTGGACAAAATTGCCCAACAGGTGCCCGAAAATTATCACATGTGGATAGACGCAGAAGGCAGACTGATGCGGCCCGGAACGCGAGAATTCGACCCACAACGGGCATTGACATATATTAAAAATACTTTGGCATGGAACAAACAGCATATAAAATAAAAAAATCCCCGAATTGGGGACTTTTTTTATTTGTAATTATTGCAATTATGGCATGGGTATGCCCGCTGTCGCATCACCCATAACACGGTCGATTATTACATCGGCCTTTTGCTTGGCATCACGATAAGCCGCCAAAACCGCATCGGAAACCGCATCAGCCCCCAATGACAACACGTCTGGACGAATAACAACACCCAGCATGTCATACTTTGCCGTCATGTCAATAATGCATGCACCATTATCAGCAATACCTTTGACCGTGGTTTGTGCCAGTCTATCCTGGGCGGCGGCGACTTTGTTCTGCAATTCTGCCGCCTGGGCCATTAATGCTTCCATATCCATTTTTACCCCCCTGCTTTATTTTTGTTTTAGTTTTTCAATGTGCAACATCTGTAATATACCCGCCGGCACCTGATTTGCCCGAGCCCAAAAATCATTCATTTCCAAATTTGGAATGATTTTTTCGTTGGCATATTCTGTCGCCTGATTTGATGTACAAAAACTTTGTGCAGATTCTATGATGGGTATATAACGCGGAAAACCAGATGGTGTATATTGACGCCGAGTTAGCACAAACGAATACTGCTTTTCAACCGTGTGTTTTACAATAGACGGACAATAGTTTTCGTAAACCCATTTTCTTAATCGTGGAATATCGTTGGGGGCACATTTTAAATGTGCCGCCCACTGTTCATCAGTCCACGTTAACTGTATCTTATTCATAACAATCACCGTCCATTATTTTTTTGCAACTTCTGCACCTGTCTTTTGGTCAATACCGACCATAGACATGCGGGTTTTGCCACGTTTGTCTGCCCCCAGATAGCGGACATAGACTGTGTCGCCTTCTTTTATCTTGGCGTCTTCAATTTTTGCCAAACGTTCACCTGTGATTTCAGAAATGTGAACCATGGCTTCGAACCCGTTCATGATTTTTACAAACAGACCAAAATCCTTCATGCCAGATACGATACCTTTGTAAATCTGACCAACCTCGGGTTCAGCAACGATATCTTTGATGCGTGCAATTGCCGCGTCCGCATCTTCTTTGGATACCGCCATGATTTTAATGGAACCGTCATCTTCCAGGTCGATAATCGTGTTTGTTTCACGTACCAATGCCTGAATCACACTGCCACCCTTGCCAATTACTTCACGAACCTTGTCTGGGTTGATTTTCATTGTGTATGCCTGGGGTGCATATTCAGAAACAGATGCGCGTGGCTTTTTAATTGCCTTTTCAATCTTGCCCAAAATATGCATACGGCCATCTTTTGCCTGGGCCAATGCACGTTCCATGATTTCAAATGTAATAGATGTGATTTTGATATCCATCTGCAGGGCTGTGATACCCTGGTCTGTACCTGTCACCTTGAAATCCATATCGCCCAGGTGATCTTCGTCACCCAAGATATCGGTCAAAATTGCGTAATCATCGCCTTCTTTGATCAAGCCCATAGCAATACCTGCAACTGGACGCTTCATAGGAACACCACCGTCCATCATCGCCAATGTCGCACCACATGTGGTCGCCATAGATGAAGAACCATTTGATTCCAAAATGTCCGATACAATACGGATTACATAGTCAAATTCACTGCGTGTTGGAACCATTGGATGAACCGCACGCCATGCCAAATTACCGTGACCAATTTCACGACGACCTGGGGACTTTAACCCTTTGCATTCGCCAACGGAATAACCCGGGAAATTATAGTTCAAGATAAAGTCACGTTCTTCGGATCCGTCCAAAGATTCAATTGGCAATGCATCTTTGCCACCGCCCAATGTCAATGATACCAGGGCCTGGGTTTCACCGCGTGTAAACAATGCAGAACCATGTGCACGTGGCAATACACCCAATTCAATTTCAATCGGACGTACCGTTTTATTGTCACGGCCGTCAATACGTGGTTTGCCAGCCAAGATGTTGCCACGCATAATACGTGCAGTCAGATTTTCAATAACTTCGTCCGCCCATGATTCTAATGTTGATGTGGCACGTTCGGATTCTGGGAAAAATTCTGGGATACGTGCCTTGGCCGCAGCGTGAATGTTCGCCAATGTTTCCAAACGAACCAATTTTTCTTTTATCTGTAGTGCGGATTCAATCGCATCTGCAAACTGTTCAAAGTCGGATTCCATTGTCAATTGTTCTGATGTTTTTTCCGGTGTCGCCCAACGTTCTTTGCCCGCACGTTCTGCCAATTCGTTAATCGCGTTGATAACGGCCTGTTGTGCGTCAAAACCGAACTTCACAGCACCCAAAACGGTTGCTTCGTCCAATTCGCCAATTTCTGATTCAACCATCAGCACACCATCACGTGTCGCAGCAACAACCAAATCCATCTCTGATTCTTCGGTCTGCTTTTTCGATGGGTTCAAGATATATTTACCGTCTGCATAACCAACACGTGCCGCACCAATTGGCCCCTGGAAAGGAACACCAGATAATGCCAAAGCTGCACTGGATGCAATCATTGCCAAAATGTCCGGCTGATTAACCTTGTCATAGGAAAATACCTGGGCGATAATCTGAACCTTGTTCTTAAACGTTTCTGGGAACAGGGGACGGATTGGACGATCAATCAATCGAGCTGTCAATGTTTCAGCGGTTGATGCCTTGCCCTCGCGTCTGTCGCGTGAACCAGGGATACGACCCGCAGATGCAAACTTTTCCTGATAATCAACAGTCAGTGGGAAAAAATCCTGACCTTCGACCGCAGATTTTTCCGCACATACCGTAGCCAACACCATTGTTTCACCCAATGTTGCCAAAACAGAGCCGTTCGCCTGTTTCGCCATGCGACCAGTTTCCAAACGAAGTTTTGTATCGCCGTATGGAATTTCAACAACAATCGGATTATTTAATTTTGCTTTTTCTTCTTTCTTAAATAAGCCAAATACCATTTTTGTTTTCTCCTGATTTTTATTTAGTTTTCTTGTATTCGCAAAGAAAAATTATTCATTCCTGGATTCTGCAAAAAAAATACAGAAAAGAACAATTTCTTCTTTGCCCCATAAATTATAAAGCATATTTCAATCATTTCAAGTGTAAAGCCAAGAAAAAACCCGCCATTCGGCGGGATTTGTTTTATATCTGGGCACGAACTTCTTCGACCTCGTAGCACTCTACACGGTCGCCTTCTTTCAAATCATTATACTTGTCAAAAGACATACCGAATTCTACACCACCGGATACTTCTTTGACCTCGTTCTTTTCGCGGCGAAGTTCTCCGATTTTACCGTCATAGATAACCACGTTATTACGCAGTAAACGCACAAAGGCATCTTTCTTAATCGTGCCTTCGGTCATGCGACAGCCCGCAACGCGAATGCCCTTGCCCACGGTAAACAATGCAATAACATCTGCATAGCCGATAAAGGTTTCACGCTTTTCTGGTGCCAGTTTACCAGACAGAATTTCCTTTAATTCATCAGTAATGCGATAAACAACACTGTGATAGCGGATATCTATGCCGTTGCCACGCGCCATATCGCGAACCGCAGAGTCCGCACGGACGTTAAACGCAATAATCACCGCACCAGATGCAGTCGCCAGACGAATGTCGCCTTCGGTAATCTGACCAACACCAGATGATAATAATTCTACGCCTACCTTGTCCGTGTTGATGTCTTTTATCATGTCTGAAATGGCCTCGACAGAACCCTGAACATCCGCACGTAAAATAATCGGCAATATCAACTTTTTCGTTTCATCACGTTTGGCAAACAATTCTTCCAAAGATGAACGTTTGACTGCGTTGGCCTTGTCCTTGGCCTTTTGTACACGATAGGCCGCAACTTCACGGGTTTGTGCCTCGGTCTCCATTACACGAAGCTCATCGCCCGCACCAGGCACACTGTTTAACCCCAGAACAACCGCAGGCTGACCAGGGCGAACAGACTTTACACGCTCTCCAAATGAATTTATCAAACCACGTACGCGACCAAATGTTTCGCCAACAACAAATACATCACCAATCTTTAATGTGCCCTGACGCATTAAAACTGTCGCAACCGCACCCAGACCTTTTTCCTGTTTCGCTTCGACCACATAGGCAACCGCAGACATGTCAGGATCCGCCTTTAATTCCATCATTTCTGCCTGAAGCAATATGGCCTCTTCCAATTTATCCAGACCAATGCGTTTGGTGGCAGAAATTTCAACACACTGAACGTCACCACCCATTTCTTCAACCTGAACCTCTTGCTGAAGCAGGTCTGTCTTTACACGCATCGGATTCGCCTGGGGCAAGTCTATCTTGTTTATCGCAACAATAAACGGTACGTTCGCAGCACGTATGTGATTTATTGCCTCTATCGTTTGGGGCATAATCGAATCATTTGCCGCAACAACCAATACGACTATGTCCGCCATCTGAGCACCACGAGCACGCATCGCAGTAAATGTCTCGTGACCTGGGGTGTCCAAAAATGTTATCATTTGACCAGACTGAGTCTTGACCTCGTACGAGGAGACGTGCTGGGTGATGCCACCCGCTTCGCCGGCGGCAACGTTCGCGTTGCGAAACGCGTCTAACAACGATGTTTTACCATGGTCTACGTGCCCCACAACAGTCACAACCGGTGCACGTGGTTTCAAATTTTCTGGATTGGGTTCACGTTCAAGGATGTCTGCATAAGGTTTTAACTCTACACGCTTTACAGTCGCACCAAATTCACCAGCAATCAATTCTGCTGTGTCGGCGTCAATCGACTGATTCACAGAAACCATCATGCCCATTTCCATCAGTTTCTTGATAACATTTCCAGCCTTTTCTGCCATGGCCGCTGCCAGGTCTTTGACCGTTATCGCATCACCAAGATTTACAATACGTTCCACCTTTTGTGGGGCAGAAAATACAGCACGAGCCTTTTCACGGAAACGTTTCAAAGACGCCTCGGACCGGCGGCGGTTAGAACCGCGAATACCGATTTCATCATCGTCTTCGCCATCCCCCATAACAATGTCGTTCAAATGGATTTTGCCAGATTTTTTGAAATCTTTTTTAGAATTACCAAATTTCGGTGAACGAGTGTCTTCTTCGTCAGAATTACGATTGTTTTTCCGAGATACTCCAGCAACCGCATTGTTCGTAAACACACGTGGCTGATGTGCAGAGACCGGCTTTTTCACAGGTTCTTCAGATATGTCTGATGTCGCCGTTTCTTCTGCCACATTTTCACGAGCCGCCAATTGAGATTTTACACGTTCATATTCACGTGTTTCACGTTCAATTTCTGCAGCACGAGCCTGACGGGCTGCTTCTTCTTCGGCAAGACGCTGTTTGCGTTCCTCTTCGCGGGCACGCGCCGCAGCCAATACAGCACGCAATTTTTCATCAGATACATTGTGTGCCTGTGCGGCCGGTGCAGCCGGTTCTTCACGCAATTCCTTGCTGCCGGGGGCAACAACACGGCGGCGGCGTTCTACAAACACCGCATCGCCCTTTTTGCTGCGAACAGCATCGGTTGTAACAGATTTTCCAAGTGTTAATGTCGCCATATAAACAACTCCGTCAGTTATGTTTTCTTTCTTGTGTCTTATCTTATTCGTTATCTTGCTTGATATCATACGCCAATTCACGTGCCTTCATGATAATTCGACTGGCCAAACGGTTGGACATATTGTCTTCGCCCAAGATTTCAACCAATTCATCAGTCGATAAATCAGCTAAATCGGTTAAAGTCTTAATCCCAGACTGCCCCAGCTTCATGATGGTTGGACGCTTGATAAAATCAAATTTTAGCAAATCGTCTGTCATGCCAATTTGATGCCCCGATTCCAGATAATCATTTTCAATTTTGTCCAGATAGGCACGTGCACGTGTCTGCAATTCTGTCGCCAATTCTGTGTTAAAGCCTTCAATTGCCTCTAACTCGGACAGTTCAATAAATGCAATTTCTTCAACTGAACGGAAACCTTCGGTAATCAACAACTGGGCAATCATTTCATCAACGTCCAGCGCACCAATGAATAATTCTGTCTTTTCTTTGAATTCTTTGGCACGGCTTTCTTGTTCTTGGGCCTCGTTCATGACGTCTATATGCCACCCCGTCAACTGAGATGCCAGACGGACGTTCTGACCGCGGCGACCAATCGCCAATGACTGCTGATCTTCGTTAACTACTACAACCGCACGATGTGTGTCTTCGTCAACAATGATTTTTGCAACCTTGGCAGGATGCATCGCGTTAACAATATATGCCGCAGGATCTTCGGAATATGGAATAACGTCAATCTTTTCACCATGACATTCGTTGATAACGTTCTGGATACGTGCACCTTTCATACCAACAGTCATACCAACAGCATCAATAGATGGGTCTGTCGCTTCGACCGCAATTTTCGCGTGCGAACCAGGATCACGGGCAACTGAACGTATCTTAATCAATCCTTCATAGATTTCAGGCACTTCCTGGACAAACAGTTTTTCCATAAACAGCGGATGTGTACGTGTCATGAAAATCTGTGGACCTGTATTAGAACGAACCACATCCAAAACCAATGCACGAAATACATCTTTGCCTTCTTCTTTGGCACCTTCTTTGCCAATCGGAGTTTTCAAAACCTCGCCAGGGATAATTTCACCACTTTTTAAGAAACCTTCGGAACGATAGGCCAATTTACCCTCGGTGTCTGTGTATTGGTTAATACCAACAACAACGTTGCCAAATTCTGAACGAATAGCACGAACAGTCAATATCTCGCCTATTTTTTCTTTGTTCTCTTCGTATTCGCGTTCTTTGGACGCATCACGAACACGGGTGGAAATTATCTGCTTGGCCATCTGAAACGCCATGCGGCCAAATTCTGGCTCTGGCAATGCATCTTCTACAACATCGCCAACAACTGGATTTGCAGAGTACTTTTTCGCCTGGGATACCGTCAACATAGTGGCAGGATCATATTCATCACCAGCAGATTCAGGCGATTCAATTACTGTAAACAAACGTTTTACATGAATAGAACCATCACGGCGATCAATAGTTGCTGTGATATTAAACTCTTCCCCGTATTTGTGTTTGGCTATCTTGGCAATCGCCGTTTCTAAACCTTCAAATACAATCTCGCGGTCAATCAGTTTGCGTTTCGATAATGATTCGATTTCCAGCAATAAATCCTGACGTGGCATAGATACAAAAGACATTTATATACTCCTTTGCGTTGGTATGTCTTGCGTTGTCTTAGCGAAAGAGCGGGGTTTTGCCACCCCGCCCTTAAAAAATTATTTAAGAACGCTTTTTATTATAAACTCGAATCGCAAAAACGCAAGTAAAAAACCATAGTTATATAAATTTGTGGATTCTGAACAAAATCTTCTTTATAATCGTCCTGCTATGATGAAACTGATTAAATCTTTGTTTATGCCGGCGGCAAGTAAAACTACAGCCGGTGCGTTGGCGGTCAAATTTGGCCTGGAATTACGCGGAAATGCAAACGAACCTGTGCGGGGGGTCGCACCAATCGCAGATGCAAAAGCAGGACAGTTGGCCTTCTATTCAACAGAACAAAACAGTAATGCTTTCAAAATCCTGCCAATCGAAGTTCTGCAAAAAACACGGGCAACTGTTATTCTGGTTCAACCAGAACAAGCAAAGCACGCGCCAAAAAATGCTACACTGCTGATAACAGACAGCCCTCGTGGAAATATTGTTAAAATACTGGGCGAAATATATCGCGAAAAACCACGATTCGGTATCAGTAAAAATGCAAATATCGAACGCGGTGTGTTTTTTAGAAAAAAAAGAACTACATATGTCGGACAATTCGCAACTATCGAACGCGGGGCCGTTATCGAACCGGGTGCAAAAATATATCCGTATGCATATATCGGACGAAATGTTGTTATTGGAAGAAATACTATCGTACAAACAGGAGCTCATATTGAAAATGCAACTGTTGGTGCAGATTGTGTTATAAACGCAGGAGCTGTTATCGGTAAAGACGGTTTCGGATATACCAGACAAAATGGAAAAAATATCTTTATCCCACATGTCGGAAGAGTGGTAATTGGTGAACGAGTGTCCGTTGGTGCAAATACGTGTATCGACCGCGGTGCTATGACCGATACAAAAATTGGTGACGGAACAAAAATTGACAATCTGTGCCAAATTGCACACGGTGTTGTCGTGGGGAATGAATGCTTTCTGGCCAGTGGTGTTGGATTGGCAGGCGGGGTGGTTGTTGGTGATCGTGCCTTACTGGGGGGACATGTGGGTGTCGCAAACGGTGTACATATCGGCAATGACGCTTCGGTTGGGGCAAACAGCGGCGTTTTCCGAAATATACCAGATGGCGAATCACATATGGGATACCCTGCGGGCCCAGGAATGGAATTTATGCGGCATTATGCATGGTTAAAAAAACAAACAAAAAAATAATAAAGGCGGGATAACATGACCTTTGTGGCAAAAGAAATCGAAAAAATTATCCCACATCGTGGAAATATGCGACTGGTGGATGAAATTCGTGAATTTAACGGTACCAGTGCCGTTGGTGTAAAATATGTACGTGATGACGAATTTTGGTGCGATGGACACTTTCCTGGCAACCCAATCATGCCAGGTGTTCTGCAGGTCGAAGCATTGGCACAAACCGCGTGCTTTGTCGCATTCAGCAGACTTAGCAATGAAGAACGTAAAGACATGCTGGGATATTTTACAACAATGGAAAAAATCAAATTTTCACATATGGTTCGACCAGGAGATAAACTGGATCTACATGTGGAATTGCTGATGACAAAAATGAGTTTATATAAATTCCACGGTATCGCGTTTGTAGGCGAAAAAAAAGTAGCCGAGGCAACATTTACCGCCGTTCTGCAAAAAGTTCAAAAACAATAAACAAAAATCCCCTGTTCGGGGATTTTTTATTTCCGTTTTTTCGCCGCCGCCCCAATAAAGGCATTGAACAGAGGATGCCCAGAGTATGGGCCTGACTGGAATTCTGGATGAAATTGGCCTGCAATGAAAAATGGATGATTTTTTAATTCTATTATCTCGGGCAATTTGCCGTCTGGACTGCGACCAGATATTATCAAACCAGCATCCGCAAACCTCTCCTCAAGCGAGATATCCATTTCATAGCGATGACGATGACGTTCAGATATTCGAGTTGTGCCATATATGCTGTGTGCCAACGTGTCGGGTGTTATTTCACATGGATACGCACCCAGACGCAATGTGCCGCCATAATCGTCCGAATCATGGTCAGACATTATACCTATTACAGGTGTGCAGTCCTTGGTAAATTCGGTCGAGTTTGCATTTTCAATGCCTAATACATTGCGGGCAAACTCAATAACCGCGACCTGCATACCCAGACAAATCCCCATATATGGCACACCGTTTTCACGGGCAAAGCGA
The DNA here is from genome assembly GCA_017546265.1 of Alphaproteobacteria bacterium. Lineage (GTDB taxonomy): Bacteria > Pseudomonadota > Alphaproteobacteria > Rs-D84 > Rs-D84 > Enterousia. Next base: position 31,859 of record JAFYXG010000012.1, read on the forward strand.
GCCGCAGCAACTTTACCGTCAACACCACGTGCACCAAACCCACCAGGAACCAAAATACCATCCATGTCAGAACAATTTTCGGGCGTAAATGTTTCCGCATCTAGTTTGTGCAATTTTACATGTACATTGTTTTGAATACCTGCGTGAAACAATGCCTCGTTCAATGATTTATATGCGTCAGGTACATTAAAGTATTTCCCAACAATACCTATGTTCACAGTCGGCAAATCAACAGATAAATAATTCTCTATGCGTTCAAATCGCATCATATCCCCACGGGCATGAGGTAAATCAAAGTGATCCGCAATTATGTCAAAAACATGCTGGGATTCATATGCCAATGGTATTTTATATATATTATCTACGTCTATGCCGCTGATAACACTTTTGGCAGGCAAATTACAGAACATACCTATTTTATCTCGCTCGGACGCGGTCAACATGCGAGGCGTACGAACAATCAACATGTCTGCCTGGATACCGTTTTCCAATAATTCACGAGCAGACATCTGGGTCGGTTTTGTTTTTAACTCGCCAGATTTTTCTAAATACGGTGCCAATGTTAAATGCACAAACATAACATTATGACGACCAACATCATTTGCAAACTGGCGTATGGATTCCAAAAATATTTTACCTTCGATATCGCCAACCGTGCCGCCGATTTCACAAACTACAAAGTCTGTGTCCGTTGGTGCAGATATGTATTCCTTTATCTTGTTCGATACATGCGGTATCATCTGGACGGTCGCACCCAAATAATCACCGTGACGTTCTGCATTCAATACATCCCAATAAATGCGTCCACCAGACACAGAATCATTACGAGATAACTGTATACCTAGAAATCGCTCGTAATAACCTAAATCAAGGTCTGTTTCATATCCATCGTTTGTCACATAGACTTCGCCATGCTGAAACGGCGACATTGTGCCAGGATCTATGTTCAAATACGGGTCAAATTTTCGCGAATGAACCGTGTATCCACGCGATTGAAGAAGGGCGCCGCAGCCCGCCGCTGCAACGCCCTTGCCTAAACTTGATACTACACCACCAGTAATAAATATATATTTTGCCATAAAGTGCCCCCTTTATGTAATGGTATCTTAGGCAATTTTTATTTGCAGTGCAACGAAATAAATTCCTATACTGGGGTCATGCGGGATTGGTTGGATAATCAGTATCAAAATTTGTTCCTGTACGTGCCATTCTTGCTGGCAGGTGGAGTTGCTGCATACTTTGCCATAAACACAGAACCGAATTTCATTCTGATGACTATAATCATGACAACAGCAATTGCCGCCGTGCTGTACAGGTGGACACCAATTATTTGCAGGGCAATTCTTATCCCCATTATCGGGTTCTGTTGGGCGGGTGTCTTTACAGGAATAATTGACACACCACAGATGAAAAGAAATATCTTTGACGTCAATCTGGTCGGAACCGTACAAAACATAGACCACACATATGATAAATCCAGAATATACATAAAACTGAATGCCGATGATATCAACGCAGACAGCGGAACAGCAATTATTCGCGTTTCCGTCAAAGATAACCTTTCCATGCCAAAAATCGGTGATGTCGTCAGGATAAACGGCGGACTGTTCAAACCAGCCAGGGCATACGCACCAGAGACGTTTGACTATGCACGATGGGCGTACTTTAACGGGATTACAGCCACAGGTTATGCAAATGATTTAACAATACTGGAACATGCAGGGGACGGTAATATAAATTCACTGCGACAATTCCTGCATGATAAATCTGATTCGTTTCTGGCGGATACACTGGTACTGGGGTATAAGTCCAGTATCCCAAAGACAGACAATGAAATCTGGACCGCCAGTGGTATCGGACATGTGTGGTCAATCAGTGGTTTTCACATGACACTGGTCGGCGGGTGGCTGTTCGCGATATTTTATCTGATTTTCCGGTCAATACCGTATGTCGTTCGCAGAATACCCGCAAAAATCCCGGCAATGGGGTGTGCATGGATGGGACTGATGTTCTATTTATTTCTGTCGGGCGTGGATGTCGCAACCGTTCGTGCGTTCATCATGACCAGTTTAATCTTTCTGGCGTTTATGGTCGGACGAAGTGCAATTTCGCTGCGGAACATAGCGATTGCGTTTGTTATTATATTTGCTATAAACCCACACTATGTTATGCAGGCGGGATTTCAATTGTCTTTTGCCGCGGTGTTCGGATTGGTTTGGCTGTACAGTGTGGTAAAACCAAAAATGCCACAGAATAAGTTGGCTAAAATTATTTACGCATGTGTCTTGACGTCAATTGTCGCAACTATATTTACTTTGCCATTTGTCGCAATGCATTTTGGAAAAATTCAAATTTATGGACTGATTGGGAATCTGATTTTGTTGCCTGTGTTCTCGTTCATTATTATGCCATTGGTTATGGTTGGTGTGGCTGCGGCAGTGGTCGGAATACACACGCCACTGATTTGGGCAGACAATGTATATAATCACGCACTGGGGATTGCAAAATATATCGCAGATTTGCCATATGCTAATATCTCTGTGCCACATATACCAAACATCGCCATCGGATTCATAATAGTTGGATTTATGTGCCTGGTACTGGTGCGGACAATTAAACTAAAAATAAATGTTATTTTGTGTGTGGCATCTGTGACAGTTGGAACAGTTATTATTTATACAAATCCAAAACCAATATTCTTGGCAACGTATGATAATGAACTGGTCGCATTTTTGGGTGATGATGGATTGCTGAGTTTTAATAAATCACGAGCTTCAAATCATTACTTTGCGTTTGATACATGGAAACAACTGGTCGGGCAAAACACAAACACACCAAACAAACGCAGAAAACACGAAAATGGACTGTATAAATACGGCGATATTGTTTATGTACAAAAGTTTATGCCACTGATGAAGAATATAAATCAGTTGTGCAATGACGACAGTGTCAGGTATATCGTGTCTTACTTTCACATAAAATCAGATTATTGTCAGCACAAAATTCTGGACGGTGGTTTTGTAATCTATCCAGACGGTCGTGTACGATATACACAATCAAACCGGAGGTGGCAATAAACGCTGGTAAAAACATAATTATTGTGTTATACTTTGGTTGATTTGATTGTTGGAGATGGAGTTATGCGATTTTCTTTGATTATTCCAATTGCATTGTATGTTAGTACCGCAGGTGCCGCTGGTAATTTAGTGAACGCAATGGAAAATGTCCGTTTTGCGTGTAAAAATATCAGTGCAGAATTAAATGATATGAAAAATATGGCGGGCATAGGAACCGCCGTCTCGGCCGCAGGTACCGTTGCGGGCGGTGTTGCCCTGGGGACCGGTATCGCCAAGGTGGGTGTGGATAAAGATATTCAGGACATGGAAAAACAATTGGAAAAACTGTTGAATTCTGACAAATCCAGAAAACTGCAACCAATTATCATCACAGACATGGCAAAACTGAAACACGATTTGGATACATATCAAAAATCGGGACATTATGAAACCAAAGAAGATATCGAACAACAATTATCCCAGGCAGAACAAAAATCAAAGTCTTTGGGCAACTGGCGGACAGGCATGTTGGCAACCTCGACTGCAACTAATATAGCAGGTGCACTTATTGCAGGTAATAACAAGGTCAAAGGCGATTTAAAAACCCAAATCACCAGATGTTTGGCCGCGGTCAAAGTATTGTCAGATGTACGAATGCAGGCCAGGTTGTCACAAGATACAACAGATACAGAACTGGTGCGTGCACAGAATATCATTCGTGCCTGTAACGAATGGTCAACGGTTGATATTGACAACATAAACAAAAAAGCAACAAACACAACCATGTCCAACAGTGTTGGTGCAGGACTTGGGCTGGCGGGAACTGTGACATCTGCATTTGCCAACTCTGCCCCGGTACGTACAGGTGATAATCAAAAAGAAAAAAATCTGAATACAGCCGCCAATGTGCTGGCAGGTGGAACCACTGTGGCAGCGGGTCTGGCAACCGTGTTAAATGCGACACAAATTGGTGCGATTAAGCGTGCTGTGGCTGTTGCAGCCGAATGTGAGGAGGCACTAAAATAATATGAAACTTGGTTTATCCGTTATGGCCATTACGCTGCTTGGTCTTGGTGTTGCGGCTGCAGACAGTGTTGATTTTGCAAATACTCGTGTCGAGTTTAGTGTACAAGCTGTGTACGACACAGTATTAGAACTTCACAAAGATTTACCAGGAAACACAGGGATTAAGGTGGCTTATAATATCCTGACCTCTGTGTTGGGGGCAGATTTAGAAAAAGAACGAACAACGACATTCAAAGAATTGTGCGATGCCTATGTAGCGGCTGCGACAAAACAGGGAGTGTCTCCGGTGGCATGCTCGGACTTTGTAGAAAAGACGATACAAAAGCACAATACTATTATTGACAACATTGTCGGAAATGAACAATTGGCGACCATATCGGCAAACAATCGTTCTGTGCGTGTTGCATGGCATCCCGATGCACTGAACATAGCATGCTGGTCCTTGGCAGAATTTAATATTATACCATCACGAAACTGCGGTTCGTACGCAAAATCAGTCGGAACGATTCCGCCTGTTTCTATAGACGAAATAAAAGATGACTGTGTAAAGAAGATATCTGATGAAAATGCCTGTGAAAGATTTGTGCAACGCTCTGTGTTATTGCATAACTATTATGTAAAACGCCGAAACAATAACATCACATCTACGGTTCCTGTCCCCCCTTTGTCAACAGCAGACAATAACTTTGTTGTACGACCATACAACTATTTCGAGGAAACACAAAAAATAAACGGACCTTTCCGTTTTTGTCAGATGCCGTATACCACAACATCGGAACAAAATGCGGTTATCTATGATGTTTCTGACTCATCCATTGAACCGCAACCGATTGGTTTGATGTATATAAATTATTCTGATGGTAATTACTATGGAGACACACGTCTGACGGGTTGCCTGAGAAAACCATACAATTCTGAGCACGCTTTTTTTATAGAATGCCATGACGGTTTTTCCGATTGTAATATATTGCATACAAAATAAAAAATCCCCGTTTTGGGGATTTTTTTTAATAATCTGCACGGACAAAATACAGCCCGCACGCAGGGGCGGTCGGCCCCGCCGCAGAACGATTCCGGGCCGCCAGTATAGCTGTTATGTCATACGGTTTGCCCAAACCTATTTCCGTCAGAGTGCCAACTATGTTCCGTACCATGTGATGCAAAAATGAACGAGCAGAAAATTCTAATATAATTTCATCGCCACTTTGTGTAATTTCAATGCGGTCCAGTGTTTTTATCGGAGATTTTGCCTGGCACTCGGACGCACGAAAACTGGTAAAATCATGATTCCCAACCAACAAAGTCGCCGCACACCGCATCGCGTCAACGTCCAATTTACGTGGAACCCAATATACACGATTTTTTTGTAGTACTGGTGATGCACTGCGATTTAAAATGACGTATTTATAATGACGGGCCACACAATCAAACCGGGCATTAAAATCGTCAGGTACAATTTCACAATCCAATACAGAAACAGGTTGGTTTACCAAATAAAAATTTAATGCACGCATTACCGTCTGAGCCGAATAGTCACCGGGCACGTCAAAATGTGCAACCATACCCAGCCCGTGCACCCCTGCATCTGTGCGGCCCGCACCAACAACATCGGGACGAGTTCCGCAAAATTGCTCAATCGCATCTTTGACAACAGACTGGACAGATGGCCCCTGGCGATTTTCCTGCCAGCCAATCAGATTCGTGCCGTCATATTCAAGAATTACTTTGTATCGTGTCATTTATTCACCATATCTGATGTCGGCACCGTGCAGACCGTTTAGGAAACTTTTCCAGTCCATGGCGTTCTTGCCCGCGGGCTGAATACGCACGATTTTTAATTCACCGTTTTCAATTCTGGTTTCCAGAATCTTGACGTCAATGCCGTTGATTTTTGTGCGTCCACACCCCAATGCACGAATCTGGTTATGAATCCGATGTGCCGAACATGACCAATCTATGATTTCGTCAGAACCGGTCCATTTACGGGTAAATGTCGGTTCACCAATTTGCGGGGTGGCGGGATATGCACATGGATTATCCAAAAACCGAACCAGCATATCTGCACCAATTTCCGACACCAATCCTTCTACCGTTTCATTTGTATCGTTTTCAGCAATTTCAAATTCACGACACATGCGAATATCACCTGCGTCCAGTTGTTCAGTTATCTGCATCAAACATACTGCAGATGTTTTATCCCCATTATAAATAGCAGTACGAATCGGGGACGGACCACGATATTTTGGCAATAAACTGGGGTGAATATTTACACATGGTGCAGACGATAAAACATTATCACGCAATATCACACCATACGAAATCACAACAACCATATCAGGCGAATAACTGTATTCTTTTATGTCGGTATGTACCGTCAGACCTTTTTCATCCGCCCAGGTGTGTACCGGCGATGGAGTCAGAACACGTTTGCGACCAACCGGCTTTGGTGCACGCGTAAAGACAGCCATAATTTCATGACCAGATTTTCTTATCGCTTCGAAAATTGGCACAACAAACGAGTTGGTGCCCATTAAAACCAGTTTCATTTTTTTAACTTCTTTACCTTACGCATTAACATTTCACGGCGAACCGGAGATAAATAGTCTATGAACAGTTTACCATCCAGGTGGTCTGTTTCATGCTGGACAATGCGGGCGGGCAACCCCGACATTTCAGCCATCTTATCCACGCCAGTTTCATCAGTCCAACGGACAATAACACTGGATGGACGCGTCACATTCGCAAATACAGGCAGACCGTCATTGCCCAAAACAGACAGACAGCCCTCCTCCATAGTGCAGGTTTCGTTGCCATATGATACTATTTCAGGGTTTACCATGCGATATACAGTTTCTGTATCCGGATCCATCATTACCAAAAAACGCGACAATGAACCAATCTGGGGGGCCGCCAGACCAACACCACGCTGGTCATGCATCATGGAAACCATTTCGTCCATGGTTGACAACAGTTCCGGTGTAATGTCAGATACCGGTTCACATTTCGTTCGCAAAACCAAATCGCCACAAAGTTTCATTTGCAACATATATAAATCCTTTTATAATAAATCATAGCAAAGGATTAGGAAATGACAACTTATATTTTTGTGCTGTTGGGGATTATTATTGTCTTGTTGGTTGCGTTGCTGATGCGGCGACCTGTTGTGGACCTTTCGCCACTGCGGGAAGATAATATCAGACTGCGTGAAAGACTAGCAGAACGACTGGGGGTGTTGGCACAAAATGCCGCAGAACTGAAAAATATCAGCGGCGATATCGCAAACTTTAAAAATATCCTGATGGGAAACAAACAGGCACGTGGACTGTTCGGAGAAAAACAACTGGAAGATATTGTCGCAAACGTTATGCCACCTGAAACATACGCGTTTCAGCATACACTGGCAACAAACGTACGTCCAGATTGTATCATTCGACTGCCATACCCGCCAGGCGATATGGTTATCGACAGTAAATTCCCATTGGAATCATATAACCGATTGCAAGAAAATCCAAATGACGGCATGGCAAAAAAACAATTCGAACTGGATGTCAGAAAACACATAGATGCAATCGCAGAAAAATATATAATACCAGGCATCACAGCAGAATCTGCAATGATGTTTATAGCATCAGAATCTGTGTTCGAAACACTGCACAGATTGTTCCCAGACACTATTGACTGGGCCGCACGACAAAAAGTCTTTATCGTTTCACCGGCAACACTGTGGGCAACACTGAATACAATTCGTGCCGTTCTGAGTGATATCAAAATAAAAAATGTCGCAAAACAGATTAAATATGAACTGGATTTACTGATGGGCGATTTAGGACGACTGGGCGACCGGGCAGATAACGTAGAAAAACACTTTGTTATGGCACAAAATGATATAAACCAATTGAAAATTTCCATCGGGAAAATTGCACCTCGTGCAGAAAAAATTAAAAATATGGACTTTGGTGAATAATAAAAAAATCCCCAATTTGGGGATTTTTATTTTCGCACCATCGTTATTATTTGTTTGGAATAATCTTGATTTCTGTGCGACGATTCTGGGCACGACCGTCAGCGGTGCTGTTAGACGCAATCGGATTTGATGACCCCAAACCCAAAACTTCGAATCGTGATGCCTTGACCCCCTGGCCCTGCAGGTATGACGCAACCGAATTCGCACGTTCACGCGATAATTGCAAATTGTATTCAGCAGAACCTGTACTGTCCGTGTTGCCAGATACCATAACCGTGGAATTGCTGTATTTATTCAAAACCTTGGCCACAGAATTTAATACAGGATAAAATGACGAGTTTATGTCCGCAGAATCTGTCTTGAATGTGATGTTGCCCGGCATAATTAAACGGATACTGTCTGCGTCTTCGATAACCTGGACACCCGTTGATACTAATTCAGCACGTAATTCTGCCGCCTGGGCATCCAAATAATAACCAACACCACCACCAACAGCCGCACCAGCCAATCCCGCCACCAAGGCCGCTTCGCTGCTGCGAGTAGAACCTATCAAAGCACCAGCCGTTGCACCAATCGCTGTTCCCCATGTCGATTTGGCAGTCTGGGACTGACCAGTATATGGGTTAACAGTTGTACAACCAGAAACCAAAGCGGTTAAGGCAATTATCGATACGACTTTTTTCATACTTTCTCCTTTGTTTTGTAATTCGCAAGTATGATAAAGCATAAAAAACAAAATTTCAAAAAATAAAAATCACATCCACGAAAAAAACCGCCATGCGGCGGCTTTGTTATTCTGGTGGGTGTTGAGGGACTCAAACCCCCGACCCTCTCGGTGTAAACGAGATGCTCTAATCAACTGAGCTAAACACCCAAAGCCCGGTAATAATATAACATTTTTTTTCGTTTGTCCAGTATTTTATTTAATTTTTTTCCCGTCTGTTATGGAAAACCGTTCGTCCCCAACCAACAATTCGCCATTTTCATATGTGGGAACCAATGCAGCCTCAACCACCGAACGCCATTTAACCGTGCCTGATGATAATTCAATGGCGTATAACTTATCATCCGTGGATACTACAAATGCGTAATTGCCAGCAACCACAAATGGTAAACCAACACCAATATTTAAACACCATGTTTTCGCACCAGATGCAGCAGACAATTTACAAAACGCATCGCCCAGACCACCTGCATATACGTATTTGCCATGCGGAACAATCGGTGCAACAATATCAACCATGGTTGATCCGCCCGTCATCGCACTGGCCCGATATACGTCCGCAATCCAAACCAACTCGCGAGTGGTGGGGTTTATCTTGACCACCTCGCCCGTGGTAAGCCCAGCATAGATGTATTTGCCACTGCATATCGGACGTGGTGTGTTCGATACTGTATGCTTGGTCGGAAATCCTGAAAAAATTCGCCGTTCTCCATCCCAAATGACATTAGACGCATCCTGGGTATAACGACAGTCCGAATTATTTATAATAACCGCGTCTGTTGGTATTTCTGTTATTTCTGTGTTCGACACAGATATTTCTGCCGTGTCAAATATCGGTGTGCGAACCCCTGGCAATATAGGATCGTGTTTATCACACGCAGATAACAACAATAACCCACAAATTATCCCCAGTACTTTATACATATTCCCCCCCATATGTTTTAACGCAACCCCTGGGCGGTGGCAGATATTACAGACGGCGCATCCGCATCATTTATAATTTTATCCAACCATTTATTTGCATTATCACGTTCACCCATTGACAGGTACTTTTGTGCAATGGTTATTGCCGCTGTATAGTAAAATGGTGATGATTTTGTATTCAAATCTGACAAATATTTTTCAACGTCCGCAGCCGACATTTCATCGCCACGCATACCTACTATGTGCAAACGTGCCAAATCACGAAAATCACGTGTATCACCATCGTTCGCCAACATTTCCAATTTCGAAATATCACCGTCCAACAAATAGGCCTGGAATAATGCCAAGTCCGCAGTCGCACCAGATGTGTTGTTCGCCAATGCTGCCAATGCATTCGCGTCAACGTTCTCAACCGCAGTTTCATATGCCGCCGCAGTCGCTAATTTATTCTGATGGTATGTGCGAACACCAATCTGAAAACCAGTCGCAACTATTAAAATAACCAGCGCAGTCGCCATGATATGTTTTGAATATTTTTTAATAAACTGCATAGTTTTTTCATTATTCACCTCTTCCCAGACTTCGCGGTATAGTGCGTCTTCCATATGTTCCGCATGGGTTTTCTTAGATGTCTTGATGTTTTTATTTCTTTCCAGCATTGTTGCCATAATTTAATCTCCTGTGCTTGATAATTATTTATTTATGGTATACTATAAAAGTTATGAAAAAGGAAATCAAGGACGCTTTGCCAGTAAAACAAAATAACGATATTGTCGCTGCACGTGGGGTCAGCGATGATAATTCACTGGCACAATACATTCAAAATATTCAGAAATTCCCAGTCCTGACCGCAGAACAGGAATATGAATACGCAACACAATGGGTAAAAAATCAAGACAGTACAGCAGCCGAAAAACTGGTCGCAAGTCATCTGAGACTGGTCGTGTCAGTGGCATACGACTATAAAAACTATGGTATTCCGGTCGGTGAACTGATTGCCAGTGGAAATATGGGACTGATGCAGGCGTTGCAAAAGTTTGACCCAGAAAAAGGATTCAGATTTTCTACGTATGCAATGTTTTGGATTAAGGCCGAAATTTATGAAACTATTTTGAACAACTGGTCCATTGTCCGTATCGGTACGTCTGCAAATCAGAAAAAGGTCTTCTTTAACCTGGCAAGGGCAAAGCGAGCACTGGGTATCATGGATAATAATTTGAGCGATGAACAAACAAAACAAATCGCAGAATATTTAGAAGTACCAGAAAAAGACGTCCAACGTATGGCAACACGCGTTGGGGCACGAGATGTTTCACTGAACGCACCTATGAATTCTGATGATGGGGCAACAGATATCCTGTCTAATATGACTGATGGTGGGGATACTATTGTCGATACACTGGAACAAATCGAATTTAGACAGCGAGGTATGGCTCTGCTGAAAAAACATCTGGAAAAAATGTCCGAACGTGACCGAGAAATTCTGACCGCACGCAGATTAAAGCAGCCGGTCGCAACACTGGAATCGCTGTCACAAAAATATGGAATTTCACGTGAACGCGTCAGACAAATCGAAGATCGGGCATATAATAAACTACGTGATGCAATCCTGAAAGAAGCAGGGGAAAATAAATAAGATGAAATTTATAAAATTATTCACCATGGCAACTGTGCTGATGGCAATCGGACACTCGTCTGCAAACGCATTACAATTTGATATGGGAAGGTTTTCCGTTAAACTGACTGGTTATGCAACAGGTGGAATAATAGAACCTGATTTTCAATCTACACTGTTTATAGGCGACTGGCGTGTGCGGGGACAGATGACGTACGAAGCAAATGCAGCCCTGAAAATTGGGGCTGTGTATGCTATGGACCAAATCGCAATGGACAAAGGAAATGCCGCACGCGAAGTCTTTACATTTCTGGAATCTGTGCAATATGGCAGACTGGAATTTGGATTTACCGATTCAATCGCACGAAAACTGGGGATTGGATTGCCTGATGTGGGGGGGTTAAGAATAAATGACAGGCCGCTGTTTAACGAAAAGATTGTGCCAGATGGACCAGTTATCGCAGACACCGCACTGACATCAGGTCGCAGTAAAGCATTGCGACTGAACGCGGTCGCGGCACCCGTTAACGGTGTTCAATACGGTGTATCTGTGGCGGGGATTACAGATGACTATGACTGGGCCGTGGATGCAGGTTTAAAAGTCAGAAAATCCGAAGGAAAAATTAAAACCGCATATTCTGTTGGTGTGTCTTTTATGGATAATCCACACGACTTTGATAACGAAGTTTATACCCCAGGTGTCACAGCAGATTGGCGGGCACAGATGTCAGTCGGATTTAACCTGCAATATAACAGCTGGATTTGGGGAACAACTGGACGCATCATTTATGATATGGACCCAATTGGCACACCGTCCGATGGGTTTGTCGTTGGAACCGGTATCAGTTATGATTTGCTGCGGTACAGCGTATCATTGACGTATATGTTTTCTGATACGGGCGTATGGCAACGAAATATAGATGATTTTGCAGACCATATGGCAATCGCATCGTTCAGATATAAATACAGCGAATTGGTTGATGGGTGGATATCAGGCGGAATCACTTCAAAAACACCATTTGTTTCCGCAGGACTTAGGATTACTTTCTGATAATAAAAGGATAAAAATATGCTGAAAAAGACCGAAGTTGTTTTATTTGATTTTGATGGAACCCTGTCGGGGTTGGACTCGAATGTTGCATTCGCAAGATACTGTTTTCGCCGCAGTGTACAACCATGGCTGTATCTGCCGCTGATGGGCATTTGCGGAATTTGCAGATGGGTTAAACCTGATGGCGTTTGGTGGCGGGAAAATATCCGCAGATTTTTAACCCCAAAAATGGTTAAAAAGTTTGCCCCAGGTTTTATCAAACAACACAAACGCGAAAGATTCGGTTGGGCCAAAGAACGCGTCCAGGCAGAACGTGATGCAGGACGCAAAGTACTGATGGTGTCCGCCAGCCCAGACTATCTATTGCCGCAACTGGTGCGGGATATGAATTTTGATGCTGTGTTCTGTTCAAAAACATATAAAGACAAGCCTTGGAAATATGAATTCCTGTGCTGGGGGGCAAATAAAGTTCGCATAATGGACGAATGGGCCGCAGCAAATAAAATTATCCCTCATGTTGTTCGTGCGTATTCAGACAGTAAATCCGATATGCCAATGATGGAAATCGCAGACGAACAGGTATGGATAGATAAAAAAACAGGTCTAAGAAAATAAACCAAATGATTTTTTTGATGATTTAACGTACAGTGTATCTATGGCTTTGATAGATACACTGTTTGATTTATTAAGTGCCGCAACCGGGGCAATCTTGGGGGCGGTGGCAACATATGCACTGAACCATAGACGTGGTAAAATCATGGCAAACCAATTGGTCGTCAGTAAAAGTGCATTGGAAACAATAAAACTGGAAAATCAAAAGTTGCTGGAACAAATCCAGGAAAAAGAAAATCTGATTCTGAAAATGCAGGTCGAGCTGATGGGCGATAAAGTAGACGATAAACAAAAAAAGAAAAAATAATCCCGCCATTCGGCGGGGTTTTCTTACTTACGCAGACCTAGTTTCTTAATCAGTTCTTCGTAGTCGGAAACATTACGTTTCTTGATATAAGCCAACAATTTCTTGCGGCGGTTAACCATCAACAACAATCCACGTTTAGAATGGTTGTCTTTGTGGTTGTTCTTCATGTGTTCTGTCAAATTACGAATGCGTTCTGTCAGAACCGCAACCTGAGATTCAACAGATCCACCATTATCCTGTTCAGATACCTTATATGCCTGAATCAATTCAGACTTTTTAGCCTTGGATACGGACATTTGTTTTTCCTTTGGTTTTTATTTTATATTGTTCGTTTCGGACGCAGTACACCGTTATCAGCCACACCAATACCAATGAATTCACCACCAGTATATATGCGATACAGACCGTTGTCTGTGCCAACTTTTACAAAGCCACCATTCCTATAAAAAACGGCCGCCCCGTCCGGTAAATTCAGAACCGGAATGTCCCCCAGTCCATAATCAACCGGTTTCAGGTTGTCCCCGAAATTGCCACTATTATTAAATACTTTTTCCAAAAAATCAAGTTTTACTGCATTTTTTACGTCAAATCCGTTCGCAATCGTGCGGCGTATCATGCTTACCGTTGCAACCGTGCCACATCGAACTGCAATATCACGGGCAATTGAACGAACATAGGTGCCGGTCGAACAACGCATGCGAAAATCCCAATTTGTGCCATCAGTACCCAAAAATGCCAGTTCATAAATATGAACAGAACGGGCGGGAATTTCAATCACCCTGCCCCTGCGGGCCGCATCATAGGCACGCATGCCATCAACATGTACCGCTGAATACATGGGCGGAGTTTGCATAATATCACCCAAAAATTCTGGCAGCACACATTGGACCATATCAACATCAGGCACAACATCCGTGCGAACAGTTTCACAACCCGTGATATCCAATGTGTCTGTTTCAACCCCAAACCGACATGTAAACAGGTATTCTTTGACCGTTGGATTCAGTTCCTGGACAAACGGTATCATTTTGGTCGCATCACCAATCGCAATCGGCAATACACCCGTTGCCATCGGGTCCAGGGTGCCAATGTGACCAAACTTTTTCGTCCCCAGCATGCGTGCAATGCGACCACCCGCCGTCCGCGAAAACAAACCACTGTCTTTGTCCAAAATTATCCAGCCAGATGTGTTCATCACTATCTTGTCTTTTCGATTGTATATGCCTGTTTTTCTATCTTTTGTACAAACTGCGTCAATTCAGATGGACGACCGTTGCATGGTGGATAAACCTGACGCATGCGAACAGGGTCAAACACCATGTCGCCTGGTGTGTATGGCTTTATATACTCGGAATACCATCTGTTGCCATATAGTATCCCTGGCAAAACTGGCATTTCAACATGAATAACATTATCTGAAACCAGGGCAGAACGACCAATATAATATTTTGGCCCCCAGATTGTGTTAGACTTTACTTCATAGCCATCTATTTCAAAAGCCAAACGTGCACCAATCTGGAATTGCTGGTCACGAAAACCACTAGTAATAAGACCATGTATAGGGTTGCCTTCGATACTGTATAAACTCCTGAAATCAAACGCATGAATAAAATCGTATAATTTTTTCTTGTCTGAAAATTCATGCTGGACAGGATTGTATGCATTTGCCTGAAATACATAAACTGGTTTTACTTTCATTATAATATACCTTTATCCAAATAAGTTTAACTGAGGTGGCGGCAGGTCATCTGCAACACGATTTCGCCGAGGACTGCGGTTCGCAGCACACGATACAACCGTTTCAGATTCAGATCGTACTGGATTTACCGCCGTTGATTCCAGTGCTGATAATACACTTTCCGCACGAGAAACAACAGATGTTGGCATGCCCGCCATCTTGGCCACATGAATACCATACGACCTATTCGCAACACCCGCAACTATTTTATGCATAAATACAATTTGATCGTTATGCTCGCGGACGTCAATCGTCAAACATGATACATGCAACAAACCGCCATTTGATACCAAATGCGTCAATTCGTGATAGTGGGTCGCAAATAGTGTGCGTGGACACAAATTATCCAAATATTCCAATACCGCCTGGGCAATCGCCATGCCATCATAGGTCGCTGTACCACGACCAATTTCATCAAATATTATAAACGAACGGTTTGTCGCACGATTTAATATGTTGGCAGTTTCACTCATTTCCACCATGAAGGTTGATTGACCAGCAGCCAAATTATCCGATGCTCCTACACGACTGAACAACTGGTCACAAATGCCAATAGTCGCAGATGTCGCAGGTACAAATGAACCTAAATGCGCCAAAACAACTATAATCGCGTTCTGACGCAAGTAAGTCGATTTACCTGCCATATTGGGCCCCGTCAATAACGCAATCGATTTCACGTTCAAATTACAATCGTTTTTAACAAAATTATCACCACGTAAACGCAATACATATTCAACCACAGGATGACGACCACCGACTATGTCAAATGCACAGTCTTCGGTCATGCGTGGACATACCCATGAATATTTGTCCGCAACACGAGATAAAGATAACCATACGTCCGCATCCGCCAATAAATCCGCTGTGGATAACAAATCTTCGGAAATATGACGAATTTCATCTATGAACTTTTGAACTATTTCTGACTCGATGGCGGACGCCTTTTCCGCAGCACTGCGAATGTCATTGTCCAGGTCTATTAAACGTGATGTGGTAAATCGCATATTACCCGCCATCGTTTGACGATGTATAAAACCCGATTCTGGAGATAACAGAACTTCGGCACGTGCGGATGGAACCTCGATAAAATACCCAAGAATGTTGTTGTATTTTATCTTTAACGTGTTTATGCCCGTTCGGTTTATGTATTCAGACTGTAATGCCGCAATCGTTTCACGACCACCATTCGATAAAGAACGCATATTATCCAATGATATGTCAAAACCGTCACGTATTACACCCCCGTCACGAAAAAATGTCGGTAATTCGTCCGATAAGGCATTACGCAGACGCCCCCCCAGCTCATCATGACTGTTTATAGATTCAAAACGCGATGAAAAATCTGCATCCAGATGGCGAGCCAACAATCGTGCATTCGGCAACGCACGCAGAAAGTCAGATACATGACGAAAATCACGTGGCGTACCACGCCCAGACAATAACCGCGACAACGAACGACCCACATCCGGAACAGTTGATAGCATCGTACCAACCTGGGCCGCAACGTCCGGATTCAAAACAAAGTGCGAAACGTGCGATTGACGTGTGTGAATCTGGGATATTTCAGATGACAGATTTCGCAAATACGAACGCAATTTGCGTGCCCCGGCCGCCGTACACGTTTCGTCCAGCACGTCCAACAAACACACACCACCATCGTTTATGGCCGAATCCAGTTCCAAACTGTGCCAAGTGGCGGAATCTATTAACAACTGACGCCCAGATGTAAAGGTGTACGGTGCACGAAATGTGATGGATGCACCACGCTGGGTATTAAACAAATACCCCGCCAACAGGCATATTGCACAATCAGTGTTCTGGGCAACCGTGTTCGCATCGACCGCACCACCAAAAACACGAGAAACAACAATGTCTATGTCTGTGCGATGATATAACTTTTCATAAACAGGGGTAGATTTGAATAATTCGCGTATTTTAGAAATTGTCTTTTCTTCGGCGGTGCCAAATGGAAATATAACCTCGGCCGGGTTGATACGTACCAGGTCGTCAATCGTGTTTGACGATGCACCAACAAAAAATTCACCAGTCGAAATATCACACCCGGCCATGTCATATTTACCACCACCAATCGGTGATACCGCAACCAAAAAGTTTGACTTTTTCGGGGTTAATAAATTTTCATCCGTCAATGTCCCAGGAGTCAAAACACGTACAACCTGGCGGTCGATATATTTATGACCACGCGCACGGGCCTGGGCCGGAGTTTC
The DNA here is from genome assembly GCA_017546265.1 of Alphaproteobacteria bacterium. Classification (GTDB taxonomy): domain Bacteria; phylum Pseudomonadota; class Alphaproteobacteria; order Rs-D84; family Rs-D84; genus Enterousia. The sequence goes on from JAFYXG010000012.1 coordinate 49,104, forward strand.
CATCTGTTCAACCAGCGCAACATTATACCCTGCACGTACCAGACGACCAAAATAGTTGTCCGCCGCATGCCATGGTATACCACACATGGGTATGTCCGAACCTGTGCCATCTGTGCCACGGGCCGTCAGTACCAGACCCAATGTCGAACTTATCGTTTTTGCGTCTTCAAAAAATGATTCATAAAAATCACCCAAACGAAACATTAACAATGCGTCTGGATTTTCTGCCTTCATGTCAACATACTGCTGCATGACAGGTGTTAATTTTCCTTTGTCTGCCACAATCTATCCGTTTTTTTCTATGCACTGACTTTCAAGGTTTCTATTTTTAATTCGGCCTCTTTTAATAACTGTTCACAATAGGCCTTTAATTTTACACCCTGTTCATACGCAACAACAGAATCCGCCAATGGCAGTTGACCAGATTCCATCTTTTTTACCAGTTCCATTAACTGTTTATATGCCTCTTCAAATGATAATTTGTTTTCTTCCATTACAAAGTCCCCTTTGGCTGTCGTATTGCACATTACAAAATAAACGATAAACTTTCAATTATTTTTACCGTTTTTTTGGGGACTATTCATAACGAAGACTGTCAATCGGATTCAGTTTCGCCGCCTTCATCGCAGGCATTACACCAGATGCCAACCCAACAATTACCGCAACAGATACAGATAATATAACCGGCCATATGCTGAATGGAACATTATAACCCAATACAAAACGACCAACACCCTGGGACAAACCAACACCTATTACCAAACCAAACATCGACCCAATAAATGAAATCAAAACCGATTCCGATAAAAACTGGATAATTATCATGCGTTCGCGGGCACCAATCGCCTTGCGTATGCCTATTTCGCGAGTGCGTTCAGCAACTGATACCAACATCATGTTCATAATTCCAATCGCACCAACCAATAAAGACACCGCCGCAATCGCAATCAGTAATAACTTCATATAACCAGTCACAGTCGTCATCGTTTCCATAATCTGCTTCATATCCATAATCTGAAAGTCATCAACCGCATCGTCTTTTAAACGATGACGCTGACGCAACAGGGCCGTTATCTGATCAATCGCCATATTATTATCAGAATCTGCAAATAATTTCAGTGCAATCATGTTTACAGAATTTGGAAAACGTGACCCCTGTAATCGCTTTTTCAATGTGGTAATCGGTATCAGTATCATATCATCCTGGCTGCCCATGGCAGAATCACCCTTGGCCCGAGTCATGCCTATGACAACAAATGGCGTGTTCTGAACACGTATAACCTCGCCTACGGGGTTGGTGGACAATCCTAACTCTTCTGCTGTTTCAGGACCAATTACCGCATAGGTCGATGCATTGCGAACAGCAGACATATCAAAAAATGTGCCATATTCCATCTCGATATTCTGGACAGTCGTATAATCAGGATATACACCAACCATGGATGTACCCCAGTTTTTATTGCCATATATCGCCTGGGCCGAACCATTTTGAACAGGGCTGACCGCCATTACATCGGGCAGTTTACCAATAAATTCTGCGTCCTGGATTGTTAAAGTCTGGCGATTCCCCGTGCGTACACCCGCACTTTGTGCAGCACCAGCACGTATCATTATTGTGTTCGTCCCCAGTGATGAAAACTGGCCCGTGATTTCGTTCTGGACCGTTTCGCCAACCGCAACCATTATAACAACCGCCATCACACCAATGATAATGCCCAAGACAGTTAAAAATGAACGTATCTTGTTGCCACTGATGGACAGCCATGATTCTTTGAATATATCAGCAATTGTCATTTATCCCCCCCCCAACTAAGTCTTACAGTGCGTCATCGTTTTTTGGTACAGGACCATCATAGTTTATGCGACCATCGCGAATATGTATTAAACGATGGGCATATTTCGCAATATCAAACTCGTGCGTTATCATTATGATGGTTATTCCCATGTCGCGATTTAACTGTTGAAAAAAGCGTAATATCTCGTTCCCCATTTTGCTGTCTAACGCACCTGTGGGTTCGTCCGCCAATATCAACTTTGGCTGACCAGCCAGGGCACGAGCAATCGCAACACGCTGTTTCATGCCGCCCGATAACTGGGTCGGTAAATACGTCTCGAAATTTTCCAAGCCAACACGCCGCAACATCTCACGCGAACGAGAAACACGCTCTGACATGGGCAGACCACGATACATCAACGGCAACATCACATTATCCAATACACTGCGTTTGGGCAACAGGTTAAACTGTTGAAATACGAATCCAATATGTTCGTTTCGGACAATCGCCAATTCGTCCGCCGTCAACCCAGTAACATCGCGGTCATATAATTCATATACACCAGATGTTGGTGTGTCCAGAGCACCTATTATGTTCATGCATGTTGATTTCCCAGAACCAGATGGCCCCATAATCGCAACAAACTCACCAGACTTTATCGAAATGTTTATATCAAATAAAACCTGTTGAGTTCCGCCCATTTCCAGGGGAAAACTTTTGTTTATATGCTTTAAAGATATTATGTTTTCAGACCGTTTTCGCATGATAAAACACCATTGTATAATCGCGTGTAATTATACCATAACAATGGTATAACTGCAAATAAACACAATCAGAAAAATCTTAAAAAAAAGACCGACTGTTGTCGGTCAAACTTCCTATAACAAGCATGCCAGGGTCGCACCCGTGTTCTTTAACATGAACCACCCCAGGCGATAGTCGGTCGCATACACCGTCACCATAAACAATGCCAAAATCGCAATCACAATCGCAACATTACCGCGTTTGCCACGCATGCAATACAGTGATATGTTATAGAATAAAAACAGTACATAAATGTCAACCAGCATGCTGATTACCCACATAGATGTACAGTTAAATGCCAATGCATTTAATACCAATATAACTGGATATATAAAGAATATCGATGCCAGACCCTTAATCGCAATTTCCCAATCTCGTTCCCCACCCGTGATTTCAGATACCAACATCATCAGACCTCCAAACACAAACAATAACGCAACCGCCAGTACAGGAACAATTACAATCGCTGTGAAAATAGACCCCAATGTTATGGTCGCTCCACCCAATAAACGAATCAATAAAACCAATACACCACCCAACAAACCATACAAAAATGCCTTCATCATCGATTCTTCCATATTACCATCTGCAACAATCTTGGTAAAATAACGCCGTGGATTGACAATTATATTGCGTATCGGCTTGATTACATTTCTGATTTTTTTCTTCATATTTATGCCCCCATTTGATTATTTATATTTTTGCTTTATAATTACAAAAAATCAACGGAAAAAAACATGATGAAAATAGTTATAGCAGGACGACCAAATACAGGTAAGTCAACTTTGTTTAACGCACTGACAGGAACACGTGATGCACTGGTGCACGACAGACCAGGGGTAACACGCGATACAATTTGCGGTAATATCCGCAACAGACCATATATGCTGTACGATACAGCTGGCCTGGAACGCGATAAAACTGGAATCGCAGCCGATTCAACCAATATGGCAATAGACGCTGTCCAAAGTGCCGATGCCGTTCTGTTCGTGGTCGATGGACGCGTAGGACTGACAAACGAAGACTTAGATTGGGCAAAACTGGTTCGCAGAAAAACAAAAGCACCTGTGTTGCTGCTGGTCAATAAAAGCGAATCGGTTAAACGATTGGCAAATGTTCATGACTTTTATAAACTGGGCTTCGGTGAACCTGTAATGGTTGCAGCAGAACACAAACAAGGTTTTGATGCTGTTTTCGAATTCCTGGATAAAATCGCAGGCGATGCCGCAAACGCACCTGTGCCAGAAAAAAATGAAGATAATCGTATAAAAATCGCAATCCTGGGACAACCAAATGTAGGAAAATCAACCTTTGTTAACCGTGTGCTGGGCGAAAAAAAACAGATTGTTATGGACGCACCTGGTATTACACGTGACACTGTTAAAATTCCTACAAAATTCTATGGTCGTGATATTATCTTGATGGATACCGCAGGACTAAGACGCAAAGCGGGTGTGACAGATGACGTGGAAACATTGTCTGCACTGAAATCTTTGGATGCAATAGAAAAGGCAGATGTTGTTATTTTAATGGTTGACGCAACAAAAAATATAGAAAATCAAGCACTGGGAATTGCAGCACGCGTATATAACGCAGGTAAAATTTTGTGCGTGGCATTGAATAAATGGGATTTAGTAGAACCAGAAATTCGTGATGAAAAATTATTAAAACTGAAACACCAGTTTTCTAATTCTTTCCATCAGATTATCAAACCTTTGATACTGGCTGTGTCCGCAGAAACAGGAACAGGTGTTCAAAATATGTTCCGCAGAATATACGAACAGTGGGACATCTCATCCGCACAGGCACCAACCAGTTTAATCAACAGAATCGTAGAAAAACTGGTTGCAGACAGACAACCACCTTTGTCACGGTTAAAGCGACCCATGAAAATTAAATTTGCACGACAAACCGGACGACATCCTATGAAAATCACAATCAACGTTGGTGGTGCATCAGATATCCCAGAATCCTATACCAGATATTTACGCCGCGGTATTGCAACCGCTTTAAAATGGGAACATCTGCCAATCATTATAGAATATCAAAAGGCAGACAACCCATACGAAGACCAATAAAAAACCGCCATCTTGGCGGTTTCTTTTTTTATAACCCGTTCGGTTGTTTCCATTAGAACCCTTTTGGCGTTTCCATTTTTACATTGGATACCTTTTTATCCAAAGCAGAAACAACTTCGTCTGTGATATCCAAATTCGCAGCATCCGCACCCGTGCGTGCCATACGACCATCCAATACCAATGACAAATTCTTTTTCGCAATTACACCTTCGATAATCGGATCCAGGTGCTTTGTCTGGATTTCATTTAATGCACGCTGATATGACATTTCAATACTTTGTGCACGTTCCGTCAAATCACGCTGTAATTTTGTAACCCGATTTTGATAGTCTACTACGCGGCGTTGTAAAGCCTCACGCGATAAGACATCCTGGGACTTTTCAATTTCTGCCTTTTCTTTTTCCAGGGCCTTTTGTTCCTTTTCCAATTCGTTGCGTAATTCGTTTTCGTATTTTTCCTTTTGTGAACGAAGATCTTTTAATGCAGATGCCTGGGCCTGAATCGCGTCCATACGAATCACCGCAATACGTAAATCAGCACCATTGGCCGCATCTGTTGTTACCGCTTCCAACGATTCCGCAACAGTCGCACTAGAATTTGAATTTAAACGATATACAGCAAAACCGCCCAATACCGCAACCAATACAACCACCGCCGCAATGATACCGGTTTTCTTGTAATTCTTTACAGCAGAATTTTCACTTGATTTTTTTACCATTTTCCATCCTTTGTTTTACTTGTTATGCCCAAATAATAGCAATACTTTTTTTGAAAGTAAAACAGAAAGTTATCAAAAAAAATCCCGCCATGTGGCGGGTGTTTTTTTATTCAATAACAGGTTGTGGTGTTTCAGCCACCGGAACCGTTTCTGTCGTTTCAACCACCACAGCGGTTTCAGCAGCAGGTACCGACAATTCTGATATCAGTTTAGTTAAACGCTGGGCCGTTTCTGCATCGTTTAACGCAACAGCAATTGTATAAGAAGATTCCAAATCACTGCGTGCCGCGTCAACATTGCCCATCTGCAAATTTAATGCCGCAGATTTTTCAAAATACCCCATCGCATTGTTTGATAGTGATTCACGTTCTTCCAGTGTGGGTACACCCTGAATCTGTTCGGAAATTACACGAATCGCAGACGAATAATCATTTATTGCATCTGCATACTGTTGCAGGGCAGTGTATGCCTCGGCACGTTCCGCATAAACAGATGGATTTACAGAACCTTCTGGACGTGCCAATGAATTTGTGTAATCAGCAATCGCACCCTGCCAATTCTTTAACCACAAATTTAACTGACCACGTTTGGCATATAAATCACGCATCTGTAAAATCGGACTGGGGTTAGATGTGTTCGCAGCCAATGCATTGTTGATATCGTTCATGGCCGCATTATAATCTTCCAGGCGTGTGTTCAATAACGAACGGTCATAATACGCAACCGCATTTGCTGGGTCTTTGGCCAAGGCCGCATCAAAGTCAGCCATCGCTGCACGATAATTGCCAGACTGCATGTATGCTTCGCCACGTAACAAATAGGTATCAACCGATGCCGCACCCGCATCGATAGACGCAGTCAAATCCATTATCGCTTCGTCTATATTGCCAGCCAATAATTTTGTTTTGCCACTGTCATAATAATCACCTGATTGCAATAAAACCTCTTCCGTGATTTCAATGTTTGATGACGAAGTCTGCATGTTGTGCGAACGACCCAAAATATAAAATGTCGCAGCAATAAAGAATAAAATTATGAACCAATATACATAGATAGACAAAGACCATGGATTAAAGCATGGCTTTTGCTTGTTCGCCTTGACTGTTGGCTTACTTGCCACAGGACGCACAGTTGTGCGACTTTTTTTGATTGCAGATTTTTTTGCAGGTGCTTTTTTCATATAAATCTCCCTTCCTGTTATTATATTCAAATATTAAAAAGATTTTTTTATCTCGTCAATCGTTTTCTGTGGTAATTGTTTAATTTTTCCAACGGGTAAATTTCCCAACTTTACATTACCATACGCAACACGATGCAATTTGCGTACAGGACACCCAACTGAACGCAATACTATTCTGACTTCGTTCTTTTTGCCTTCGGTAATTTTTACCAGTAATTGGTTGCCACCTATTTTTATTATTTCCATTGGTGCATAATGCACTCCGTCAACGGTCGCACCAGATCGTGCAATATCTAATCCTGAAAAATCGTTCCCGTTTACAGTCGCAACATATGTGCGTACAACACCAGATGATGGTAACGTCATTTTACGTGCAAAATCGCCATCGTTTGTTAACAACAATAAACCAGTCGTTTTATAATCCAGACGACCTATGTATTTCAGATTCCTGTATGCCATCGGCAGACAATCGTATATCGTTCTGCGCCCCTGAGGATCTTTCGCTGTCGTCATTGTGTTTATAGGTTTATGATACGCATAAACCAATGTTTCAGATGTAGGACGAACAACCGAACCATCTACGGTTACAATATCGCTATCTGATACAAAATACACCGGTGTATCCACAACAACACCATTTACACAAACTCGCCCATTACGTATCATTTCTTCGGCACTGCGGCGTGATGCAACACCGCTGTCTGCAATATACTTTCCAATCCTAGTCGTCATTTTGTAATAAAACCTGTGTTATGGCAACAACTGCAGCAACCTCGGCACGAAGAATCGTTTTGCCCAATGAAAAACCAACCGCACCAGATGCGTCCAGTGCTGCAAACTCTTGCTCTGAAAAACCGCCCTCGGGGCCTATTAAAATTGTTTCTGTACCCGATGGCAAACCCGTTGTCCCATGTCCGTGGGTGGCACGCTCGTCAGCAAAAACAACGGTTGATAAATCTAATTCTTCAAATCTGACCGTTGGTAAAATTTGCGGAACTGTGTTGCGATTTGACTGCTCGGCCGCTTCGATTACTATTTTACGCATGCGTTCCCAATTTATGTAATTGGCATTTGTCCGGTTCGTTATAACTGGTACAAAACGTGCAACACCCATCTGAGTCGCCATGTTCAACAAATCATCCGTGCGTTTAATCGGTGAAAACATCAATGTTACGCCATTCGATGGGTCTGTGTGTGCGGTCTGTTCCCCTATAACCAATCCACGACCGTTTGACGATACGGTCGCCGTATATTCATTGCCATCACCAAATACCAGACAATGGTCTGTTCGCATGACACGAGTCAGATAATGCAGTACTTCGTTTGATACCGAAATCGTTGATCCTGGAACAATCGTTTCGCCAATAAAAATTCTGGGAACATTTTTCATATTTTTGTATTTCCGTATTTTTTAATGAACCTTTTTCTGATATAATATAAACACTATGGCAATAAAATTCAACTTTTTATCAGCATCAGGCAAAGGAAAAGGACTGAACATTTTCCGTTCGTCCGCGTACAAGGAATTTGATCAAACACCCATGGCACGTGAGTTTTGGTCAATACGTTGGACAATCATAGTATGGTTAATTGGGGCGTTGATGTTCGCTGCGTCTTTTCCAATTGAACATATATGGCGGTACGGCTGGTCGCCGGCAACAAAACAGTGGTTAAGTATATTTTTATCTAACCTGATGACCAGTGGGGGAATTTCCGTTCTGGCAGAAATACCAGCGTGGGCAACACGATGTGTTATGCGACCAGACATCCCATGTATTACTCCACTGTTGCCAATTATCGGATACTATTTCCTGGCGGATTCTACGATGACAGATGAATTTAACCCGCACAGCAAAGATAAGTTTGATGAAAAGACTTCACGTAAAGCAACCGCAGACGATATCAAAAAAATGTCCCAGGACTATAAAAATAAAGAAGGATTGTTCAAGGGATTTATGATGGTGTTAGGGTACTTTAAGGGAAAACCGTTAATGTTTGATGAATGTTTATCAACATTGTGCGTTGCCCCCCCCGGGACCGGTAAAACCAAGGGTGTTGTTGAGCCAACTATTTTAGAATGTGATAATGTTTCTATGATTATCAACGACCCAAAACCAGAATTAAAACAGACAACGTCTGGATATCGGTCAACGGTTGGCCCCGTATTCATTATGAACTGGGCCGGTCAGGACGACCCAGCACGCGGAATATACTATCCTTCATGGAATCCATTGTCGCCGGGACACGTGCCGTTCAATGCCGAAGAACGCGATTTGTATGTCGATTCTATTGCAAATACGCTGATTCCAGACCGTTCCAGCTCGTCCGCCGACCCACACTGGACAATCACAGGCCGTGCAGCACTGACCGGTTTTATCCAATTTATTATTTCCAAGGTTGAACGGGCCAAGGCAGATGATTATTTCTATGCACGTATTGTCAACGGCACATTTAATGCAGAAGATGCCGCCGTACTGGGGGATTACTATTTATCCATGACATCTGATCCGAATGCATATGCGGCACACGCATTGTTGCAACGTGGCGAACTGGACGCAACAAACTATGTACACGTTGGCACATGGGAAAACATCCCAGACGCATGGCGTGGCCGCGAGGCATCTATGTCCATGATTCTAGACTGGCTGAACGCATCTCAAATTTCTATTGCAGAAGAAATTGAAAATCGCCGCCGCCAGGGCGACCAGATGGTGATGATGGCCGACCCGCAAAAGGATATGTTTATGAAGTCCGTGGACGAGGCACGCAGATACGCGTATTCCCATCGTGCAATCCAGGAATTGACCCAATTGGCCAGCACCCCAGACAAAGAACGTGGGTCCATTATGTCAACCGCATTGTCTGGACTGAACATTTTCCGTAATGCAGCCGTACGGAACAGAACCAGTCATTCTGATTTCCACTTTTCTGACCTGCGTGGTATGTTAGACCCACGCGATGGCAAGGTTAAGCCTGTATCAGTGTATCTGTCCATTAACATGGTAGATGCACAGGCTTTAAACCCAATTACTGCCATATTTATCGAACTGATGTCTAATTTCCTGTTGGCACATAAGCCGGGTGATATACACCAGGGCAAAGAAATGGGACCGTACCCTGTACTGTTCGCAATTGACGAAATGCCCAAAATGCAAAAGTTACAGGCCGTTATCCAGGGGCCAGATTTGGGACGTGGACAGAAAATATCATACCTGATTATCGGGCAAGACCTGCATCAGATTGCAGAAAAATATGGCCAGGATGCCGCAGCAACCATTATATCAACGACCGCAGCAAAGATAGTTATGCGGCAAAACGACCCTGATACAGCGGAAAGTTTCTCGAAAATGATGGGGCACAAAATGAAAAAGAAAACCGTCAAAGGACCAGACGGCAAAGATAAAGAAGAAACAACCGAAGAATTATTGTTTACCCCAATGGATATCATGAAAATGGATCCTGAAAAACAATTGGTTATTATCCAGGGACACTATAACCGCCCAATCGAGGCAGATCAGGAAAGATGGTATAAAAACAGCACCGCCGCACAGAAAAAACTGTATGCCAAGGTACAAATGGGCGAAGCACCACCATTGCCTGAATTTTTGGTACCATCTCATCACAGGGCACTGGGATATTCGGGTACACCACGAATATTCGACCCAAAAACCAAACAAATAAAAGAACTGGTATCATAAAAAACCGCCATTTGGCGGTTGATTTTTTTATCAAATCAATTGAATTTATACCGTCATTGCGGTATAATAGTCACGAATCCAAAGGGATTTGGGTTCGGGCCTTCGAAAAGCCCAGGTGTTTCGGTGCGTTCTGTACCGTAATCCGATGTAATATCGGTGCATTCGCACCGTTATTTTCACCCCAGCGTCTGTCGGGGTGCCGTTGTAATATATTGAAAGCAACGGGGTCTGAAACACTTGACTTTTCGAACACCCCGACCGCCAATCCCAATGGCGGTTTTTTTGATGTCCGTTTTTTTTGGGGGGATAAAAGTGTTATTACGTTTCAACATTAGAAATTCAATCAGAATATGCAGTTTGTTTTTGTGTGGGGCACTGGTTACAAACCATGGATGGGCAGCAAAGTGCGAACCAGGCAAGTACTGGGTTGAATGGGCACAACGATGCTATTGGTGTTCGAGTGTTCCTGGACTGTATTGTCCGGGCGATGACCAGGCATACGATTGTCCAGATGGAAAATATCCCTTGGATATTGGGGCGACCAGTATAGATGATTGCCTTTGTCCACCAGGTACATATTGGAATGATTGGTCGATGGGATGTGATACCTGCGAATCTGGGTATTATTGCCCAGGCGATGAAGAAGATTACAGTTGTTATGATGTATCTTGGAGTGGATGGAGTTATACGGATTCTGATGCAGGGGCCGCAAGTATTGACGATTGTTACATATCGCTAACTTGTGCAACATGTAATCAAACAGGTTGCCCGACCGGGTATGCCTGTACATACCAAAACGCAAGTACTGAGTATAAAATTTATTATAAACAAATACCTTCCTGTCCCACCCCATCCGGCAATTGTGCCATTGCAACGCAGACCTGCAACACACCGTGCTCCGCCGTACAAAACAATACCAGTTATGACGGAACCGAGGTTTGCACACGTGAATGCAATATAGAAAATGGAACCTGTTCTTATGTCGGGGCAACACGGTCCTTTACAGATACATGTGCCGGAAAATATACGTCTGATACCTGCCAATCGGCGGGGCAAACCTGTTCGGGATGTTCCCAGTGGACACGAACCCAGGAATCAGAATGTTCAGGTGGCACAATCGTAATAAATTGCCATGACGGATATACCCCAAATGCCGATAATACCGAATGTGTGGCCAATACCCCAAAATGCGGGGCCGGACAATATTTGGATGGTACGACTTGTGTGGATTGTCCCGCAAATTACCCGCTGTCAGACGGGGGCGATGTCGGGGCAGATGGCTGTTATAAAAATATGGTGCACGCAGGAACACAAAACACATGCAAAAAACCAGAACACAGCGTTTCATATGCATGCGGGGTATGCACACCAGGTTTTTGCATTTATCGAGATTATAACGAGATAACAAATGAAACCTGTGTCGCAGACGCATGCGATATGCCCACAATAAATGTCATTTGCGACAATGGGTACTATACAACCGGTGGGACATGCGTAGCCTGTACAAACAAGCCCGCCAACAGTTCATATACCGGCAGTGCAACATCCAATGCATGCCCGTGGAAATGCAATGATGGATACAATCAAACCAGCGATAACACCTGTGTTCAATTGTGCGATTCTGGGATTACACATATCCACCTGCAGATTCCTTTGTATTCGGTGGCACAAACATCGCCGGCGATAAATGTCAGTGCAAATGGCACAGTATGCTATTCGGGATTGGTACCGGGGGCGGGTGCGGGGTTAAACGTAGACTATAACGGTACAACATATCATGCAACCTGGTGATGGAGGCATCTTTTTTTGGTGCGGTGCTTTTGTTGTCCCCCACCCCGTTGGGATGGAATTTTACACTATGGAATCATCGCATCAATTCCAGGTAGATAGGAAGTTTTGATGTTGCGAATATAAAAAAAACCGCCATTTGGCGGTTTTTTTATTTCGCAGGTGCGATTATTATCGATTTCGTACGTTCATCAGGCTTTGATTTTGATTCTAGTGTACCACGGTCACCAATAATTTCCACAATACGGGCAAACAATTCTGGAACAGCATCCTTGCCACGAGCCAATACTTTCTTGTTTCCCTTGGTCATGACCGATATTTTTACCTTGTTCCCGTCAGATAAAAACTCCAGTGCTTTTCGCATCTTGATGTTCAAATCGTTTTCTTCGATAAAAGGTTTTACCCAAACCTCTTTCATTTCGATGCTTTTTTGTTTCTTTTTCGCCTCGGACGCACGTTTTTTCTGTTCGTACTTAAATTTACCAAAGTCCATTATCTTGGCAATCGGGGTCGCACCGTTCGCGTTTATTTCAACCAAATCCATGTCGGCGTCCATCGCCATCTGTAATGCCTGGGATGTAGGCATAACCCCCAAATTTTGTCCGTCAGAACTGATTACCTGGACCGATTTCGCAAATATGCGGTTGTTTATACGTGGGCCATTATCACGGCGATTATCACGATTATTTACAGGTTTAATTTTATGCTCCTTTTTATTAAACTTGTGCGAATTATTAACTATTATTCGGCACTTTTCAAGATATTTTGCACATTTTGCAGGGCGGTCCATACATCACGCTTGGCCGCAGGCTTTAATATCAAATAGTTCGGATGAAAAATCGGTACCAGTGTTACGCCACCTGATACACTGACCGGAACGCCATGCGATTTCGCCAAATTTACACCCGCCATTTCGGCCGCAGGCAATGTCCCCAATGTCAATATTACACGCGGTTTTAACAATTCTGTGGTCCTGTCAATAAAAGGACGCGTTAAATCCAGTTCTGTGCGGGTCGGCGTGCGACCGCCAGGTGTACGCCAAAATACCATCGGGATAATAGACACACACATACGTGATAAACCAATCGCCGCCAACATTTTATCCATCAATTCACCCGCCGCCCCAGATAAAATCGTACCTGTCGCATCATCATCTGAACTGGGAATGTCCGTCAATATCATCAAATCACCATTGCCAACATGTGGCAGAACAGTATTTGTCGCCCCCCCACGCAATGGATGATTTAATTCACCTATCATGCGTTTCAGCGTTGCCATGTCGGTCGGTCGTGATGCCATGGCTCGCACCGTATCAACAGAAACCGTCTGAGCCGGTGCAATCGGCGGAACAACAGTCGCAGGACCACGACCTATCTCGGCAATAACGGTTGCAGCCGTCTGACGCGGCGATTCCACAGGTGCAGATTCCAAAACAGTACGCGGACGCGGTGCAGATATAGGAGTGTCAGACAACTCCCAAACAACACCGGCCAATTCTAAATCACGCAAATCACAATCTGACATTTTTTGTTTTTCCTTGATTTTTCACATATTTTATTGTACAATACAGCACGAGCAACAGAAACTCAAGGGAGTAATTTCATGAAATTAAAAAACTTTGCTTTGTTGGCAGGCGTTGCTGGCCTGTTGGCAGCGTGCGGTGGGTCTTCTAAAATCGTAGAGCCTGCTGATTTGAACGAACAACGCGTGTTCTTTGCTTTTAACTCTTCTGAAATTTCAGAAGATGCAAAAAACAACCTGTTGGGTCAGGCGTTGTATATGAAAAACCACGAAGATGTTAAAATCCAAATCGCAGGTAACTGTGACGAACGTGGTTCAACAGAATACAACTTGGCACTGGGTGCACGCCGTGCAAACGCAGCAAAACAGGTGCTGGTAGATGACGGTATTTGTGCAAAACGTATCTCGACCATTTCTTATGGTAAAGAACGTCCATTGGTTCAGGGCTCTGGCGAACAGGCTTGGAAATGGAATCGTAACGCAACAACAACTGTTAAATAATAACGGTTTTTGTTTGGTTTAACGCCCCAAATCGGGGCGTTTTTTTTGTTTTAATACATTTCATAACAAAAACACCGGTAAAAGCCGGTATTTTTTAACACTTTTATTAACTTTTGAACATCAGATACCTTTTTGTAAAAAAACGCCGGCTTTTACCGGCTTTTTTTAACGTTTTTATTTTGTTAGTTTTTCAACCAGTTCTTGCAACTGGGTTCGCGTTGCAAAAGATATAACCAATTGCCCTGCCCCGCCACGGCGTTCCGATAAACGTACCGGCACCCCCAAAGCATTACGTACACGAGTTTCTATTTCACGAACAGTGGACGCATCCATTGTGTTTTGTGTGCGGTTGCGAGTCTTTTTAGATCGTGGTGCGTTTTTTACCAATTTATCCGTTTCAGAAACAGATAATTTGCCCGCTATTATTTTATGTGCCAACTCTTCGGGATTTTCCGCAACAGCAATCGTGCGTGCGTGAGATGCAGTCAATTCCCCCTGCTCTACCAACAACTGCACAGAATCAGGCAAAGATGTTAAACGCAACATATTACGTATATAACTGGCAGATTTACCAATCAAACGAGACACATCAGGCAATTCATAATCACAGCACTCCATCAAATTCTTATAGGCACGCGATTCTTCCATAGGATTCAGATTTTCACGCTGAACATTTTCTATCAGTGCAATCTCCATCGCATTAGTATCGTCCAAATTTTTTACCAGTGCTGGTATATCGGTTAACCCAGCCATGCGTGATGCACGATAACGGCGTTCGCCTGCAACAATTTCATACAAATATGACTTACCAGAAACAGCACGCAATAAAATCGGCTGCAAAACGCCCTTTTCACGAATAGACGCCGCCAAATCCGACAATTCTGATTCCGTAAATGTTTTACGTGGCTGGTCCGGATTCGCACCAATCTGAGCCAACGGTATCTGCCTGACCACTACACGTTCCACCGGTGATAATACCGATATGTCAGGCAAAGCACCACGTGCCGCCCCCAATTCCGCCAAACCGCGCCCCAAACCAAATTTAGTTGCCATTTATCCCCCCTGTGGTGCGTTGTACAACCTCGGTCGCAACACGCAAATATGCCTGGGCCCCGGTTGAATTAAAATCGTAGAATAATGCAGGTTTACCATGACTGGGTGCCTCGGATACACGAACATTACGTGGAACAACCGTTTTGAACACCAAGTCTCCAAATGTATTACGAACATCCTCGTCAACAGCACGCGTCAAACCATAACGCCGGTCGTACATCGTCAACAATACACCCAATATGGACAAGTTTGGATTCCAACGTTCACGCACAACCGATATAGTGTCCGTCAATTGTTGAATACCTTCGAGCGAATAAAACTCGCACTGCATCGGAATAATCACCATATCAGCCGCCGTTAACGCATTAACCGTCAAATACCCCAACGCAGGCGGACAATCCAACAAAATATAATCATAATGTTCCATAATCGGCAACAATGCATTACGCAAACAAAATTCACGATTTGGAACATCAAGCAGGTCAATGTCCGCACCCGCCAACGCCTGGGACGATGGCAACAAATGCAGCCCAGGAACCGCGGTTGATAAAATATTTTCCGCCGCTGGGGACACCCCCATAATAACATCATAAACATTCTGGGTATGACCACCACGCTCAAACCCCAAACCCGTGCCAGCATTACCCTGTTGATCCAAATCAACCAGCAAAACACGCTGTTTAATCGCCGCCAGGGATGCCCCCAGGTTTATCGCGGTAGTGGTTTTTCCCACACCACCCTTTTGATTCGCAAACGCAATAATTTGTGTCATTTTTCCCCTTTCATATTTCCAGTACAGTTTATAAAAACCGACTGATTCGGTCAAGAGATTAAAATTCACATAAAAATATACTTAAAAATCAACAAGTTATCAACAATTTCACATGAAATAAACATATTTTTCACAAGAATACATTTTATAATAAAAAACACCGGCTTTTGCCGGATTTTTTAACACATTTTTTTACAACAAAATACAAAATATATATTATTTTCAACAATTTAACTGATATTTCACATGAAATTACCGGTCAAAACGCACAGAAATTATAAACCCGTCCCCTGTTTTCGATGGGGTCAAATCATAAACAAAGCGATAATGCTGTTTTGCCGCATCTATTTCCCCGGCAATTTCACGTCCTTTTAGTAAAAAAAGCCGGCATTTTGTAGATGCAACATAGTCCATTATTTTTGTTAACGATGCAAAAGCACGTGCCGTGAACACAATATTTGGCATTTCGGCCGGTAAATCCCGGACAAAATTTTCAACACGACCATGATATATGGTCAGATTATCCAGTCCAAGTGCATTTTTGACCGCAGTTAAAAAGGCAACCTTTTTACCAATAGACTCAATACAGGTTACACGCCACCCAAAAATAGCCAACACCACCCCAGGAAACCCGGCACCACTGCCCAAATCAACAACATCAACATCACGGGGCAAAATATCAGCCAACTGGGCCGAGTCCGCAAAATGACGGTTTTCTATATCGTTCAGTGTACTGGGGGCAACCAGGTTCATTCGCCCCGACCATTCACGCAGCATCGCCGCGTACTGTTCAAATTTGACATTATTGCTCATAAAGAGTATTCTAGCATAGTCATGAGAAAAATAGAAAGAACTTTTATTACAACATGCCTGATTGCAATTATCGCAATTACAGGTGGAGCAATTTGGAATCAAATTAAAACAACGGGCGAGCAGGGCAATTCGTACAAATTCCCAGAAACCAAATACGGGGCGTTTTTGGCCGCACAACACGCAATACATGTGAACGATTTTGATACAGCAGCAAAACTGGTGCAAAATGTCAGTGATGTAGCATACCCTGTTATTCAAAATACAGTCTTTGTTGCAGATTTTTTAAGCGGGTACATGCCAACAGATGCTGCAACACTAAAATCTGAAAAAAGTATGCCAGCACAGTTAATCTATGATGCATACCTGATTCAAAACGATAAATGGAAAGAACTGCACAACAGACACAAATCTGACGAAGCCGCACTGACCGCACCTATCAGAATATGGTCCGCAATCGCAAATGACTGGCGAACAAATACGTTCAAGTTTATTGAAAAATTACCCACCAACGATTCTTGGAAATCATTTGTTCGTGGACAAATATACGCAGAACTGGGCGACACAACCAAGGCCGCAGAAAACTTTGCACGTGTAAGCACGGATTTTATGAATATAAACGACTATTTATACATAATGTCGTTTTATCTGCACCATGATATGAACGGATACGCAGAACAACTGGCCGCCAGTTTTACAGACAGACCAGGCGGACTGTTCATGATTGGATACGAAAATATTCCAGACTGGTCCATATTTGCTGGATATAAAAATCAAATGGCTTTCAGCCTGGTGCAAAATGTTTCTCATACACAAATGCTGATATATTCCGATTTATCTGTACTGCTGTTACGATTTACCGAAATTGTCGCACCAGAATTCGCGGTCAGCAATAATGTCACTGAATATTACCTTGGAAATTATTTCTTTAACAATTCAGGCGATTGGGCAGGGCACTTTGATAAAATCTCTGACACCAGTCCTTTTAAGCCATTCGCCGTTCTGAAACAAGCCGAAAAGACCGGCGATATGTCAGAATTAAAAAAAGTTACAAAGACACATCCTTTGTTCGTGCCAGCAATAAACAAACTGGTGGCACACAATATTCAAAACGGAAATAAACACGCCGCACTGCGTATTATAAACAATGCGTTAAAGCATGAAAATCTGAACGAGCTGGGGCATGCGTTCTTTGTAAAAAATCGTGCACATATACATTTTGTATTTGGCGATATGGATGCTGCACAGGCCGATATTCATGAGGCCGCATCCGTATTGTTTATGGACCCAGACATACTGGCGTTACAGGCAAAAATTTGGGCAAATCAAAACCGTGAATTGGATACTGCGTACGAATATGCAATGACACTGGTTAGACAAAACCCAACCGATATCGCAGCGTGGGATACGCTGGGGTACGTGGTGGCAAAACGCGAAGGTGTTGATGCCGCACTGGAAGTAATGGAACGCGTTGGCGAAGTATCTGAAACGTGCTCTGAACTGTTTGAACATATTGGTGATATGTATGTTATCAAAGGCGATAAGGAACATGCCAAAGATGCGTATAGACGAGCGATTGAATTGTCTGATGATGGATTGACGGTCGCACCAATAATCGAAAGAAAAATAAGGAAATTAAAATGAAAACAGGCATAATAGGTGCCGGTGCGTGGGGTACCGCATTGGCAATCGCAGCAGAACGTGGACAAAACAAGGTTATTCTGTGGTCTTATGATGGTGAATATAAACACTTTGATGGTGTGAAAATGCCAAAAAACATTCACATAACATCAGATATTCATGAATTAAAAGATGCGGATGCGTGGCTGATTGTGACACCCGCAGCATTCTTTCGAGAAACACTGAGAAAGGCACGCAGCATATATAACGGACAACCTATTATCATATGTACAAAAGGGGCAGAAAGTTCAACTGGACAATTTATGTCTGAAATTTTGAATACCGAAATTCCAGAATGTGTCGAATTTGGCGTTCTGTCAGGCCCACAATTCGCAGCCGAGGTTGCACACGGTGTCCCAACTGGTTCTACACTAGCTGGAACAAATGGTGCAATTGTCGCAGGAACAGAAATATTAAATAATCTGTTTATCGAAACCAGTCGCGACATTATAGGAACAGAAATGTGTGGCGTTGGTAAAAATGCAGTTGCACTGATTTGCGGATATAACAGCGTTGCCGCAGCAGGTGAAAATGAACGGGCAATGATTTTTACACGTGCATGGAACGAAGTTGTTAAACTGGGTGTTGAAATGGGTGGCCAGGAACACAGTTTCCTGGGGCTGTGCGGAATAGGAGATCTGTTTTTATCCGCAACATCAGCCACCAGCAGAAACTTTTCGGGTGGCATGGCAATTGCACAAGGCAAAGCCCCAGAAGGTACTGTCGAAGGTATTTTTGCACTGAAGGGTCTGATTGAAAGAGCAAGCAGTTTGAATATTGACGTTCCCGTTTTAACCCAGATGAAAAACAAAATGAAATTATAAAAAAACACCGGTAAATGCCGGTGTTTTTTTGTTTAATACATTGTCTGCAAAACGTGTTTGTTCTTGTCCAGACTGGATAACATTTTACCACTGCCGCAGGCAACACATGCCAATGGATTATCAACCAAAAATACAGGCAATCCTGTGGCCGCACGAATCGCAGCATCCAAACCACGCAACAATGATCCCCCACCCGTCATCGCAATTCCCAAATCCGCAATATCAGCAGATAATTCAGGTGGTGTCAATTCTAATGCCTGACGAACTGTGCTGACTATTTTCGACACTGTTTGGGCCAAAGCACCAGCAATTTGGGTTTCTGTAATAACAGTTTCACGCGGAGTGCCAGATATCAAATCACGCCCCTTGATCTTCATGGTCAATTCGTTTGCCTTGTCCTTGGGGGCAATAGCAGTGCCGATTTTCTTTTTAATTTCTTCGGCTGTGTTTTCTCCAATTAAAAGATTCTTATTCTTGCGTACAAAGTCAATAATATCTACGTCCATCTGATCGCCCGCAGTACGTACAGCATTCGAATAAACTATGCCACCAAGCGACATAACCGCAACCTCGGTCGTGCCACCACCAATATCCAATACCATAGATCCAACAGGCTTTTCCACAGGCAGTCCCGCACCAATCGCAGCCGCAGTGGATTCTTCAACAATATAAACCTTGCGTGCACCAGCTGCATCGGCAGCCTCTTGTATAGCACGGCGTTCCACCTGGGTCGCACATGATGGCACACAGATAATTATCAAAGGTGCCGCCAATGGTGATTTATGATGCACTTTACGAATAAAGTATTTTATCATTTCTTCGGCAACTTCAAAGTCAGCAATCACCCCATCACGCAGTGGACGTACAGCAGATATCGTTCCAGGTGTACGACCAAACATCTGCTTAGCCTCGGTCCCAACAGCCAAAATCTCTTTCCGACCCATTAAACGGTTTTCAGCAACCGCTACTACTGAGGGTTCATTTAATACTATGCCACGCCCCTTGACATAAATCAGGGTGTTCGCAGTCCCAAGGTCGATCGCCATATCTGCAGAGAAAAATTTCATTAACCAATTATACATGTTTCACCCCATAAATTTTGTTTTTTTGCACTATAATTCACGATAGACAAAAAATCAAGGATACCACACAAATTTATTTGATTTATCGCAGATTATGATATTATATGCCCACTATGAAACGAAATACTATTAAAAATCATGCCGACTTTGCACCAAACAACAACGACCCAACCGCACGTTGTGCGTTCTTTTTGGCACGGACAAAATCTGCCAAGTTTCCAGACGACCCACGATACGGTATGATTGTAACAAAAAAGTCTTTTAAACATGCTGTTGATAGAAATCGTGCAAAACGATTGCTGCGTGACTGGATTGAATTTAACGAAAATATGATGTGCCCAGAATGGGACTATGTGTTCGTTATCAGACGAGATATTTTATCCGCTTCACGAACAGAAGGACGGGATGCTATGAAAAAAGCACTGAATTACCTGCGTAAACAGAAAATAAATGATGAACAATAGTTTCACACCTTTGAAAAATATCTCTATCACTATGATACGCCTTTATCAGCGGTTTATATCACCACTATGCGGGGGCAGGGCAACATGCCGCTTTACACCAACATGCAGCGAATATACACGCATCGCTGTTCAACGATATGGAACAATACGCGGAATATGGCTGGGAATTAAACGTATAGCAAGATGTAACCCATGGGGCGGATGCGGATACGACCCCGTACCTTGACAATCGGGCGGATTATGATACAATTTTAGTCTGTGTAAGACAGTTAAACAAAATATAAGGATTAAAAATGTCTTTTCGGGCAACCGTTGAATCTATGTCTAAAATCATGGATGATATGGGGATTACAGAACTGAATCTGGAACGCCAATTTTTATTCGGCGTATATCGTAAACATATTCATTTGTCAAAACAACAGACGGTCGCAGTCGCACCTGCAGGTGGAAATAACGAAATAAAATGCGAAAACAATATTAAAAATACAAAAAACATTTGTGGTTGTGCATTAAAATCGCCTATGGTTGGGGTCGTATATCTGGCTCCAGAACCAGGAGCAGAACCTTTTGTCACAGTCGGAAAATCTGTCCAGGCCGGCGATACAGTCGCACTGGTCGAAGCAATGAAAACTTTTAATCCAATCAAAGCAGACAAAACTGGTGTCGTAAAGGAAGTTTTGGTATCCGATGGGGCCGCAGTCGAATTTGACCAACCGTTAATCGTAATCGAATAATATAATATACTATGTCGCAAATTAAAAAAGTCTTAATCGCAAATCGGGGTGAAATCGCCCTGCGTATAATTCGAGCATGTCGCGATATGGGCATTCGTACTGTCGCTATTTATTCTACCGCAGACCGGGATGCAATACATGTGCAGTTGGCTGACGAATCTGTTTGTGTGGGTCCCGCAGCGGTGCATGATTCTTATCTGAACGAATCTGCAATTTTGACAGCCGCTTTGCTGACCAATGCAGACGCAATTCATCCAGGATATGGATTCTTGTCTGAACGTGCGGACTTTGCACGAAAAGTAGAACAGCACGGAATGATGTGGGTCGGACCAACGCCAGATATGATTGAAAAAATGGGCGACAAAGTTAATGCAAAAAAGACCGCAATTGAATGCGGACTGCCTGTGGTGCCAGGGTCCGATGGAACAATAGAATCACTGGACCATGCATTAAGTGTCGCAGAAAAAATTGGATACCCCGTTATGCTAAAAGCCGCCGCAGGTGGTGGTGGACGCGGTATGCGACCTGTAGAGTCACCAGAAAATATGGCAGAAGCATACACTGTCACAAAAAACGAAGCTAAATCTGCGTTCGGCGATGATACGTTGTATATGGAAAAGTTGCTGACACACCCAAGACATATTGAATTCCAGGTTCTGGGGGATAAACACGGAAATGTCGTTATTTTCGGTGAACGCGACTGTTCTCTGCAAAGACGTAATCAAAAGGTTATGGAAGAATGCCCAGCAGCAATACTGTCGCAAAAGCAACGCGATGATATGATCGAAGTTTGCAAAAACGCCGCAAAAAAAATGGGTTATACAAATGCAGGTACTTTTGAGTTTATGTTCCAGGATGGAAAATTCTATTTCTTGGAAATGAACACTCGTTTGCAGGTGGAACATCCGGTCACAGAAATGGTGTTTGGTGTCGATTTGGTGCGCGAACAAATTCGCGTGGCCGCCGGGGAAAAGCTGGGGTACACACAATCAAACGTTATTCCAAATGGACATGCAATTGAATTCCGTATCAACGCAGAAGACCCAGAAAACTTTATGCCGAATCCTGGAAAAATTACGCTGTATGCACCGTCAGGTGGTATGGGGGTTCGTGTGGACAGTGCCGTTTATACAGGATATACAATTCCGCCAACATACGATTCTATGATTGCAAAGCTGATAGTTCACGCACAAAACAGACCCGCCTGCATCATGCGTGCAGGACGTGCATTGGACGAGTTTGTTATCGAAGGCGTAAAAACAACCATTCCACTGCAACAAAGGTTATTAAAGAACAAAGACGTAAAGCAGTTGAACTTTGATAATAAATGGTTGGAAAATTTCCTGAAAAAAGATTAAAAAATGCCGGCAAATGCCGGTGTTTTTATTTTACAGATTCCAATGAATGTCGGGTTGCGGATATAAACATTATCAACTGGTACACGGTGGGGCGTTTGTTGTATGCAACAATGTGATGATATTCAAATTCCGTCAAATTCATGGCATTACATATGTCAATAACAGTCAGTCCACGCAGTTTTCGTATCGTTTCTAGCTCATGCCCAATTCCCATAAGTACCCCCCATAAATTTCGGTTAAAAATAAAACCACCGTAATAAGGTGGTTGGAGGTTAGTACTTTGCACGATAGTATGCTTAGCGATTATTCAATATATTCATCGCCCTCCAACCGGTGGTTGGAGCAATTAACGTCTGCGCAGACGACTACCGGCGAGAGTACTAATCTCGCATAACGGGTTTCCCATTACAATCGGTATTATATCCCAAGATAATTATTATTTGCAATTGTAAAATTCTTTGTTATAATGCGTTGGCTTTGGGTGGTTAGCTCAGTTGGTTAGAGCGTTACGTTGACATCGTAAAGGTCGTTGGTTCGAGTCCAATACCACCCACCAGATTTCTTGTCAGGGATAAAAAAATGCGAATGCAAAACTAAAATCTTTGGGAAACGTTAACGGGAATCATTCGATGCCCCCCGTTGGCATCGTTTTTTTTAACAAAGGACAGATAAATATGGCAAAAAAATATCTTATTACTTCGGCACTGCCCTATGTAAACAATAATTTACATATCGGACATTTGATTGGTTGTTTGTTGCCCAGTGATGTTTATGCACGTTTTTGCCGGGCACGTGGACGCGACGTGCTGTATGTCGGCGGGGCTGATGAACATGGAACAACCAGTGAAATTGGTGCGTTAAAAGAAAATATGCCAGTCGAAGAATATGTTGATAAATACCGTGCCGCACATGAACAGTCCGTTCGTGATTTTAACCTGTCGTTTGATATATATGGACGTACACATACCAAATTGCATGAAAAACTGATTCAGGATTTGTTCGTTCGACTGGAAGAGCAGGGAATGCTGGTGGAAAAAACATCTGTACAGCCATATTCAGTCAAGGATGAAATGTTCCTGGCCGACAGATTTGTTATCGGAACATGCCCACGATGCGGCTTTGATGGTGCATATGGAAATGAATGTGGAAAATGCGGGGCAACACTGGAACCAGGGCAACTGATTCAACCACACAGTGCGGTTAACCCAGATTCACCCGTGGAAATGCGTGAAACCAAACATATATATTTCCGCACCAGTGCAATGCAGGACACACTGCGTAAATGGATTGATTCGCGTCATGGGTGGCCGAAAACACCACTAGCAATCGCAAACAAATGGCTGGACGAAGGTTTACAAGACAGTCCAATCACCCGCGATATAAAGTGGGGAATACCGGTCAATAAACCAGGCTATGAAAACAAAGTCTTCTATGTGTGGTTTGACGCACCATGGGGATACGTTTCTATTTCCCAGGCCGCAAATGAAAACTGGGCGGACTGGTGGCATGGTGGTGATGATGTACACTATGTGCAATTTATGGCCAAGGATAACGTGTCATTCCATTCTATATTCTTTCCAGCACAAGAACTGGCGATGAACGATAACTGGAAGACCGTTGATGTGTTAAAAGGATTTAATTTCCTGAACTTTAACGGGGCAAAAATTTCCAAATCCACCGGTAATGGTATTTTCTTGAACGATGCAATCAAAGAATTCCCAGCAGACACATGGAGATACGCACTGGTCGCATCTGCACCAGAAACAGATGATACCGATTTTACTATCGAACGTTTTGCCGATATCGTAAACAAAGACCTGAATGGTATGTTGGGGAACTTTGTTTCACGCGTTTGTAAACTGACCGCAAAAAACTTTGGCAATAATGTACCCGCAGCAGGGACAATCGATTCGGAACTGAAAGCACAGTTGGATGCAAAATTACATGAACTGACAAACGCACTGGATGCATGCGAATTCCGTAATGCAATTGCGGCACTGCGTGGAATGTACGCAATTGGAAATGAATATATGACGCGTATGGAACCATGGACATTGGTCAAAAATGGAAATATGACCGAGGCAGGAAATGTGCTGAACGAATGCTTCCAAATGATAGATTTGTTCGCACGGGTATCACAACCAATCATCCCAAATACTGCTGAAAAAATGCAGAATATTTTTGCGATGAAACACAATAATACGTGGCCAAATGAATACGAGCACAGAATCGCAGATAATACTGAATTTGCGGTGCCTGAAAACCTGTTTAACAGAATTGACGATGATACGGTTAAGGCACTGACAGAAAAGTATTCTGTTAAAAAACAGGATAATTCACCAAAACCCGTTGTGGCGGAAATTATATCTGTGGAAAATCACCCAACACGCGATGATTTACATGTGCTGATGGTAAATTGCGGTGATGAAAAGCCCGTCCAAATCGTATGCGGAGCACCAAATGTTTCTGTCGGATTTCGCGGGGTGCTGGCACCAGTTGGCTGCAAATTACCAGGGGTAAAAAAACCTATGGCACAACGAACGGTCGCAGGGATAGAATCTTTCGGCATGATGTGCAGTGCGGCTGAACTGAAATGCGGATCAGACGATAAAAATTTAATTCAAATAAATAACCAAGAAATAGGGAACCAATACAAATGTTAAAAGAAGTCTCAAACGAAATAAAAATAGGAAGAAATATTGTTGTCAAAGGATATCAGACAAACAACACAATTGCAGAAAAGGTTTTCGATTCAACATTTCACTGCAATAAATGTAAAAATATCTGGGATTGCAAAAATGCACGCGATTGCACATTTGTGAAATACATCAGCGATAGAATTTCCAGCAGTGTATTTAACTATAATACGAAAAATCCTGAACTGACCATTGTTTTGAACAATCTAGATGAATGCGTCAAGGCATTACAAACAATTAAACGTGCAAAAAAACTACGTTCCACAGGATACTGCAAATAAAAAAATATGACGAATGGTATACGATTGGTTCTGGTTTCGTGTTGTGCCCCGTGCAGTGCCGGGGCAATTCGTCAATTGGCAGAAAATGGCATAGATGGCGTTTCTGAATTTGTCGTTCTGTTTTATAATCCAAACATCTTTCCAGAAGCCGAATATAATAAAAGATTGGCGGAACAAATTAAATACTGCAAAGCATGCGGTGTAAAATATGCCGCCCTGGAATACGACCATGACACATGGCGTGATGCCGTCCGGGGATTTGAAAATTCCCCTGAACGCGGACAACGATGCAGCGTGTGCTTTGCATACCGTTTCAAACGTGCCGTAAAATACGCCCGTGATAATGGGTACAACGCAATCGCCAGTGTTTTTGGGGTATCACGACACAAAGACCAAACCCAGGTAGATGCCGCCGCAATGTCTGTATGCGATGATATAAAATATCTGCCCGTAAAGTGGGACGAAAATCTGAGGTTACAAATAAATCGAGAGTCTGATTTTTATCGGCAAAATTACTGCGGGTGCGAATTTTCAATACGAAAAAATGTGTAAAAAAAGCCGGTAAATACCGGTGTTTTTTATTTTATAAAATACTTTAACGACCAGAAACAGCGGAATAAAACTGAGGAAATAATACCGCCCCCAATGTTTTTCGCATAAAGTCATCGCCGCATGCACCACATGCCAAACGATTCTTGCAAAATGTTATTTGATTTTCTGGGGTCATTTTGTTCGATACGCCACCAGACACACACTTGAAACACGCAGATGGATTAAAGCGAATATGAATCTTTAAACTTGCCAAGGCAGATGCATACCCCGTAAAAGACACCGTTTCATTAGCAAAACTGCTGTCCAGACGCGACAAGCAGCATTTGTGCGGTATCTTTGCATGCATTAACATAAACTGCATATCAACCGCACGGTGTATATCAACAGCCCCCCCCAACACAACACCGTGACCATCAGTGTCTTTGTGAATCAAAATTGGTTGTACCGATTTTTTTTGTATCATTGTTTTTTCCTGATTCCGAAAATAAATCTAGCACAAATACAGGGTCCAATGTCAACAGTAATGATTTATTGCTATACAGAAAATTTCTGTCTATAATGAAATGAATATAACCAGAACAAAGGGATTATTATGTCTTCTGTTTTTGTCTTCCCGGGCCAAGGGGCACAGGTCGTTGGTATGGGACACGATTTATATAAAAACAATGCTGCTGCACGTGCGGTCTTTGATGAGGTTGATGAAGCATTGGGTGAGAAATTGTCCAATATTATCTTTAACGGGCCGGCCGAAGAATTGACGCTGACCGCAAATGTTCAGCCAGCCATTATGGCGACTTCTATCGCAATACTGCGGGCATCGGGGGCAAAATTACCCGAATTTGTCGCCGGACATTCTTTGGGCGAATATACCGCATTGTGTGCCGCAGGTGCATTAAGTGTTGGTGACACAGCAAAATTACTGCGTGTACGTGGAAACGCAATGCAGACCGCTGTGCCAGTGGGTATGGGACTGACCGCCGTGGTTTTGGGACTGGAAACTGATGCGTTGCGTGAAATTTGTGCCACCGCAGGGTGTGATGTCGCAAATGATAACTGCCCAGGACAGGTCGTTATTTCTGGATTAAAAGATGCTGTAGAATCAGCAATCGCTGTGGCCAAAGAACGTGGTGCAAAACGGGCTATGCCTTTGGCATTGTCGGTGCCGGTACACTGTCGCGTACAACAACCCGCCGCAGACGCAATGCGGACAGCACTGGAAACTGTTAAATTTGATACCCCATCTGTGCCGCTGATTTCAAACAAAACATGCACTCCACTGACCGATGTAAACGAAATCAAAGATGCACTGGTGTTTCAGATGACAAATGGGGTGCGTTGGCGTGAAAGTGTTCTGAATATGGCACAAATGGGGATTACTGAACAAGTCGAAATCGGCCCTGGTAATGTCCTGACAGGACTGTGTTCGCGTATAACAGATAAAATAACCGCTAAAAAATTGGAGATTTAATTATGTTTGATTTATCAGGTCGGGTCGCACTGATTACAGGTGCAACAGGTGGAATCGGTGTCGCAATCGCAAAAAAAATGCGGGCAGCAGGGGCAACTGTTGTCGTATCAGGACGAAATGTCGCAAAAATGGATGCTGAATTCGATGATTCATACATCAAAATACCATGTGATTTGGCCGCAGATGGTGGTGCTGTGGAACTGGTGATGAATACCATTGAAAAGTGCGGAAAAATCGACATCTTAATCAACAACGCAGGAATCACAAAAGATACTTTGTTAATGCGTATGACAGATGAACAATTTGATGATGTAATAAACACTAATCTGCGTTCATGCTTTAAAATGTGCCGTGCAGTAATTATGCCTATGATGAAAAACAGATTTGGTCGTATTATCAATATGGCGTCTATTATCGGTACAATTGGTGGACCAGGTCAGGCAAACTATGCCGCATCTAAGGGCGGTATGATTGCTATGACTAAATCTGTCGCCGCTGAAGTCGCCAGTCGCGGTATCACCGCAAACGCAATCGCACCAGGTTTTATCAAAACACCTATGACAGACGTATTGCCAGAGGAACTGAAAAAAACATATCTGGCACAAATACCAGCCGGTAGATTTGGAGAACCAGAAGATATCGCAAATGCGTGCGTGTTCCTGGCATCGGATGAAGCCGCATATATAAACGGTCAAACACTGCACATAAACGGTGGAATGGGGCGGTTTTAATGGAAAAGTTTGATGTTATCGTTATCGGTGGTGGACATGCAGGTGTAGAAGCCGCGGCAGCGGCAGCACGCAGAGGAGCAAAAACTCTGCTGTTGACCCAGGCTGTGTCCGACCTGGGGGCTTTGTCATGCAACCCAAGTATCGGGGGACCGGGAAAATCACAAATGGTCGCCGAAATGGATGCTTTGGGCGGTGTAATGCCACGTGCAGCAGACCAGGCCGGAATTCACTGGCGGACATTGAATGCAACACATGGAGCAGCAACCCAGGCACTCCGTGCACAAATAGACAGAAACCTGTATCATAACGCAATTGTAGATATTTTGGCGGAATACAAAAATTTAACCGTACTGTTTGAAACCGTCACAGAAATAGACAATAACGCATCTATCATAAATAATAAATATGTCGGACAAGCAATCGTATTTACAACAGGAACTTTCCTGAATGGTGTTGTCACCTGTGGTAACGATAAAATTCAATCAGGACGACTGATGGATAATGGTGAATACCAAAATAATGATACAAAAACATCAGACTTTCTGTGCAATATGGGATTTAAAATACTGCGACTGAAAACAGGTACCCCAGCCAGACTGAAACGCGACAGTATTGACTTTTCCGTGTGCGAGCTGCAACCAGGTGATAATCCACACGACTGGTTTTCCGATGGAGATGAAAATAATAAATATGAATCTGTATGCTTTATAACTCATACAAATGAAAATACACACAATGTAATTCGAGAACATATAGAAAACGCACCTATGTATAATGGCGATATCGTTGGAACTGGCCCACGATACTGCCCCAGCATTGAAGATAAGGTTATGCGTTTCCCAGAACACAATACACATCATGTGTTTTTAGAACCCGAAGGATACGACAGTGATATTATTTATCCAAACGGACTGTCTACCAGTTTCGGCAAAGACATCCAAGAAAAATGGCTGCGAACAATCCCAGGATTGGAAAACGTAGAAATTGTCAGATATGGATACGCGATTGAATATGATGCAATTGATGCACGGGCACTGAACGACAAACTGCAAAGCAAAGACCATAAACATATATTCTTTGCAGGACAAATAAACGGAACATCCGGTTATGAAGAGGCCGCTGCCCAAGGACTGGTCGCGGGGACAAATGCTGCCGCATATGCGTGCGGGTTGCCATACTTGGAAATCGACCGTACAAATTCAATGATTGGGGTTTTAATTGACGATATAACAACAATCGGGGTTGATGAACCATATCGTATGTTTACTTCACGGGCGGAATATCGTTTGCACCTGCGGGCAGATAATGCAATTAAAAGATTGGGAAAAATTGGTGTGGAACTGGGACTGATTGGACAGGGTTCGTATGAAAAAAAACTGGCCGCCAAGGCAGATATTTTTACAAAAAACGATGCCTTCTATGCCGGATATATCGCCCGAAATGAACGGGAAATTGCCGCATATAAACGTGATGCAGAATTGAAAATACCGGTCGATTTTGTTTATGCAGGATTGCCGGGGTTGACCAATGAATTGGTTGAAAAACTGACTGCGACACGGCCTGAAAATATCGCCGACCTGTCCCGCATACCGGGAATGACCCCCGCAGGGATTATGGTTGTGTTGAGAAAAATCAAAGCATAAAATGCATATGGTCTTGTTCGTATTCATGTAATAATACTGGACATAAAAAATTATAATCTGCAAAAAAAAAGCACTGGAAATTATTTCCATTATGATTTATAGTCGTTCACATGTCGGCCGGTGTAGCTCAGCTGGTAGAGCATCTCATTCGTAATGAGGGGGTCGCAGGTTCAAGTCCTGTCACCGGCACCATAATTATATAAAAAAACACCGGTAAATGCCGGTGTTTTTCTTTGTACATGCTTCATGCTTTATTTGTCACGAATCTGGGCATTACATTTCTTGGATACCAATCCTATAACCGATGACTGAATCTGCATCAAGTCTGATTCTGTCATGTTATCGGTTGGTTGAATCGTTATTGTAAACGCAATCGATTTGTTGCCATCGCCCATATCAAAGGCATCAAATACAACAACGTCAACAATCCTGCTGTCCGCACCGCGGGCCACAGATGTCAACTTTTCCGATGGCGTATCCGTATTCACAATAAATGCAAAATCACGCGTTATAGGCTGAAAATCCAACAAGGTAGGCTGACGTCCACAACGCGGAGATGGCAGCACTTTGACATCGTCAATTATCGCAATAACCGTGTTCGTTTTGATTCGCAGTTTCTTGGCAACTGATGGATGCAATTCACCAAATTCCGCCAACTTATTTTTCCCCTGCATAATCGCACCATATCTGTATGGATGTGCCCAACGAGGGGCGTTGTCAGACGATACCGTAAAACGCTGGCCCTGTAATAATGCAATCAGGTCTGATTTTACATCATAAATATCAACACTGCGATTGCGGCCAGTCCAATGTTTTGGAGATGTAGAACCTGTACGAACTATGCACAAAGATGTATGTTCCATCCCAGGAATATCACCGTCAAAAACAACACCATATTCAAATAAATTCAAATCTGGAAATCCACGCTTTTCATTATTTGATACAGACATCAGTAAGCCAAACAACAATCCATTACGCAGTGTGTCATAGTCCGCCGTTATGGGATTGGATATCGCAACGTTCGGGCGGTCTGATAACAACTGTTCTGTTGCAAGATTGCCAAAACCAAACGAGCGACACTCGTTCAAACCGCGTGATGCAAGTAATGTCTTGATATTCATTTCACGGGTATCGTGCGGACGGGCCGTGCCAGTCGTATGGGTCATGGCCGTTGCAATTTTCTCATAACCATATATACGAACCAGGTCTGATACAACCGTTTCTGGAATTTCTACATCTATGCGGAAAGACGGTGGTGTTAATATCCACTTTGTGCCGCGTGTTTTTATGTCATACCCCAAAGATAATAATATGTTTTTCTGGGTTTCAGAATCAATATCAAAGCCGGTCTTGGTCGCAAAGTACCCAGGTGTGTATTCTATTTTTATATCCGGTTTAATATCTGTGCCGGCAGCAACCGAACATACAATATCACCACCGCATGCATTCATGATGATTTTCGCCGCACGCATAACTGCGACACCAGTTATCGTTGGATCAATTCCACGTTCAAAACGATAGGAAGAATCCGTTGATATCCCCAATCGCTTGGCCGTTTTGCGGACCGATACCGGGTCAAAATAGGCAGATTCCAAAATTATATTCCGGGTGTTTTCTGTTGTGCAACCGCGTGCACCACCAATCACACCCGCCAGTGCCAAAACACCTTTGTCATCAGCAATAACCATGTCTGATTCTGACAATTCATGTTCGGTATCGAACAGGTCTGTAAACTTCTCGCCTGGGGTTGCCATACGTACAATAATGTCACCATGTATTTCATCCGCATCAAAGCAATGCATTGGCTGGGCCATGTCGTAACAGATATAGTTAGTCGCATCAACAGGGGCATTTTTCGGATTTATACCAATCGCAGTCAGACGTGACGCAATTGTTTTATCACTGGGCAACATGTTGATACCATGGATTTCTATCATGTTATACGTGCGACACTTATCGGTTTTAATCACAACAGAACGTGAACCAGATACCGATTGAAATCCTGGGTCGTTTGGTGCCAAATACGTACCAACACCAGCAGCAGATAAATCACGTGCAATACCGCGTACCGACAGATAATCAGGACGATTTGGAGTTATACCAGCATCAAATACCACATGTGTTTCCAATGCAGGTGAACCAATTTTTGTATCAGATGGTAATTCTATAATACCACTGTGATCTTCACTGATCCCCAATTCTTTGCCAGAACACATCATGCCATCAGACAATACACCAC
The DNA here is from genome assembly GCA_017546265.1 of Alphaproteobacteria bacterium. Taxonomy (GTDB): domain Bacteria; phylum Pseudomonadota; class Alphaproteobacteria; order Rs-D84; family Rs-D84; genus Enterousia. Next base: position 81,554 of record JAFYXG010000012.1, read on the forward strand.
GCAATTTGCCAGATTTGATTTCCATGCCACCAACAACACAGCCAGGTATCGCCAATGCCGAAACCAGACCTGTACGCGCATTTGGTGCACCACATACAACCTGACGCAGAGTGCCAGAACCATCATCAACCATCAAAACATGCAGATGATCACTGTTTTCATGTGGTTTACATTCCACTATCTTGGCCGCAATTGGCGAAACAGGCGATTGCAGATCTTCTACTTCGAGCCCGATGCGGGTCAGGGTATCTGCAATCGTTTCAGGCGTTGCATCTGTTTTCAAATAATCTTTTAACCAATTATATGTCCATTTCATAATTCATACCCCCGTTTTAAAAACCTGCACTTTTCAACCAGCGCACATCATTGTTATACAAATCACGCAAATCTGGCAGATTGTATTTTAACATCGCCAATCTGTCCCAACCAAAACCAAAGGCAAAGCCCTGGTACACATCTGGGTCAATGCCACAATTACGCAATACATTGGGATGAACCATACCTGCACCCATGATTTCCAACCACCTATCATTCTTCCATTTCATATCAACCTCGATAGATGGGTCTGTAAACGGAAAGTAAGATGGACGAATACGCAACTCTATGTTGTCCAGTTCAAAAAAGCGAGTTAAAAATGCACGAATATCACCAATCAAATCAGACATCGTTATGTTCTTGTCTATGTATAAGCCTTCTATTTGGCCAAACATTGGCCCATGGGTTGCATCCCATTCTTTGCGGTACGTACACCCAACACCAAACATTTTAATCGGAACACCATCAGTTTCCATTGCACGAATTTGAATCGCAGAGGTTTGAGTACGCAATACGTTGCCATTCGCTAAAAAGAAGGTGTCCTGCATGTCACGAGCAGGGTGATGATCCGGAGTATTTAATGCGGTAAAATTATGCCAGTCATCTTCGACAGATGGACCTGTGTACATCGTATAACCAAACGATTCCAATATCTTTGAAATACATGTCAGACTGTGTGTCAATGGATGCAATGTGCCACGATTTTCAGGCACAGGATTCAACGATACGTCAAGTTTCTGTTTTTGCAAGCCTGCCATCAATACCGCTTGTTCCAGTTCTGACTGACGAGTCTTGAACAATTCACGCAAAGTAGCGTTTTCCAAATTCAATGCCGCACGGGCATCGTTATCCAAGTTCTTCATTTCTTTTAACCGGGCAGTCATTGTGCCATTCTTACCAAACGTGGATGTATATAATGCCTGTAATTCTTCCAATGTATTTATGTTTTTAATTTGTTCCTGCATTGTCTTTTACCCCTGAAAAAAACTTAAAAAAGCCGTCATGTGACGGCCTTTATTATTACAAAACAGATACCCCGCCGACAAGGTATTATTTACTTTCGGCAGCAATAAATCGTTTCGCTGTGTCAACCAATTTCACAAAGTTTGCATCACCTGCATATGCCATTTCGGCCAAAACCTTGCGGTCCAGAGCAATGCCAGCCTTTTTCAGGCCATTCATAAACTGGCTGTAAGTCATACCATTTGAACGTACTGCTGCGTTGATACGAACAATCCACAAACCACGAAATTCGCGTTTTTTAACGCGGCGATCGCGATATGCATACTGACCCGCTTTTTCTGTCTTTTCGCGTGCAGCACGATATGTTGAATGATGACGGCCCAGGTAACCCTTGGCACGTGCCAATATTTTATTATGCTTTTGCTTTACGGTTGTTCCGCGTTTAACTCTTGCCATGACTTGTTACCCCCTTATTTCAAACCGTATGGTGCCAAGATTTTCGCCTGACCCATCATGTTTTCGTTCAGATACTGTGGTTTTGCACCCGCTTTGTTCGCACGGGCAGACTTTTTACGCAACAGTTTCTTGTGAGAGTTACGTGCAACACGGATTTTGCCGGTCGCAGTCATAGAAGCGCGCTTTTTCAAGTACGACTTTGTTTTTAATTTTGGCATTTTATATCCTCTTGTTTTTTATATAAACGTTCGGCCTGGTGGCAATGCCTGCCACTTTGACCACCACGTATTTTGGCATAAATAAATCAAAAATCAAGTTTTTATTGAATATCTGCTTTTTACGGGGTAAAGTATCCCAAAATGAATAAGAATAAGTTAGCATCTAAATTATATCCACTGATTAAAACAGTCGCAACAGCGGCGGTGCTGCCCGTGCTGTTTATATATATTATGATCGCAAAACCTGACTATAAACTGATGAACGCGGTAGGACATGTGGTTGTGCCAGTCGCACAGGTGATTGGTAACATAATAACATGGCCTTTTCGCACAATCGCTGATGCCTTTGATGGTATTATGCAGGTTTCGGTACTGAAAGCCGAAAACCAAGAATTACGTGCAAGACTGGATGCCGCAAATATAAATAAAAATATCTGCGATGTCGCAATTGCAGAAAATATAAAACTGAACCATGAATTAAACCTGGTAAAATCTCAGCCACGAGATGCAATAATCGCAGATGTTATCCACGACAATAGTGTCATTGGACACAATACTTATGTTATAAACCGCGGACAAAATGATGGAATTGCACCAGGTATGGTGGTCGTAACAACTGATATGATGATGGCCGGGATTATAATAGATGCAGCAAATAACTTTGCACGAGTGCGAGCTTTGACAGATTCTGATACCAATATTGCCGTTCGGGTAGCAGGTGCTGATGTGTACGGATTTATGACCGGTAATGGTTCAAAATATCCAACTATGGGTTTTTTCAGTAATCCAAGTTTTCAACCTGCCGCAGGTATTAAACTGATTTCTAGTAATATTTCAGGTGTTTTACCAGCAGGATTGGTTGTTGGTGAAATGATAGATGATACAGATGTTAAAATTGCAAACCCAAAGGAATTTTCTAGGGTAATGGTTCTGAAATTCGATACACAAAAAAATGAATACAGATGAATGATAAAATTGTAATATTTTTACGTGCTGCTTTCCCGTTCCTGTTGACAGTCGGGTTGTGGCGGTTGGTACACCCAATCTGGAACCCAGGAGGAATACTGGCAATTATACCAATCTTTTTTTGCACTTTTATCAAACCAATAGATTATTTTCTGATCTTTTCAATCCTGATGTGTGTTTGCCTGGATTACAGTTTTGAAACTGTGTGCTTTTGGTTGGCATTGTACTGCTTTTGCTTTGCGTTAAACGGATTTCAAAACTTTGTAGATTTAACACGTATGGATTTTGATGGTGTTGCTGCATTTATGACTTTTCTGGGAATCGTAATTTTAATCCAAATATTTACAAACTTTACATGGATAAATATCGCAAATGGTTTCTGGATTTTTATCCTGACAACAACAATATACAGACCTTGTGTGTGGGCAATTAAAAAGGTGCATAAATGATAGATACAGAAGTTTCTCGCACCTTTGATAGAAGAAGTGCACTGTTCCTGACCGCAGGGGCCGTGCTGACATCCGCGTTGGTGCTGCGTATGCTGCAAATGCAATTGTTCAGTTATCAGGACTATAAAAAGAAAAGCGAAAATAATTCGTTCAGAATACAAATAAACATGCCAGAACGCGGTAAGATACTGTCCAGAAATAATACACCTATTTCACGTGATGCACAGGTTTACAGAATATATATCATTCCAGAAGAAGCACATGATATTAAAAAACTGGTCGATACGGTCGCAACTGAATTAAATCTGAAACCAAAAAAAGTTGAAAAAATTCAAGCCAAAATAAAAAAACAAATGAAGTTTCAACCCGTGCTGGTCAGCGAAAATACCGACTGGAATACACTGGCTAGGTTGCAGGCGAAAAACCTGGCGGGGTTGCACGTGGAAAATGGCTTCGCACGCGTTTATGAACTGGGACCAGCCGGGGCACACATATTCGGCTATGTGGGCGAACCAGCAAAACCTGTTCCAAATGCTCCATTTTTAACAACAGGTATTACCGGACTGGAAAAACGTTTCAACGATGAAATGATGGGAACAGCAGGACAAACTGTTCATATCACAAATGCCGTGGGACGTATAACAGGTGAAGATAAATCTCAGTTCATTCCGCCAATCGTTGGTGATGATATAAAAACAACTATCAGTGAAAATGCTCAACGCGTTTTATACGATGCACTGACACAGCACAGATCAGGTTGTGGAGTGGTGCTGGATATTCGAACAGGGGATATTTTGGCAATGGTTTCAACCCCAAGTTTCGACCCAAATATCTTCAGACAAGACGATGGTGAAGAATATATTGAAAACCTGAATAAAGATGTAGCCAAACCATTTATGAATAAGGCAATCGAAGGACAATACCCCCCAGGTTCTACATTCAAAATTGTTGTGGCACTGGCCGCACTGGAAGCAGGTGCAATAAACCCAAAAGAAAAAATTTTCTGTCCAGGATATTGGGACTATGGTGATCGCAGATACCACTGTTGGGAACACCAGGGACATGGTAAAGTTGACCTGGCAGGGGCACTGCAACACTCGTGCGATATATATTTCTATCAGATCGCGTTGCGTATCGGTATTGACGCAATCAAAGATATGGCTGTCAGACTGGGCTTTACCGAAAAATTTATGGATGATGTATTAACCCGTGAAATGGGCGGTGTAATGCCAGATAGATACTGGAAAGAAAAAAATATCGGATACAGATGGGTGCACGGTGATACCGTTATTTCAGGTATAGGTCAGGGATTTATTCTGGCAAATTGTATGCAACTGGCCGTCATGACAGCACGTGCAACTTCGAATAAACAAGTTGTACCGCGACTGATTGCAGATACTAAAAGACCTGTTTTCAAATCTATGAATTTACAGCCAAAAAATATCCAGGCAGTTTTGCGAGGTTTGGAACTGGTGACAAAAAAAGGCGGTACAGCAGCAGGTAGTGCTATAAATATAGATGGTAAAAAAATGGGCGGTAAAACTGGAACTTCTCAGGTGCGAAGCATATCAAAAAAAGAACGTGAAAGCGGCGTTCTGACAAACGAACAATTAAAATGGAATATGCGAAATCACGGCTTGTTCGTTGGATATGCACCAACAGATAATCCAAAATATGCAATTTGTGTCGTGACCGAACACGCAGGTGGCAGTGGACCAGCAGCCAGAACCGCAGCCAAGGTGATGAGTGAACTGTTAAAAGGAAATATATAAAATATGGCAAAACAAACACGTGTGGCAAATGCAAATATGATGACACTGTCAGAAAAGTTAGGACGCTTTTCTTGGGGGTTGTTCGTGCCTATGTGTATGGTGCTGGCTATATCTATTGTTGTGCTGTATTCGGCAGGAGGAGGAAACTGGAAACCGTTTGCGTTGTCTCAACTGATGAAGATTATATTAGGATTTGGGGTATTCTTTGTCGCAGCGTTCACAAACATCAAGACTTGGATTAAATCTGCATACCTGATTTACGCAATCGCACTGATTATGATTGTTTTGGTGACGTTTGTTGGACATACAGGTATGGGGGCTCAACGATGGCTGAACCTTGGGGTTATTCATATTCAACCGTCCGAACTGATTAAAATTGCGCTGGTGTTCGCGTTGGCACGATATTTCGCATGGTTTAATTCAGTAGAACTGTCACAGTTCAGAAACTATTTGATACCTATGATGATGCTGTTGGTCCCGTTCGGTTTAATCGTTGCACAGCCCGATTTAGGAACCGCCTTATCTCTGGGAATGATTACTGTTGGTATGTTCTATATTGTCGGTGCAAATAAAAAGTGGTTCATTATCGCAGCAGTACTGGGACTGATGGCAGCACCAGCTATATGGTACGGTGGACTGCACGACTATCAAAGAGGACGAATTATTACGCTGTTCAACCCAGAAAGTGATTTACAAGGGGCAGGCTATCAGATACATCAGGCAAAAATCGCTTTCGGCAGTGGTGGTATGACAGGTAAAGGTTATATGCAGGGGTCTCAATCACAACAATCGTTCCTGCCAGAAAAACAAACTGACTTTATTTTCACTATGCTGGGCGAAGAGTTTGGTTTTATCGGTGCATTCGCATTGTTGATGATTTATACTTGGATTGTAGTTCTGCTGTTCTGGACCGCAAAAAAATGCAGAAACAGATTTGGACAACTGATGTGCTTTGGTTTTATGTTGAACTTTTTTGTTTATTACTTTATAAATATCTCGATGGTTTTGGGGTTACTGCCGACCGTAGGAGTGCCTTTGCCGCTGATGTCGTTCGGTGGCAGCAGTCTGTTATCTCTGATGTTCGGATTCGGTTTGTGCCAAAACGCATATATTCACAAAGACCAACAATTATCTGCAAAGGGGAGTTAAGGATATGAATTTACTGATTGTGGAATCACCGTCCAAGGCAAAAACTATTGAAAAATATCTGGGAGCCGGTTGGCGGGTTATTGCATCTGTTGGTCATGTGCGGGATTTGGTCCCTGAAAACGGCAGTGTCGATACTGAAAATAAATTCAAAATGAAATGGCAAATTATGCCAGGTAAAGAAAAACAAATTAAACTGATTACTGATGAATTAAAAAAGGCTGATGCAGTTTATCTGGCAAGCGACCCTGACCGCGAAGGTGAAGCAATCGCATGGCATTTGCTGGATATTTTAAAAGCAAAAAAGTTATTAAAAGATAAAACTGTTTATCGTGTCGCATTCCATGAAATTACAAAAAAAGCCGTCCAGGCCGCAATCGAAACACCTCGAGAAATAGATAAAAATTTGGTGGATGCCTATTTGGTGCGGCGTGCGTTGGACTATCTTATCGGGTTCGGTATTTCACCACTGTTGTGGCGGCGTAATTTGGGAAAATCCGCAGGTCGTGTTCAGTCGGTGGCAGTTAAACTGGTCGTGGACCGGGAAAAAGAAATCGAAGAATTTAAACCTGTGGAATACTGGTCGTTGGAATCTGTGTGCACAGCGGAAAATACCGAATTCAAGGCAATGCTGAGTAAATTTGATGGGCAAAAACAAGAAAAATTGTCTATTCAAAACCAAGAACAAGTTGATAATATCTTGGACAAAATCGGAACACCCGTGTTAAACGCAACAGTCGTTAATATAGATAAGAAAAAAACAAATCGTAAACCAGCCGCACCTTTTACAACTTCGACACTACAACAGGAAGCATCCCGTAAATTGTATTTTTCTTCAAAACGAACAATGAGTGCCGCACAACACCTGTATGAACAAGGTTTAATTACATATATGCGTACGGACGCAACAAATCTGAATGCGGATGCGGTCGCTGAAATCAGAAACTTTATCGCACGGGAATACGGTAATGATTTTCTGCCACAAAATCCAAACGTTTATGCAACAAAATCAAAAAATGCCCAAGAAGCACATGAAGCTATTCGTCCAACACACTTTGATGCACCTGCAAAAAATTTAAGCGGTGATGAAGCAAAATTGTATGAACTGATTTGGAAACGTACAATCGCATGCCAAATGAAAAATGCCGAGTTCGATTCTGTCGCAGCAGATATAGAAACAGAAAATAAAATCGCTGTTTTTCACGCAGTCGGTTCTACACGTACCTTTGACGGTTTTATGAAAGTATATACCGAAGATAAAGATGACGAAGAAGATAAAAAAGATACTAAATTACCTCCAATGAATGTCGGTGATGTAATTAAGATTACTGAACTGATTCCTGAACAACATTTTACTCAGGCACCACCAAGATATACAGAAGCATCGCTGGTGAAAAAATTAGAAGAGTTGGGAATCGGACGTCCTTCTACGTACGCAACAATTATGTCAACAATCGTTGACCGCGAATATGTCGAACAGGATAAACAAAGAAGATTCCATCCAACAAATGGTGGTTGGGTTATCGCTTCGTACCTGAATAAGTATTTTACAGATTTGGTAGATGTGAACTTTACAGCAAAAACAGAAGATACACTGGACGATGTGTCAAATGGTAAACAAGATAAACTGACCGCGTTGGAAAATTTCTGGCGTCCAACTAATGAAATGATTGATGGAGCTCGCGGTATTAAAACGTCTGATATCATAGATGAAATAAACGATTTTATGCATAAACATCTGTTCGCAGATGATAATGATAAATGTCCAGATTGTGGGGCAAAACTGGGAATTAAATTGTCTAAGTTTGGACCGTTTATCGGTTGCGAAAATTACCCAAACTGTAAATATACAAAACAACTGGGAAAAGTTGATGCCGCAGCACAAGCCCAGGCCGCAGCCGCGGAAACACGGGTTAAATCTGATGCAGTGGAACTGGGGGACGGAATCGAATTCCGGGTGGGAAAATTCGGACCATACGTCACAGATGGTGGAAAAAATGTCGCCGCAAAACAATATACCGCAGAAACAATAACACTGGAAATCGCACGCGAATTGCTGGCAAATGCAGGTAAAAAAGCAGAACCAATCAAAATCGGCGAAAACCCACAAACCAAAAAAATGATTTTCTTTTACCCATCAGGAAAATTCGGTGCTTATATTTCTTCAAACCGAGTCAATGTTTCTGTAAAAAGTCAACCCGATTTAGAAACAGCAATTAAACTGATAAATAACAAGGCACAGAAAAAATAATGGCACTAAATAAACCAAACTTTTCCAATTTTACAGACGAACTTCGGGCACGACTGTCAATCGTGGACGTGGTGGGAAAACGGGTGCCTTTGACTAAAAAAGGTGACAGATTTTGGGGCTGCTGTCCATTTCATAATGAAAAAACACCAAGTTTTACAGTGGTAGAAGACAAGGGGTTTTATAAGTGCTTTGGATGTGGTGAAGGTGGCGATATTATCTCGTTCACTATGAAACTGAATAATATGGATTTTCGGGCCGCAATAGAAGAATTAGCTAATATGGCAGGTATGAAATTGCCAGACTATAAACCACGTGACCCAAATATTGTAAAACGTGAAGAGGCTTTGTTTGATATCTGCGAAAAAGCAACTAATACCTATCAAGAAAAATTATTTACACCAGATGGTGCGGTGGCACTGGAATATATTCGTAAACGTGGATTTACAGATGATATGATAAAAAAGTATCGTATCGGATATGCACCAAAAAGTAATTTAATCGCAAATAAATATGCAGAATCAAAATGTTTGGTGGAGGCTGGACTGTGTCGCATCGGTGATTATGGACCATATGACTTTTTCCGCGACAGATTATTATTCCCACTGTTTAATGCAAATGGTCGGGTGGTGGCTTTTTCTGGACGATCATTAGATGGTACAGAACCAAAATACAAAAATACAACTGATACAGATATATTCCATAAAAGAAGAACTGTTTTTGGACTGAACTTTGCTCGCGATGCTATACACAGAGCAAATCGAAGCATCGTTGTCGAAGGACAAATTGACGCAATTAAAATGCAAATGAATGGTTTCGGTGAAACAGTCGCACCACTGGGGACCGCGTTGACCGATGAACATATCGCAACACTGTGTAAACTGAACAGAAATATAACTTTTTGTTTTGATGGAGATGGGGCAGGACAAAAGGCCGCTGCACGGGCATGCGGTATTATGATGCCGTTCCTGCGAGATACGTCCGATGTCAGATTCGCTTTCGTCAGTGGTGGTAAAGACCCTGATGAAATACTGGAAAAAAATGGCGTGGACGCTATGAAAAAAATTATAGATGATGCAATCCCTTTGGTTGATTTTCTGTGGGAACTGGCAAATAAAAATTTCGTTGTCGCAACCCCAGGTGGTAAATTGCAGGCGGAAAAATTCTTGGATGCAGAACTGGATAAAATCGCAGACCAGGAATTGAAAAAGTTCTTTAAACAGGAATACGATAAACGAAAATTCCAGTCATGGCAAAGTTGGAAAAAAAACAAGGATGTTGTCAAAATAAATCTGCCAGATATTGACGCGATTACAAAAAATACATTGATTTATATCGTGAATAATTTTCCAGAACTGGCGGAAAAATACTTGGAATTTTTAGGTACATTAGGAATTGACTTTGATGGAAATACACCAGAATTAAATATGGATATGGCCGCCGCAGAAAAGTTTATCGTGTCTTTGAAACTGCACAGGTATTTAGATAAACTGAATCTGCAAAAACGCGATTTAACAAACAGATGGATAAATACAGGTGATGATGCAATTCGTAATGAAATAAACAATATAAATTCTGAAATTGAAAAATTTACCGAAAAGTTAGAAGTACTGTTATCTATTTAAAAAATTCCCGGCATTTTTGAACATTTTTATTAAAAAAGCCGGGATTTTTTTTGTTTTTTTACAAAAGTCTATTCAGCAAAATATTTTTTAAAAACACAAAAAAAAACACCGGCAAATACCGGTGTTTTTTAACATTTTTACTGTATCATGTGTTAAACAGGAAATGACATATGTCGCCAGGCTGCATCACATAATCACGACCAACAAGACGCATTTTGCCTGCCTCTTTTACAGCAACCTCGCCACCAAGGGTGATGAAATCTTCGGGGGATATAACCTCGGCACGGATAAATCCACGCTCGAAATCTGTGTGGATTTTGCCAGCAGCCTGGGGAGCAGTCATGCCAACCGTTATCGTCCAGGCATGTGCCTCTTTCGGGCCAATCGTATAATATGTTTGTAACCCCAATGTTTTATACCCTGTCTTAATAACCTGGTCCAAACCAGATTCCGTCAACCCCAAATCATCAAGAAACATTTTCCTTTCGTCTGGATCAACTATCTGAGATATCTCCATCTCTATCTTAGATGAAATTATCAATACATCGTTTGTGCTGCCAAACTTTTCACGAACAAGGTCAGAATATTTGTTGCCTGCGGATGCTGATGCCTCGTCCACATTACAGACATAAATAACTGGTTTCGTTGTTAATAAATTAAATGGTGTTGAATCAACTTCACCCAAACGGGCAGGTATCGATTTCTGCAAATTTTCACGAATTGTGTTCGCGTCCGACAATAATTTTATGGCTTCTTTGTCCAGTCCACGAGCCTTTTTTTCCAAATTCTTTATCTGCTTTTCTATGCTTTCCAAATCCGCCAGCATCAGTTCTGTTTCAATCGTTTCAATATCACCCAATGGGTCGATTTTACCGTGCACATGCACAATGTCGTCATTTTCAAAGCATCTTACAACATGGATTATCGCATCCGTTGATAATATATTGCCCAGGAATTTATTCCCCAGACCTTCGCCCGTTGATGCACCACGAACCAGACCAGCTATGTCCACAATTTCTAATTGCGTTGGTATTATCTTTTGCGCACCAGATACTGCCGCCAATTTATGCAGTGTCGCATCTGGAACAACAACACGCCCAGTGTTCGGTTCTATTGTACAAAACGGATAGTTCTGTGCATCCGCAGCCGCACTTTGTGTCAATGCATTAAATAATGTTGATTTGCCAACGTTCGGTAAACCAACAATCCCACAGTTGAATCCCATAATCAAATCCTTTATAATGCGAATAATATGTCATACATGTGGAACAAATTCAACATAAAAACAATGCCAGCAGAAACCATAGTTTTCTGCGATGGTAAGTATTGCCCTGAATTATCAACACTGGATTACAAACCAATTATTAAAAATTACGATTTACCAGTGCACTTTATTTATGTCGGGGATTTATGTGGCAATAATAAGTTGGAAATAAATCTTGGGGCAGAAAATCAAATTGTAAAAGTCAGTGTAAATGTAAAAATAAATTCACCGGCTTTTTTAAACATTTTAATTAAAAATGCCGGGAAAAATTCAGAAATTTCAGGAACAGTTTTACTGGAAAATAATTCAGATTTAAAATATAACTGTGATATACACAATATGTACAAAAATACGGCAATTTTGATAAAAAATCGCGTTTTAGCCGGGAAAAACTCGACAACAAAATTATCAGGTACTGCTATAATAGATGAGTACTGCCCTGATTGTGAATCTGACCTGGGGTTTGTGGTAATGGCAGACGATAATGCAAAAATGGAATTTATGCCGGCACAAAAAATAAAGTCAGAACCAAAATCTGCAGAACATAGTGCCGCTATTTATAAACCAACAGATGCACAAGTGTTTTATTTGCGTGCCGCTGGTCTGTCAGGAACAGAAGTAGAGAACACTTTGAAAGAGGCATTTTTATCGTTTGATTAAATCAATGTCTTTTTATAAATATTGGAATAAAAAAAAACCGGCGATTGCCGGTATTTTTTATTTTTTCTTGAAACCCTGTTTCGCTTTGAATTTTGGATTATCTGGGTCAATCAAGATAACCTGCTTGCCACGGCGAATTTGTTTTACGTTACCGCGTTTCTTCCAGGCCTTTAATGAACTTAAAAATTTCATATCGTTATCCTTTTTACATGCCGATTATAAACATATTTTTCAAAAAATCAAATGTTATTGTATTTTTATTTTCTGTGAATGTTATATGCCTTGTTTTCAACACGTAAATTAAAAATCCCAGTTATTTATATTTATTGTAGTTGTTGTAGTAGGGATTGTTGAAATTGTTGAAAACCTTTTTAAACAAAATATCAACAAGTTTTTAACAAAAAAATCCCACCTTTCTGCGAAGTTTAGAAATATTGTTGAAAATTTTAGAAAGTTTTTAACATGTTAATAATTATCAAGTTTTCAACACTTTTAACATTTTTTTTATACAGACAGATTGTTCTTGTTGAAAACTGTTGAAATTGTTATAATTGTTAACAAGGACGAAGAGAATGAAACAGCAAGTTTTAAAAGCACTGGCAAATCCATCACATATTTTTTATGTGCCATATTCTTTGGCAGTGTTGAACTTTTTAATACAATTCTTGATTTTTATTGCCGTTTTTGTCGTGTCTTTAATCGTCACAAAAGGCAGAAATCCAATAAACCCATTGTTCTTTTTGTTGTCCGTTATCCTTGTTCATTCTGTTATCGCAATTTTTTCAAAGCGTGACCCACAACTGGGGCAGATTGTGTCCGCAAAAATTCAGATGTTTACTAAAAAAATACCAGGAAAGTTAGCCGCATGATGAACCAATTAGATGATTTCTTTTCGTACTTTGCAGGCAGCGGTTTTGAAATTACAACCGCTGTGTTGGTTATGATTACAATGTTGGTGTTTATTGTGTTGCTGATTTTTGTGCCAACACTGACAAAAAAAGTGTTCCCACGGTTTGGTTATGCAAAATATGCTAACTATATCCCATTTCAGACTGTGTTTACAGATAACTCTATGGAACTGACAGATGGCAGTTTAATCAGAGTTTATAAAATATCAGGACTGCAAACCAGTATGCTGGATAATGCTGCAAAAGAAAAGTTCTTGGATTTGCGGGCTCAATTATTTAATCAAATTCGAGACCCGAATGTTGTTTTGCGGTTCTTTATGACGCGTGATGCGGCCGATGAAGATACAAACTATGAATTTGACCAGCCAACCTTGCAAAGAATTTATAATAAGTGGAAGGGGCAGGGATTAAAAATATTTTTAAATAACTATTATCTTGTCTTGTCTGTGGCAGGAGTCGATAAACGTGCAAAATTAAACCAGTACGGGAATTATATAGAATCTATTTTGTCCGCATATAAACCACGTGTCTTGAAAAATAACAGTCGAGATAATATGGCGTGCTTTTTTGGCAGAATTTTGTCCCCAATATCAAAACCACAACCAAAGTTCGCAGATAATAATATAGCAAAACTAACAACTGTTGATGATGTAGAATTTATGCGTGATGGGTTAATCAGATATGTCAGCGGAGGACAACAGTCGTTTGCTGCATGTGTCTCTTTTAAAATTTCGCCCGATTATCTGGATGAAGAGTTCTTTGAAACTGTTTCTACTATTCAAACAGAAATGGTTTGTATGAATGGTTTCAGAATTATGGGATCTGCCGATATTGAAAAGACTTTCCGGCAAAGACGGGCAACCGCAGATGAAAAACAAAAATCTACCGAAGAACAGATTCTGCACGCAGAATCCGCTATGGATGAAAATATTTCTGGTAATCAAAGTTTGGTTAATTACTATCCTTTGTTCGTGATTTATGGCGGTACACCAGCAGAAGTTAATAAATATGTTGACGAGTTTAAAAAAATTGCCGCTGGATTTGGTATTTCGCCAGTTGTAGAAACTTTTGCGTCCAAGGTTTCGTGGTTCGCACAGATTCCTGGATTTGATGTGTTCCCACGTACGTTTAAGTTGTTGTCAAAGGCCGCAGCAATTACTATTCCTTTGGCTACGCAGCCACGTGGGGTGGAAAATTCTGACTGGGGACCAGGACCATTGGTAGTATTCCCAACTGCACAGGGGACACCGTATCAGTTCCAATTTCATGTTTCTGATAAACCAGCCGCAGTTGGACATACGCTGACAATCGGGCCAACCGGTGGCGGTAAAACAACACTGTTCTCGTTCTTAATCGCACAAAGTTTAAGACATCCAAAATTAAAAGCTTTTTTCTTTGACCGTAATAAAGGGGCCGAAATATTTACTCTGGCGGTCGGTGGAAAATACATAACTATGCAGGGAAAAGAAAAAAATACAGATCCTATGGCACACAGTTTTATGACACATCTGAACCCGTTGAAAATGCCGGATACGGCTGCAAATCGTGCGTTCCTGCGGCGGTGGTTCGCAATTATTTCTGGGCAAAATGATGCTTTGTCAGCAGATGAAATAGCACGTGCTGTGTCGGTTAATTTTGATTATTTGAATGATAAAGATAGATTGTTGAAAAATCTGTGGGAAAGTTGTTTCTCGTCATCCGGTAAAATGAGACCAGCACTGAAAAAGTGGGTCGATCCGTTGCAATATGGTGATATGTTTAACGAAGCAGCTGATACACTGGATCTGCATTCAAGACTGACAACATTTGATTTTACAGATATTTTGCAAGATGAAACTTTGTCGCCTGCAGTTATTTCTTATATTCTGCACAGAATTAACAGTATTACTGTGTCTGGTGGAAATCCTTCGTTAATTATGATTGATGAAACTGCTCCTATGCTGGAAAACAAAATGTTCCGTGATAATTTTATCACAGGACTGCAAGAGGGACGTAAAAATCGTCAGGCATACATGGTTGCGTTCCAGCGGGCGAATGTGCTGGATAAACTGGGGGTCGGTGATGTGGTGCGTGGGCAAGCTCAGACCGTAATGTTTTTTAGAAACCCTGCCGCAGATGCAAATGATTATGCACACTGGAATCTTAACCCGCTGGAAATGGCTTTTATCCAAGGTAAAGCCTATCCAAACCTGAAACGGGCCGTTCTGTTGTCGCGGCCTGTTAATGGGGAATCGGTTATTTTAAATACAGAATTGGGCGGACTGGGAAATTTATTGCGATTGTTTGAATCTGGACGCTCATCGGTGCTGTTGGCCGAAGAATTATATAAAATGTATGGAAATAACTTTGTTAACGAATACCTGAAAAAACAAGGGGCCGCAGAATAGTGTGGTGTGGAAGAAAAGGGGCAGAATGGTACGCTTTTTATTTCTGTTTTTTGGGGTAGTCTGTGTCTTTCCGTCATGGGGTAACGAGTGTTTAAAATATAAAAATATTCCAAGAATTATTCTGGATGTTCCAAACTGGGAAAAAAATGTCGTGCAACCAGCTGAACCAATGGATTTATATCATGGCAAGGTTGAGGCAACTTTGGTTGAAAACTTTGAAATTATTACCGATATAAATCAGGTTGATGATGGGTTTTGTGTATCTTTGAAAACTGTTAATGCAGAAATCGGTTATAATAATTTTGATGTACAAATAGATATCAGACATAAACCTGGTTCGTGCGAATATAGTGCTGTGCTGGAACACGAAGATAAGCATATTGAAACGTATTTGCAGGTCATAGATGATTTTAAGGCGGATTTACAACGGTCTGTTTATAACGCCGCAGATTCAATAATGCCAGTATTGGTCAAATCAAAAAACAGTGTTGATAGTGTTTTAAATAAAATGCATGATGATTTAATAAAGCATCCAGACCTGGTACTGATTAAACAAAAAATTCATGCCGCCGAAGAAATACAAAACAAGCAGGTGGATAAAGTTGAAACAGGGGCAAGTTTAAGTAAATGTTTGTGATAAAAGGATTCTGAATATGAACTTTGTAAAGACACAATTAGATGGCGTGTATATTATAGAACCAAAGATTTTCAAAGATGAACGTGGATATTTTTTTGAAAGTTATAACGAAGAAATGTTTCTGAAAAATGGTATTACAAACAGGTTTGTCCAGGATAATCAATCGTGTTCAACATATGGGGTGGTACGTGGACTGCATGCCCAAGATGGTAGGTTTGCACAGGCAAAATTGGTGCGGGTTCTGTATGGAAAAGTGTTGGATGTTGCAGTTGATGTGCGACCGGACTCGAAAACATTTGGACAATACGTTTCGGCAGAATTAAGTGCAGATAATCAACGTCAATTATTTATTCCACGCGGATTTTTGCATGGTTTTTCTGTGTTGTCGCCAATGGCTGTGTTCGCATATAAATGTGATAATTTCTATGCACCGCATGCAGAAATAGGGGTAAAATATAATGACCCAATGATAAATATAGACTGGCGGGTGCCGGCAGATAAAATTATCGCATCACAAAAAGATAAAAATGCAATGTTGTTAAGTGAATTGATTGAAAAACAAATTTATACAAAGTAAAAGTTCAAAAGTGGTAAATTTTTGCCACTTTTTTAATTTTAACTTTCGAACTTTACGAAGACATTGCAAAACAAAAAAAAACTTGCCCATCGGGGCAAGTTTTGAAACTTTGGTTGCGGGGAGTGGATTTGAACCACTGACCTTCAGGTTATGAGCCTGACGAGCTACCGGGCTGCTCTACCCCGCGATAAGGTGAATGTATTATATACTTTTTTTCCGAATAGTCAAATAAAAAAATTAAAATAACTATATTTTCGGCTTTGATGGCTCGGTCTTGAATTATATCTTTTTTATTGCTAAGATTTGTTTCAATATATGTGTATAACCAAGGATTACAGGTCGTGATTAAAAATAAAAAGTTCAGAAAATGGTGGAAAAAATTCTGGCAGCCAATACTGGGACTGGGGATTTTTCAATGGATTATTGCCGCGTTTATGGCGATACCGATTTGGTTTGTTTATTTTACTTCGAAAAAACAGGTGTCGAACATAGATGTGTTCTATAAGTACTGCAAAAAACCGGCTGTTTTTGTCGTTTGGCATGGACGAAGCATGATGTTTGGGCCAATCGCGTTCTTGGGCGGAATGCGGGCTTATGTGGTGGCCAGTCGACATAAAGATGGACGTATGATGGCTAAATTACAGCATTTGTTCGGTATAAGGGCGATTTATGGGTCTACACACAAAGGTGGAGTGTCGGTTCTGCGTCAGGGGTTGCGGATTTTATCACAAGGAAAGTATGGTATTTGTATGTCGCCAGATGGACCAGGCGGACCATCACTGAGGGTGCAAGATGGGGCCATGTATTTCGCAAAAATGAGTGGGGTACCCATTATTCCAATTTGCTATACGTGTTCACGGGCCTGGATTCAGGAAAGATGGGACAGGTATTTAGTGGCTTTGCCATTTTCTAAAATTGTTTGTAATATTGGAAATCCTGTGTTCGTGCCAAAACGGGCAACACCACAAGAATTTGAAGAAATAAGAAAAAATCTGGAAGATTTTATGGTGAAACAAATGCGAGAACTGGATGCTCAGTTTAATCTGCCTGTGGCAGAACAGGATTTGACTTCGTCTGAATTTAAACGAAAAAGAAGAGAAGAAGCGGCTGCAAAAAAACAACTAAAAAAAGGAAAATAATAATGAAAACACCTTGGTGGTTTTTAACCAAAAATCCAGTGGCAATATTGTTGTTGCCTGTTTCGTGGGTGTATTTTTTTGTCGGGCGAATCGTCTTTTTGTTCAGAAAAATAAAACCTATAAAATCTAAACGAAAAATTATTTGTGTGGGTAATGTTTTGGCCGGTGGAGTAGGAAAAACACCTGTTGTGCGTGCAATCGCAAATCATATCGGTGCGGTCGTTGTTATGCGAGGGTATAAAAAACGTAAAAGCGAGGGAGATATAGGAGATGAAGCCACTATGTTGGCTCGTGCCGGAGTGGTTGTGCATGTGGGCGATAGAAAGTCTAATATCGTTTTACTGAACAAGCAAAAAGATAAAACACCAATTGTTATGGATGATGGACTGCAAAACCCAACAATTGAAAAAGATATTAAAATACTGGTCTTTGACCAAAGTATTGGTTTTGGTAATGGCTTTATGCTGCCGGCGGGGCCAATGCGTGTACCAAAAAGATTCACAAAAGATGCCGATGCAATTATTCTGATTAAAAATAAAAAAACAAAAAAGAAATTTGAACTGCCTGTCGGAGTGCCTGTATTTACCGCAGAAAATAAGACTATTTCACCGTATGATGAAAATGAAAAACTGGTCGCGTTCGCAGGTATTGGGTATCCGAAAAAGTTCTTTGATTCGTTGAAAAATGTCGTGGCAAGACGGGGATTTGCAGACCACTATCAGTATACAAACGATGATTTGCAAAAGTTAATTGCGTTGGCAGATAAAAAAAATGCAAAGTTGATTACAACTGAAAAAGATTGGGTCAGATTGTCGCCCGAAATGCAAGAGACTGTTAAATATGCAAAATTAGAAACTGTAATAGAAAGCAGGTTTTGGGACTGGTTAAAGGAAAGGATGTAATATGATGGAAATTAAATTCTCGGGTGTGGGAATTCATTCGGGGAATACTGTCAATTTGGTGGTAAAACCAACCAAGGAAAAAGGTGTCTTTTTCCGCAGAGTTGATATTCAAAATTCTGATTTAATACCCGCAACCTTTGATAATGTAGGCGAGGCTAAATTAAGAAATACAACAATCGGTAATCCAAATGCCGAACATGTGCAGACAATTGAACATTTAATGGCTGCACTGTTTATCGCAGGTATAGATGGAGCAATCGTTGAAATAGATGGGGCAGAAACACCTATATTGGACGGTAGTGCCGCACAATTTATTGAAAAGTTTTTTGGTGCAGGAATCAAACCAAATAAAATGAAAAAAATTGTTGTAAAAAAAGAAGTTGTCGCAAAGGCAAATGAAATTACACGACAATTGCCAATAATGGTCAGAGTTAAATTGTGGATAATGAATAAATTAGCCGGCAGAAAAAGTGATGGTTTTGTTAAACTGAGCCCAAATGATGGTAATTCTTTGAACGTATGTGCAACATTGATTTACCCAGAAAAAATAATAGGAAAACAGTCTTGTGCCTATTCGTACGATGGTACAGATGATTCTGTGGCGGATTTTATTCAGAACTTTGCACAGGCCAGAACGTTCGGTAAGTATTCAGAGTGGGAATATCTGAAAAAACGTGGTATGGGACGTGGTGCAAACGAAAATAATGTTATTGCATTAAATGATGCAGGGGACGGAACAATCAACAAAACAATCTGGCCAGACGAATTTGTCAGACATAAAATTATAGATGCGGTAGGTGATATGTTTACATCTGGTGGTATGGTTTGTGCTGATTTGGTGTCTTTTAAGGGAAGCCATGCAATGAATAATTTGGTGCTGAAAAAACTGTTCAGCAATCCACAGAATTATGATATAATAGATGCAGAATAAATAAAGAAGGAAAATATGAAAAAGTTTTTTGCGTTGTTTGCCGCCTTGTTCGTAGTCGCAGCCTGCGGTGGAATGATAAAAAATCAAAATGGCAGCCAATATTTGGTCCAACTAGAAGCAGAACCAATAGGATGTACGTTTTTGTATAAACTGGAATCAGAAGTGTCTGTTTATGATGTAGATGATGCACGCAGATATTTGGAAAATCGTATCGTTGATCAGGCCAGACCTGGTAATGCCTACTGGATTACCAGTCAAAGAACAAAACCAAATGAATGGGTGATTTTTGGGCCTGAACGTGCATTTGTTCTGGTGGCTAATGTTTATGACTGCCCACATCCAAATAATGTTCGTACCGCAAAAGACGGTGGACCACAGACTGTGTCAGTGCCAAACCCATACAAGGGATGCGTTTATGGAACATGTAATTAAATAAAATCCCCAGTCGGGGATTTTTTGGTTGTTATTTGTTTGCGTTATTTTTAACTTTTGTGTTATAATATCAATCGAATATTCAGAGAGAGAGTTTGTTGGCCAGTCAATTTATATCTGTTAATAGAAAAAAGTATGCCGTGGGTTTGTTTTGGCAACCCGTGGCTGCTGGTTTTGCACCGCGTAATTATGCACGAAGTTTGGCTCATAATATAGATAAAAAACTGAATTTATATACGGAATATCGTGCCATGATTGGACTGGGGGCACGAAGATATGGTCAGCGTGTCGGTATGGTCAGTGCCGCTGCAGAAGTTATGGAAAGTTTTTCTGAATATACTTCCTTTTTGGCCGTGTTCCAGTTGAATAAGGTGTTCTTTTTAATCGCAGCACGTAATGGGGTTATTCTGGAAGATAAGATATTCAATTCAGAAGATGATGCACGAAATGAATATGTGAAATTGTCAGAAATCCCGGATTGGGGGGCGTTCTTTGCTCCTGGGGCGTGGGGAATGCCACGGGCCGCAGAAAGAAATTTGGCCGATTTAATAACAGGACGTTCACGTGCAAGTCTGCATCCAGTCAGTCGTTTTGGTGCAGGTGTCATATCTTTGTTGCTGATTGCTGTTTTTGTGTTGGGACTGGGGATAGTGTTCAGTGATTCAGTTAAACAGGCTTTCAGCCCAAAGCAAGAAATGACAGGGGTGGATCCAGAACTGGTCGCAGAATATCACAGACAAATCGAACAGAAAAATAAAGAACTGGACGAACAGTTTGAAATCGAAAAGGTGGCACCTCCAGAACCTATTGTTATGCCGTTTGAAATTTTGCCCGACAGAAGTGAACGGGCAAAAGTATGCTATCAGGCAATGGGGTTTTTAATGCAACCAATCCCAGGCTGGAATCAAATGTGGGTCAAGTGTTCCGAAAATGGTGCCGTGGTTGAACTGAAACGAACCTTTGGTACGTTGGGGGACTTTTATGCTGTGGCAAATGAAATTATGCCGGGGGCGTTGGTTCAGGAAATAGATGAAGATACTTTGCGTGTCAGTGCATCTTTGCCAGAGATAGATGTTGTGGCGTCCCAAGATGAACGTGATGCAGACAGTATTGTTCGTGATATTACTACTTTGTTTCAAGAAATAGATACAAATATTAAAACTCAGGTGGTGGTGGATTCTTTGACCAATGGTATCGATGTAGAAACTGTTAATTTGGTCGAGTTAGAGGTTGATTCAAAACTGATACCAATGCAGTTTATGAAGGTTTTTGATGAATTTGGCGGCGTGTATATGGTGCAATGTGCATGGGATGTGCGGTCGCGGACGTGGAACTATGAGGTGATAATCTATGCAAAATAAAATTATGTTTTTGGTTGGACTGATTGCGTGCGTTATATCGGTAAATGCATATGCCGCCGTAACCGAGGTTATAGAAGAAGTAGAAGTTGTAGATGAAGATGTGTCTGCAGCCGCGGTTGCTGATTATCAAGTCGAAGGTTCGCTGTTCCAGCAAATTACAGAACTTGAACAGGAAAAAATCCTGATGCAGTTGGAAAAAGAACGCGCCCAGTTGGACTTGGAACTGGATAGATTGGCCGCAGAAAAAATAAAACTGCATATGGAAATAGATACTTTGTCTGGGCGTGCAGAACAACAGCAACAGGAAATCGAAACACAAAAGGCAAAGTTAGAGGCCGAAGCTGCACGTATCGAACGTGAAAAAGAGTCGTGGATGGCGGATGCAGAACGTAAAATCTCGCAGCAGTCAAGTTCTGTTGCACGGTCTCAACTAGAAGAAGTGCCACTGGTCGATATCACAAAAAAATATAGATTGGTTAATGTTGTTGGGGCAGGTTCTCAGTTGCAGGCAACAATAGAAGATTTAGACAGTGGACAAAGTCGCAGAATCAGCGTAGGACGTGATGTAGATGGGTTTACAGTAAAGTCTATTTCACTGTATGATGGGGTGGTGTTCGTTGACCCCGAGGGTGTTACACAGACGTTAAATGTCAGCAATGGGAAATAATTAAACGATGACCAAAGAAAATAATATCTTGGATACTGATCTGATGAATCAACAGCCTTCTGTGCCAGTGGGACTGGAAAATGCTGAATCAAAAGATATTCTGGATTATTTGTTTTCAAATGGTAACAGATTATTGACTGTGACTGGGGCTATGTTTGAACTGCCCAGAGATACACAGGGAATTATTGCCTATTTTTCAGGGGGCGAAGTTATTATTTCTAGAACACACAGATTTGATGGACGTGTGCTGGCTTTTCTAGAACTGCTGAAAAAACGTGGCAAAAAAATCAAAGAACCATTTTATTCCGACCTGGGGTTGGTGGCCAATATTTATAAATCTTATGAACTGCGTTTGGGGAGTGCAGGACGCACCAAAGTGGATTTTGATAACCAAATGCAAAAGGATTTTGTTGATATTATCGCAAAAGCCGCCGCACAAAAGGTTTCTGATATTCATATTGAAGTTGCAGATCAGACAACGGTGTTTTTCCGTATTGATGGCAGTATGCAACCTGTTATGGAATATAACTCGCAATGGGGCGAGTCTTTTGTTCGTGCTGCATTTGCTTCGTCTGATATGTCAAATGCAAACTATGCACAGAATGAATATCAGTCGGCACAAAAAGATGGGCGTACACCACTGCGTGGTACTAAAGATTTATATCTGCCTTCGGGGGTGCTGGGGGTGCGTATGCAGTTCAATCCAATCGCATTCGGCAGCAGATATGTTGTTATGCGATTGCTGTATGATAACCCGTCCGAAGGTATTAAAACAGAACAAGAATTCGGCCCGTATGAACAAAGATTGTTGGCACGTATGCGGTCATTCCCAACAGGATTGGTTATTGTGGCAGGACCAACCAGTTCAGGTAAATCTACGACATTGGTCAGAAATATGGCACTGATGTTAAAAGAAAGAAATTATGAAATTAACCTGATTACTGTGGAAAACCCAGTTGAACAAAAAATTTTTGGTGCACGGCAAATGCCAGTTGTTAATACCACAAACGAAGAACAACGTGAAGAAAAGTATGTAGAAGCATTGGCCGCTGCGTTGCGAAGTGACCCTGATACGCTGATGGTGGGAGAAATTCGTACGTTGGCCGCTGCTGAACTGACTGTGCGTGGGGCGTTGTCGGGGCATAATGTGTGGACAACTTTGCATGCTAATTCTGCTATGGCTGCGTTGACGCGTCTGTTGGATCTGGGGGTCGAAGCATTTAAGTTAAAAGAAGAAACTTTGATGCGTGGCTTGGTTTCTATGCGACTGTTTAAGAAATTGTGTCCACACTGCAGAGAACAGTTGAAAAATCACCCAGAACGTGGTGCATATAAACGTATGATGGATATGTATGGTGAACTGGGGGTAAATCAGGCGTTTATTCGTGGAAGTGGATGTGAACACTGCAAAGGAACAGGTACTGTCGGTCGTATCAAGGCCGGGGAAATTATTATCACTAACAGTGAATTTTTACGACTGGTGTTGGCGGGAAATACAGATGAGGCAGTGCGATATTGGTTAGAAGAAATGAACGGTAGAACACTGAAAGAAGCCGCGGCTGCACTGGTTTTGCAGGGAATTGTCGGGGTCGATGAAATGGAACGTTGGGTCGGTTATATAAATGAACCGGGGGCATACTGATTATGAATAAACTGGAATTGTTGTATGCAAAACTGGTTTTTCGGACAAATACTGAAAAACGTATGGCCATCTGTCGAAAGTTGGCTTCGTTGTTGCGTAATGATTTTACACTGATAGACGCATTGGAACGTCTGGAAATGGTGGAATCGAATAATGGTAAAAAACCAAATGAACCATATGCAATCGTTATGCGTGAATGGCAGAAAAACCTGGAACGAGGTATGAGTTTTTCAGAAGCAACTCGTGGTTGGGTGCCCGCAGATGAAACATTGCTTGTGACGTCTGGAAATCTGTCTAATTTGGTGGTTGCTTTGGAAAACGTGGGACGGGTTGTAGATGGTACACAACGTATCAGACGGGCAATGACAACAGCAATCGCGTATCCTTTGTTTTTGCTGGCACTGACGTTCGGTATTATTATTATGGTGGGAATTTATTTAGTGCCACCTTTGATGGAGGTCGCAGGTAGTAATATCGTGTGGCAGGGAACAGCAAAATCACTG
Source organism: Alphaproteobacteria bacterium (assembly GCA_017546265.1). Lineage (GTDB taxonomy): Bacteria > Pseudomonadota > Alphaproteobacteria > Rs-D84 > Rs-D84 > Enterousia. Next base: position 105,722 of record JAFYXG010000012.1, read on the forward strand.
ATTGTGTTGTCAGATTTGGCAATAAATTACTGGTATATGTTCTTGGTTGTTTTTGCAGGTATTGTCGGTGTAGTATGGCTGAGTCTGCCAAACTGGTCAGGACGTATGCGGGTGATGTTTGATAATTTGCCCCCATGGAATGTTTATAAAATTCAGGTCTCGGTCGGTTGGTTGATGAGTTTGGCTGCAATGGTCGGTGCAGGGGTGACAATCCCAGATGCTATGCGTATGCTGGCCGATAACGCAAACAGATATTTACGCAGTATACTGGAAAAAGCATTGCGTTATATTGCAAATGGTGAAAACCTGGGTATCGCGTTGAATCATACAAAAAGCAATTTCCCAGATAATGAAATTATTGGTGATTTAACAATATATGCAGATATGAACGGATTTGATGAAAATCTGAACCAGGTTGCCAATGATTATTTGAACGAGTCTGTTCGTAAAATGGAAAAAATTTCAAATACACTGAACAGTATGGGGATTTTGTTGGTGTCCCTGATAATCGCATGGGTTGTGTTCGGAACGTTCGAAATGCAAGAACAGATTACAGCCGCACTTACCTGAAAATAAAATCTAGTGGCATATCTGCAAGAGAATCCGCCAGTTTATGTAACGTTTGTACACTGTGCTGGCGGGGGCTTTTGCATTTGTGCCATTATCTTTAATTTAATTTTATTTTATTTTATTTCCAGCATTAAACCGCAATGGTCGGTTGGTTTGTTGGCCAGGCGGGGGGCAATATCTATCTCGCAATTTTTTATCTTTTGTGCAGCTGTGCGATTACACAAGAAATAATCTAATCGAAGCCCTTGCTTATTACCAACTGTATCGCGACCACGGTATCCGTACCAGGTATAGTCAATCTCATCTGGGTGTAATGTTCGCCACGCATCAACCCAACCCGCGTCCAGCCACTGTTGCATTATTGCACGGGCCGCAGGTGCAGAAATTGCAATGCCTTCGTAATTTTTTGGTTTCCAAATATCTCGATCTTCGATTGCAACGTTAAAATCACCGCCTATAATTACCGGTTCTGATGAATCTAGGTATTGACTGATATATTCTGTAAATGCACGCATCCATTCCAATTTATATGGAAATTTTGGTGATGTAACCGTGTCCCCGTTGGGCATATAGGTGTTGATTAAACGTATACGACCATCAACAACACATTCCAAAAAACGGGCATTCATATCTGCGTAATTCGGCATGCCCATAATGGTATCTTCAATGGAATGTTTGGAAAATGTCGCAACGCCATTCCAGGATTTTTGACCAAAAACCTTAACATTATATCCAAACTCGTCAAAAATCATGTGGGGAAAGTTGGCTGTTTCAACCTTTAGTTCCTGGACCATGATTGTGTCGTATTCGCCACGCTTAAGAATGTCAATAAAACTTTCAATATGGGCACGAATAGAGTTTATATTTAACGTCAAGATTTTCATATTTGATTTCCTTTGATTCATCTGTATAATATCTGCTGTCCAATATAAAAACAACAAGGAATTTTATAACATGAATATGTATCAGTTATTAGAACGTACCGCAAAAACGTATCCGGATAATTTGTATCTGGTTCGTGAAAACGTTACGTATACTGCTTTTATTGAACTGGTTAAGGCACGGGCTGCTTCGTTGAACAAGGCTGGTGTTAAAAAGGGGGATGTGGTTGGTATTTTATCGCACAATATTCCTGAATTTCCAATCTCGCTGTTTGCGATTTGGTATTTGGGTGGTACTGTGTTATTGTTGGATACCAATTTAACACCATACGAATATGACAATATGGCATCGATTACAAACTGTAATTTGGTTTGTGCAGAAAAGTCTTTTGTTTATAAAACAGATAAATTTAAGTTCTATGAAATAACAAAAAAAGATGGCAAGGTTGACCCGGAATTAAAGCCCGCCGCGGTTGAATCGTTGGATATTGCCACTATGTCGTTCACATCAGGTTCAACGGGTGTGCCAAAGGTTGTGCCATTGACACACTTTAATATCGTGGAATGTACGAATTCGTTGGAATCTATGGCTGAATGGATTAAGCCTGCGGACATATTGTATGGTTTCCTGCCAATGTACCATGTGTTTGGTTTCGCAGTCGAAATCTTGGCAACGTTGCATTTTGGTGCGGGCATGTTATTGCAACCAACAGTCAATCCAAAGGAAATTATGGCGGACTTTAAAAAGTTCCGTCCCCAGGTTATTCCAGCGGTGCCACGTTTGTGGGAAGTGTTCCGTAATAAAATTATCGATAATGTAAAAGCTCAGAAAAAATGGGGGCTGGTATCGTTTATTTTAAAGTACGGTAAATTGCTGCAAAAAATTGGATTAGGTGCACTGGTTCGCAAGGTACAAAAACCTATTCTGGATGTATTTGGTGGACGTGCACGTCTGTTAATCGCAGGTGGTGCCGCAACCAAGCCCGAGGTTGAAACGTTCTATGAACGGTTGGGACTGACATTTATCCAGGGGTACGGTTTAACAGAAACGGTTGGACCAATCTGTATTTCAAAGCCAACAAAACATCGTTTGCCATTTGCGTTCGGTGGACCAACACTGAATAACGAATGTGAAATTCGTGATAAAAACGAAGAAGGTGTTGGTGTGCTGTGGCTGCGTGGACATCAGGTGTTCGGTGGATACCTGAATAACGAGGCCGCAAATGCAGAAATATTCGATGAACGTGGATTCTTTAACACGGGTGATATGGTATCTATGGATAAAAACGGTGAATTACACTTTGCGGGACGTAAAAAACAAGTTATCGTTCTGGACAGTGGTAAAAACGTTTATCCAGATGAACTGGAAGGTATGTATATCACTATTCCAGGTGTTAAAAACGTTGCCGTGTTCGAGCATAAGGTCAAAGGTAAAACTGTTACATACGGTGTATTCAGTGTTGAACCGGATATGACACTGGAAAAACTGGGGGCGGAAATCGCCGCGGCAAATAAAAAGGTGGCCAGTTATAAATGGGTTACACACTTTGCCATGACGACAGAAGATTTGCCGTTGACCAGTACACAAAAGGTTAAACACCACGTTGTGCGTCAGAACGTGATAGATGGGAAATACCCAGATAGACACGAATAAGAAAATCCCCCGTTTGGGGGATTTCTTAAACCATAAATGGCAGGTTTTCCAGTGTGCCTTCGGCAACGCGGACATTTACGTCCAACATCATAAATACAGAATCTGGTGTACACATAGCGTGTTCTGCAAACAGCGATGTGTCCAAAAGGTGACTGGTATTAACAGACAGTTTTGTTATTAAATGGTCGTCATCCAGTAAGGTGTAAATCGGGCCAATATCACGTGGTGTATTTGCACCAATTTCATGTTCATTTTGGGGACAACGCAGGCCGTCCATTATCGTTTTAACACGGTTGTCAATGTCACTGCGTGGAACACCAACAATTTCCGGATGCAACATTTGGATGTCCAGTTCCGCAATCAGTTTCAGATTTGGTGTAATAATAGGGTTCCAGTCTATGCCACCTATGTGACGGGTGGTGATGGGACTTTTAGTTGGATTTGGAACCATGTATTGTGTCAGGTTGTTCCATGGACTGTGTTCAACCAATTTTTTTAACTGGGGATGGAACTGCATACGTATGTCTGCGATATGTTGGGCCCGCTTTTTAGGGTTGATTAAAATATCGCCAAAATATAGTAATTTGAATTTCATTTTTTTACCCTTTTTTCTTGATAATTATAGCATAAATTGCTATGTTTTACACAGAAAAAAGAAAGGAATGTTATATGGCAGTAAATAATGAATATACAGGTGACTCGATTAAGGTTCTGAAAGGGTTAGAGGCTGTTAAAAAAAGACCAGGTATGTATATCGGTGACGTGGGCGAAGGGGGTAATGGTTTGCACCACATGATTTACGAGGTCGTAAATAACAGTATTGACGAAGCAATGGCAGGATATGCTGATACTGTATATGTGTCGCTGAATGCCGATGGTTCTGCCACCATTCGGGATAACGGACGTGGTATGCCGTTTGATATAAATCACGAAACGGGTCGCAGTGCGTTGGAACTGATTATGTGTGAACTGCATGCGGGGGGTAAATTTGATAACGAAGGCAGTGGTGCGTATAAAGTGTCAGGCGGTTTGCACGGTGTTGGCGTGTCCGTGGTTAATGCGTTGTCAACCTGGTTAGAGGTGCGAGTGTGGCGTGGTGATAAGCAGGCCTTTATGTCGTTTGCAGATGGGGTGCCAACATGTGATTTGCAGATTACTGAAAATAAATCTGGTATTGAACATGGGACTGAAGTGGTCTTTAAGCCATCGCCTGATACATTTACCGGGACTGAATTCAGTTTCGATGTTATGGAAACGTGGTTGCGAGAACAGTCTTATCTGAACGCAAATGTGAAAATTATTCTGGAGGATTTACGCGGTGGGGAAAAGAAAGAACGTGAATTCCACAGCGTAGACGGATTAAAAGGTTTTGCAACATATCTGAATAAATCAAAAGAATTGCTGAACAAAGAACCTATTCAGATGATTAAGCAAAATGATGATACGTATATTGAAATCGTTTTGCAGTGGACAACCGCATATACAGAAACTTCGCTGTGCTTTACAAATAATATTCCAAACCGTGATGGTGGAACGCATCTGGCTGGGTTCCGTGCGGGACTGACACGTGCAATAAACAAATATATCTCTGAAAAGGGGACAAAGAAGGATATCAACCTGTCGGGTGAAGATTTCCGCGAAGGTCTGACCAGTATTGTCAGTGTGAAAATCCCAGACCCAAAGTTCGGTTCCCAGACCAAAGATAAATTGGTATCCAGCGAGGTGCGTCCAATTGTGGAAGGTACTGTGTCAGAATTGCTGTATGAATTCCTGGACGAAAATCCAGCAATTGCAAAAACAATTGTTGATAAGATTATCGAGGCTGCAACCGCACGTGAAGCTGCACGTAAGGCACGTGAACTGTCACGTAAAAAGACAGGGCCTGAATTGGGTGGGTTGCCTGGTAAATTGGCGGGATGTTCTGAACGCGACCCAGCAAAGTGCGAACTGTTTATTGTTGAGGGGGACTCGGCAGGAGGTACAGCAAAGCAGGGACGTGATCGTAAAACTCAGGCGATTTTGCCGCTGCGTGGTAAAATTCTGAACGTAGAACGTGTTCGTTTTGATAAAATGCTGGGGTCGGATACAATCGGGGCTCTTATTACTACTATGGGGGCAGGGATTGGTAAAGATGATTTTGATATCGAAAAAATGCGATATCACAAGGTTATTATCATGACTGATGCGGACGTTGACGGTCAGCATATTCAGACACTGCTGATGACGTTCTTTTACCGGCATATGCCACAGGCAATTGAACGCGGGTATATCTATGTGGCGAAACCTCCTCTTTATGGTGTGACACGTGGTAAACAGCAAATCTATTTGCAGAATCAACGTGAAATGGATGATTACTTGATGGAGCAGTTGGCAACAGATGGTATGATTGAAACTGCAGCTGGTGTTCAGGTCTCTGGGGCAGATTTAAAACGTTTGTTGGGGCTGGTGCTGGATATGAGGAATATGTTGCAGCCGCTGAATCACGTTATGCCAGTTCGATTTGTAGAAGCCTTGGCTTTAAATGGGGTGTTCGAAAATGAAAGTGCAGAAAACTTTGCTGCTGCCCAGGCTATGTTAGACGCACAGGAGCTGGAATTCGAACGTGGGTGGCATGTGTCCGCAAACGAACATGGAATAGAGATTACACGTACACTGCGAAGCGTTCGTGAAACCTATGTTCTGCCACGTGAAAAGTTGAACAGTATGGAAATACGCGGATGGCAGAAAATGGACGGTCGGGCGGAACTGATGGAAACGTTCAGTAAACCAACTGTGCTGCGTGTAAAATCAAAAATACAAAAAATTTGGGGTGCGTTAAGGTTGCTGGATACTGCGTTTGAATACGCCAAGAATGGGTTAAAGATTCAACGGTACAAGGGTTTGGGGGAAATGAACGCAGAACAGTTGTGGGAAACAACTATGGACCCAAATCATCGCTCGCTGTTCCAGGTTAAAATTGATGATGCAGCCAAGGCAGACGAAGTTGTGTCCATGTTAATGGGTGATGTGGTTGAACCACGCCGCGACTTTATTGTGGAAAATGCGTTGGAAGCAAACCTGGATATATAGTTAAAGATGGCACGGGTGGTTCCGTGCCTTTGTTTTGTAGGGAAAATAAAGAATGGCAAATAAACAGGACCTAATCGCAGAAATGAATAAATTAGAAGCGGAACTGGAATCATATGGTTCGGCTGTGGCAGAATCACAAATTTGGCATAAAAAGGCCAGAATTGAACAAATTAAACAGGAAATAAAAAAACTGGAAACACAGCAGCTTAATTCCGGTAATGAAAAATTGCAGGAAATGATGGTACAAAAACAGCCACAACAATTAACGCCTGAACAAATTGCTGCGGCAAATGCAGGACGGCAATAATGCTTTTCTCGCGGGATTGGTTTTTTGATTTAGATACTGCTTTGCGGACAAGTGGGCTGGACAGTGATGCACAGTCTTTTGATGAAATTTTGGAAAATCTGAGAAACAGAAAAATTTATGATGCAGATGACTTTGCAGCACATTGTGTGTATGTGATTTTGGCAGGTGGTTTTTCACAAAAAACAGCAAAAATTAAACATCTGGAAATTATGACTGTTCTGACCGCAGTCGGGGCGGATTTTGATATGCTGATTCACTTGTTTAATAATAAAAATAAAATAAATGCAATTTGCAAAATCTGGAATAATCGAAAACAGTTGCGTGATGGGTACTATGAACAAATGACGTTGGATGATAGGTTAAAATATCTGGAAAAATTGCCGCATATCGGAAAGATAACTGCAAACCATTTGGCACGTAATCTGGGTGAAGATGTGGTAAAATATGATATCTGGATTCAGCGATTGGGATGTGTGTTCGCAGGTAAAGAATTGACGGTTGATAATACTAAACTGTCGCCGGAAATAAAGGATGCGTGTGATGATATGTTTGCACATCTGGTGCAGGAAACAGGTTTGCCACGGGGGTATATAGATGTGGTCCTGTGGCGTAGTTTACAACAAAAATTAATTTCTGTGGACGATTACTTGCACAAACCGTCGGTCATGTAGCGGGTGGTACACTCCCTTTGGTTTGTGCTGCGTACTCGTCTCATATAAATTAATTTTAAAAAAGGTATGGACGATTGCTTGCATATATAAGGTTTAGTTATGAATGTGAAAATTGAACAGTCTTGGAAAGATGCGTTGGCGGACGAGTTTGATAAAGATTATTTTATCAAATTGACTGACTTTGTGCGGAGTGAATATTTGTCGGGGAAAAACGTCTATCCCGCGGCACAAAATATTTTTAATGCGTTTAATCTGTGTCCAATTGACAGGGTCAAGGTTGTTATTATCGGTCAGGATCCATATCATGAACCAGGTCAGGCACATGGGTTGTCTTTTTCTGTGTTGCCACCTACACCTGTGCCACCCAGTCTGAAAAATATATATAAAGAAATAGAATCTGATTTGGGACATGGCTCCGTCACCAATGGTGATTTAACACATTGGGCAAATCAGGGGGTCTTGTTGCTGAATGCGACTTTGACCGTTTTGGCACACAGGGCAGGATCGCACTTTGGCCGTGGTTGGGAACAGTTTACAGATGCAGTTATTCGGGTTTTGGCTGAACGGGAAAATATTGTATATATGCTGTGGGGGGCTTTTGCACAGAAAAAAGCCGCATTTGTTAATGTAGATAAAAATCTGGTGCTGAAATCTGCACACCCGTCACCGTTGTCTGTGCATCGTGGTTTCTTGGGGTGTAAACACTTCAGCCAGGCAAACCAATATTTGCTTGATTGCGGAAAAACACCAATCGAATGGTGATAAAAATATAAGTCCCGCGTTTGCGGGATTTTTTTTGCCTAGAAATTATATGTCAGACCAAGTCCATAAAATGCATATGAATTATTCTCGGGGGCGGTGTTGCCGTTGGAATAGTGCTGCATGAAAAATTCCAGATTGCTGCAATCGCTTAGTTTATACCCAGTCCCCAATTTGAAACCAAATAATAATTTTGAACCAATGCGTTCGTTCTGCTGCATCTGCATGCCAACCGCCAGACCAGAATAAAAAAACCATTTTTCGCCATGTGCCAAAATTACGTCTTCGGATAAAGTGACAATTGGAATTGTGTATTTGTCCCAGTGCCATCCGCGCGATGAACCAGATCCCAATGTCTGGGTTATGTTTAATGATTTACGGGCCGGCAGACGGAAAAATTCTGTTGGCTGGGAATAGTTCGCGTTTAACATTATAAAAGGTACCCATTTAATCGGGGCAGGGATTAAAAAACCACTGTCCACACCCCAACCAAAGTTAAGGCCAATCTGGTTTTCATAGCCATTAAAAAATGGGTTAGTATCTGCGTGGGCAGTTGCCACGATACAAGATAATATCAAAGGGCATAAGATTTTTGTCATAGGGCACATATTATCACAAACTGTGTTTGGATTAAAGTGAATTTATTAAATATTATAATGTTTGTAAACAAGAATAAAATCATAGTAGTGGTTTTGCTTGCATTTGAAAAAAAAGATGTTATAATGCGTGTCGCTTGGCAGCGTAGCTCAGTGGTAGAGCAGAGGAATCATAATCCTTTGGTCGGGGGTCCGAATCCCTCCGCTGCTACCAAAATTCAAACCGGGTTTATCCCGGCTTTAATTTTGGTTAGTAAAGGACGATAAGGACCCCAGGGTCCGACAAAAAAGCAGGTTTTGCAAGTGTAACGCAGCGAAACCGTTGCGATTTGGAAAGGGGCCCGCACACGAAGTGTGTGGGAATACACAATCCCTCCGCTGCTACCAAGATTTCCCGGACTTCCGGGATTTTTTTATTTATAAAAATTCTTTAATTTCGCCCGAATTTGTCTGTTTTAGCGGATATGTTTACATATACTGGACATAATTTCGGACATAAAAACACCGCCCACTCGGGCGGTGGGGATTATCGTGTGTTTTGCTTTTCTTTGTTAAATGCAGACAAGATTTCTGTGGCATTATGATGCATATGTTGTTGGATGGTACGAAATGATGCGTTTTCTCCTATTCGAATCCAGCCACGGGGGTATTTTTCAAACTGTTTGGTTTTTGGATTGTATGAAATAAACGTGCTGTAAAATATTGCTGTTAAATCATACGGATCGTCATCTTCATCAATCTGGGACGAATGATTAGGTTGGTGGGTGTATGTTCCCCAAGTGTATACTGTGGGGATGCTGGCGATAAATGCCAATTCACGACCATTGAAATCTGGGTGTGATTCTAACAAGTGTTTTATGTTGGATAGTGCTTCTACTTCGCTATCTTTTTGGTAGTCTGGATTGTGGTAAAAATGGCATAAGTACAAATGACCCCAACGCACATTTAACATTTGTTGAACCATTTTTGGGGTTAAATCAGTTATTTTATAAGAATTAGGTGTTGGTTCGGCCGGTGTTATTGTTTTATTTACAGTAGGTGTTGTTGTCTGTGGATTGTTTTGAACATTTTTCAACTGCCAATTTTTTATTGATTCCAATATATTTAAAATCTGTTCTGCCCTTTGTGGGGATGGTTTGTTGTCGGGGGGTAGATAATTCCAACGAATTTTTTGCCGCCAAAGTTCTATTTGTTTTATAACATCGTACATTTGGGGTGTGTTTTTAATGTGTGTTGATATCATAATAGGATACCAGTCACGAAATTTGTCGTGATGGTGTTTGGGACTGTATTTTATGTTCGATATTGTAAGTTGTTTAAATAAATCAGCTGGGCATTTTGAACGAAATTCTTGGTATGTTGATTGACCTATATAAATGTGTACATACTGATTGTTCTTTTCTTGCATGTTTGTCCTTTTATCTTATGTAAGATTTATGGCATAAAAAATGCGGATTTGCAAGTGGGGGTGGTTTTTCTGGGTTGATTATCTGTCTGATTTTGATATCATGCCTGTGATAAAAGAATAATGGGGGTGTCATGAATAAAAATCATAATCTAAATGAACGGGCCTGGGGGATTGCGTTTTTGGCGACTGTTAAAAAGTTTTTTAATGATGTTGTTAATGACTTTCGACAGGCACAAGCTGAACTGGATGCAGTGCGTGAAAAAATGGAACAACGCAGCAAATAATAAATGATAGGTTTGTAATTTTTTTTGGATAAATATATATAATATCAAAAAAAGGAGAAAGTAATGAAGGTTAGATTGTTGATTGTGTCTTTGTGTGCAATGTTTGTGTTGCCTGCCGTGGCGGCCGATGTGCCTAAAACATCGGGTAAGGCACCAAAGGGAATGATGGGGGTGATAAGAAATCTGACCCAGGAACAGCAGGATTGTATTACAAAAAATGGTTGTGATTTGAAAGAGTTTTATAAAAAACCAAAGGTTGAAAAAAAATCTGATGGCGAAACAAAAAAACAGGTTGTAAAAGAAGGACAGAAGAAAATGGATATGGGATGTATTCGTGATGCAATGAAGAAATGTGGAATCGCGTTGCCAACACTGCCGGATACACCCGCAGGTATAAATCCAAATAAAAAAAATAAATAAAAAATATCCCCAATAATGGGGATGTTTTTGTGATAAAATTTGTATCTGTTGACATTTTGTTTTCGTTTTTTTATCATACATCTGATTATGTGAAAGGGGATTTTATGTTAAAGAAAATTTTGGTCGCACTTATGGCTGTGTTGCCGGCAAAGGTTATGGCAAATCCGGCATGCCCAGTATGCACAATTGCAATTGGTGCTGGGTTGGATATCGCACGTAGATTGGGCGTGCCAGACAGTGTGGTTGGCCTGTGGGCCGGGGCTTTGCTGACGTTGCTGGGGTACTGGATGCTGAAATGGATGGATAAGAAAAATTGGTATTTCACTGGACGTGATGCAATCGTGATTGTGGCTTCTGTGGCGATGATTGGTTTTGTGTATTTGGGAACTGTTAAATATCATCCGGTATCTATTTGTGGGGCGTTTGTTATGGACCCTGTATTGTTCGGTACAATCGCAGGGGCATTGATATTTATCGGAACTGGTAAATTATACCAATGGATGAAAAATAAAAACGGTGGACATGCTCACTTTCCATTTGAAAAGGTTGTTTTGCCGCTGGGGGCACTGTTGGTGGCCAGTTGGTTGATGGTATGGTGTCTGTAAAATTATAATAAAAAGGGTAAACGTTATGAAAAAAATAGAATCTGTTCAGGAATTTGTTGAAAAATTAGATGCTGCAAAAAAAGTGAACCCAAAAGACTTGTCAAGTGATCAGGATTTGACTATCGGTATTATGAACCTGATTTCAATCGAAGAACATTTAATGTTTTCAGGTGCAAAAACAGGCAAGACGGAATTCTATGACCTGATTAACGATATTCGCGAAATGCGTAAAAATGCTATGTTGAAAATTATCCCTGCGTACGAAGGTGAAGTTTGGTGTATTTCTAAACATCTGTTGGCTGCATCTATGCGTGTGTTCGAAGTTGGTACCAAGGCACTGGCCGCGGGCGATAAAGAAACCGCATATTCCTTGTTTGACCAGTCGTATGAACTGTATTGCATGTTCTGGGGATTGAATATGGGGATGCTGACTGGTGAAAAGAAAGATGTAAAACCACAGAAAAAATCTGAGCCGGTTAAGGCGGTTGAAAAATCTGCCACAGTTGTAAAGGCAGAACAAAAAGGCGGTATGAGCAAGTTGAAAAGTTGGGTTAAAAATGCTGTCAACTGCTGTATCGAATAAAATAAATTATAATAATTCATCTATGGGCGGGGGCGACAACTCATGTAGCGTTTGTACACTACGTTGTCGCCCCCATCCCATATCTAAATCATTCTAATTGATTTTACGCATGTGATAGGGCAACTTTTGTTCTTGATTTTTTGTCCAATGTACGTATAATAAACACAGTTTTATTGCCCTAATAGTCTAGTGGTAAAACACGTCCTTGGTAAGGACGAGTCGCAAGTCCGATTCTTGCTTAGGGCACCAGAAATTCATCATCTGTTTTTATAAAAAAATCCCCGTCAGTTGGGGATTTTTGTTTTTTGTCTTAGGGGTGTCTTTTCTTGCGGAATTCGTCCAGTGATACAACACGACCCGGGTCGGGTACCGTTCCAGGCTTTTCATCCAATGGTAATTCCATGTCGTTATCCGCAGCAGCAGGTTGCGATTTGTTCTGGAATGACAACATAAAGTCAACCGATGGGTCTTTGAATTCAACCAATGCTGAAAATGGAACGCGGATGAAAAATGGACGACCGTCAAATGTTAACTGGACACCAAATTCTTTGTCCGATACGTGCAGGTTGTTATATGAATACTGAAGCACAATTGTCATTAAATCTGGATATCTGATACGCAGAAAATCTGGTAATACAACACCTGAATCACGGGTGCGAAATGTGATAAAGAAATGTGTGCCGTCCCCCAGACCGTTAAACTGGGCATGGACCAGGGCGTCTTTGACAACAGACTTTAATGCGTTGTCCAATAATGTTTGATAATCTATTCGTGCCATGTTATTTACTCCGCCAATACTATATTATTTATTTCCCCGTCCTGGCAAGCAACAAATACTGCATCGGGTACATTTTTGAATATATTTTTATCCAGGCCCGTTGCCCATACCTGGGCATCTGCATCGCCCAATTCGCGAAACAGGTTTGTGCGGGCCGCTGCGTCAAGATGGGCCGCCGCTTCGTCCAGTAATATTATGGGGCGTTTGCCAGTCTTGCTGTGTATCAGTTTTGCATGTCCCAGTATCAATTCCAGTAATGCCATTTTCTGTTGGCCGGTGCTGGTTAAATGTGCGGGTAATTGCAATTCGTTATTATATACGCCAAAGTCTGATTTGTGCGGGCCGTCCAGTATCATTTTGTCGCCCGTTAATGTGCGATTGCTTTTTAAGTATTCCATGTATTTTCGTTCCGCATCGCCCGTGGATATGCCGTCAATCAACATACGTTCAATCATGCCAGATACAGATACCGCACAACGTTTCAGAAAGTAATTTAATTCACCTGCATATTGTATACGACTGTGGGCAATTGTGACCGATGTGCCGGCAATCTGGGTATCCAGTGCGTCCAGCCAATGATTGTCTGAACCCGTCTTTAATGCATAGGCGCGTTCTGTCAGTAATTTAGATAACTTGGCCGTGCGACCAGAATGCGATGTGTCAAAACTGGTGGCCAGGCGGTCGAAAAATGCACGCCGATCGGAACCACTGTCGATGAACAGGCGGTCTTCGCGGGGGGTAATCCAGACTATGCGTAAAATGCGTGCCAGGTCTGTTAAGGTGGCAGGTTCGCCGTCAATCTTGGCACGGCGATTGTTGTCACCATTTGTAAACTGGACCGATACTTCTGTTTCATCAAACAGATTTGCAAAAATAGAAAAACCACCACTGCCATTAAATCGTGCAATTTCGTTTATCGGAACACCACGCATGCCACGGTCGCCAGACAGCATAGATACCGCTTCGAGTATGGCGGTTTTACCCGCACCGTTGGGACCTGTGATAATGATGTTGCGTTTGCCGTATGTGGTTATGCGGCACATATTATGATTTCTGAAATCTGTCAGTGTCAGTGCGTTTATCATGGCGATAATGGTACAAAAAATTATGCAGATGTACAAGAAAAACAAGGGAAATATTTATCGTTGAATCGGAATGTTCAATCCAGCCCCAAAAAATAAAAAATCACCCACAATGGGGTGCTTTCTTATTTTTACAAAAGTGGAGGCCTGGGTCGGAATCGAACCGGCATCCAAGGATTTGCAGTCCTCTGCATAACCACTCTGCCACCAGGCCACGAACTTTGTGTTCCCATATTACGCAAAAAAAAATTGTAATTCAACATAAAAATTGTATAATTGAAAAGAATATTCAGGGAAGAGAGAGTTAGTATGAGATTTTTAGCATATTTGTTATTGTTTTGTGTTCCTTTTTCTGCGTTCGCGATTGAAGACTGTATGACACGTACAACTGTGCCAAATGAAGAATTAAACTTGGGGCAGGTCATAGAATTGGGGTTGTGTAGAAATCCACAAACCGCAGCTGCATATATGGCTTACGAATCGTCTAGATTACAAAAAAATGCCAACTATGCAGATTATTTGCCCAGTGTAAATGCGTCTGCAAATGCATCGCTGCCATATCGTAATGAACAATGGGGGGATTGGTCGTATGGTGCTTCGTTGTCTGCTTCTTATTTGATTTTTGATTTTGGTAAAAGATTGGCTGATTTAAATCAGGCATCTGCTGCATGGCGGGCCGCTGGGTTCGATTATGATGAAACGGTGCAGAACTATATTTACGGTGTAATCAGTTCTTATTATGCGTTGTTAAAGGCTGATGCTGATGTGCAATCGGCCGAAATGCTCTTAAAAGTAGCAAAAACTGCACGGGATACCGCACAAAAAAAGTTCCAGGCGGGCGCAGTCGCAAAGGCTGATGTGTTAAAGGCTGATACAACCCTGGCCAGTCGTGAACTGGATCTAGAACGTGCAAAAAATAATCGTGAAATTACACGTGGAACTTTGTTGGCAAAGCTGTCTTTTGATGCAGAACAGGAAATTAAAATCGCTGATATGCCATCAAATTTTGGTACACAAGAAGAAACAAAAACATTAGATGAACTGTTTGAACAGGCAAAAAAAACAAGACCTGATTTGCTGCGTGCAACCGCAAATAAGGATTCTGCGTGGCATCGCAGAAACAGTGTATGGCTAAGTAATTTACCGTCTGTGTCTGCTTCGGGGGCGTTGTCGTGGAATGATACGCCGTCCGAAACGTTTGGTGCCGGAAATGATAATATCAGTGGCAGTATCGGAATTCGTGCGTCTATGCCGCTGTTTGCGGGGTTTGCAAATCTGTATAATGCGCGTGCCGCACAGGTGAACTATGACAAGGCAGTGGAACAAGAACGGCAGACCGCAGATAATGCAAATCTGGATATTTTTACAGCGTATCAAAACTATAAAACAGCACAGACTGTGTTAAAGCAAACCGAAACTTTGTTAAAGTCCGCAACAGAAAGTGAACGTGTGACATCTGGTATGTACAAGGTCGGACGGGCCACTATGTTGGATTGGCAGACGTCCCAGTCGGAATTGCTGGATGCGGAAAAACAAAATAATGCAGCAAAGTATGATTTGTTTACCAAGCGGGCCGCAGTGGCCTTGGCCGTGGGTGAAATTCGTGCAGAATTAGAAGGGGAAGAAAATGAAGAATAATAAAAATAATAATCAACCAAAGGTGTCAATCTTGAAACGTGTGTGGGGGGTTGTTTGGCGTAAAAAATGGTGGATTTTGCTGGGGGCAGTTGTCGTACTGGGGGCTTGGTTGATTTGGGGCCGAAATAGTGATGACAAACAGGAATTTATAACACTGAATATAACGCGTGGTGATTTGCGGCAGGTTGTTACTGCAACCGGTGAAATTATGCCCGTAAATACCGTTAACGTTGGTTCTCAGGTGTCTGGAACAATAGATAATTTGTATGTGGACTTTAATTCCAAAGTTAAAAAGGGGGATGTGCTGCTGACAATTGAACCGTCTGTTTTACAGGCAACAGTTGATGAATCAAAAGCATCGCTGGACAGTGCGACATCACAGTTGAACTTTGCAAAAAGTGAATATAACAGAAATAAAATGCTGTATAGCGAGGGTTTTATTTCACGTGCAGAAATGGAACAGTCGCAAACACAATATGAACAGGCTCAGCAATCTGTTAAAAGGGCACAGTCAACCTATGACCGGGCGGTGACAAATCTGGGGTATGCAACAATTGTGTCGCCGGTTGATGGGACCGTTATTTCGCGCAAGGTGGATGTGGGACAAACCGTTGCGGCGTCTTTCCAGACACCTGACCTGTTCGAAATTGCAGAAGATTTAACAAAAATGCAAATAGAGACCGCTGTGTCCGAGGCTGATATTGGTGTTATCAAAGATGGTCAAGCCGTGACATTTACTGTTGATGCCTATCCAACAGAAACTTTTGATGGGGTGGTGCGACAAATCAGATTGTCGCCAACGACTACTTCTAATGTGGTGGTTTATACGGTGGTGATAGATGTAGATAATACTGATTTAAGACTGATGCCGGGGATGACCGCATTTGTGACAATTATTATTTCTGAAAAAGAAAATGTTTGGCGGGCGGCAAATTCTGCCTTCTTGATTCGCAGTTTTGACAGATTTTTATCGCCCGAGGAAATTAACGGGGCAACACCTGTGTCGCATCTGGCAATACTGCGTGATGGGCAATTGGTGATGGTGCCATATACCAAGGGATTAAGTACAGCAACAGAAACAGAAATAATTTCTGATGAAATTCAAATGGGGGACAAGGTTATTGTTGGTAAAACAGGTATGACCAGTACAAATCCATCCCAGGGGAAGAACCCAATGCGTGGTGGCCCAAGAATGTAAAACAAATAATCCCCAAAACCGGGGATTTATTTTTTTGCCCTGTGGGGACAGTATTGGACGACCGGACATTTGTCGCATTCAGGTCGTAATGCTTTGCAGATGTACCGTCCGTGCAATACCATTACATGGTTTACAATTGCGTGGTATTTTTTGGGAATCTGTTTTAATAATTTTGTTTCCACCCGTTCGGGCGTGTTGTCTGTGTCGTCAACCCAGCCATAACGATGTGCGTTGCGAAAGACGTGCGTGTCAACCCCAATGCACGGCATTTGCCACAAAACATTGCAGATGACGTTTGCAGTCTTTTGTCCGATTCCAGGTAATTTCATCAGCATATCGCGATTATGATATTTGTCCGGAAATGTGTCGGTCATGTTTTCGGCGACCAGACGTTCGGCCAGGGCCATTATATTCTTTGCCTTGTTATTAAAGAAAGAAATAACGCGTATATGTTCCTTTAGCTCGTCAATCCCCAATTCCAACATTTTTTGTGGTGTGGGGGCAATGCGAAATAACGCAGGGGTTACCTCGTTCACCTTTTTATCTGTGGCCTGGGCAGATAAAATAACCGCCACCGCAAAGTTAAATTCGTTTGTGTGATACAGTTCCGACCGAATTGTCATATCAACGGTCGGTGGTACCAATTCGAAATATCTTTGCGGCGTCAGCGTCATTTATTTTGTCTTTTGCAACAGTTCTATTATTTTCTCATTTTGTGTTCTGATGGCCATCAGATTATACATAGTGATATATTCTTTGGTGGTCAGTTCTACCTCGTCCATACACCCAAATTTTCTTGCACAGTTGCCGCCATGGCGAATCCATTGACATTGTGTTGAACCGGTGAAATATAAAGAGCAAAACCTTTTTTTATCATTCATGTCTTTTATGCCTTTTTAACCGAGATGGCCAACGAATACCCCTCGATATCTGTGGTGTATTCGCCATCGCCCAAAACCATTTCCGTAATCAGGGCATCGTGCATAATACGGCGTTTGTGTTGCTCAATGGCAATTGACAATGCAGGGTCGGCATTGTATGTCAGAACAATGCGGTCTGATACGTCCAGGCCCGCCGTTTTACGTGTGTCCTGGATAAAACGCAGAGCATCGTTCGACAAACCTTCGGCAATCAAGTCAGCGTTGACGTCTGTGTCCAATACAACGACCGCTGTATTATCCGGTAATGCCGCACCAGATACACCATTACGTACCGTCAGACGGTTTTCAAATTCGTCTGGGTTTAATTCGTGGCCAACCGCAACCAATTTGTCGCCAACCAATTCATAATCACCACGTTTTACAGCAGGAATTATATCCTTTAATGCACCGCCCAAACGTGCACCAATCTTAGGCGTAATCAGATAGATGAAACTGTCCGCAATGTCCGCAAAGGATTCCTGGAATACAACAGATTTTACGTTCAGTTCGTCTTGGATAATGTCGGCATAGTCCGGCATGTTTGTCCCCGCAACCGTCAATGAACTTAATGGCAGACGATTACGCAATTTATACTGTTCACGCAGTTGTTTGCCTGTGGATACAATTGACTGGACCGTACGCATGTCATCAACAATTTTTTTGTCGATGTTTTGTGCAACAGGAAAGTCTGTTAAATGTACTGATTCGCCGCCCGTTAAATTACGCCATATGTGTTCTGAAATAAATGGTGCAAATGGTGCCAATACACTGCACAGTTTTGTTAGTACTGTGTACAAGGTGTCAAATGCGTCCTGGTCTTCGTCCCAGAAACGGGCACGACCACGGCGAATGTACCAGTTGTTCAATATATCCAGAAAACGTACAAAATCTTTGATTGCAGAATCTGGTTTGTATTCCGTCAAAGATTTAGAAACCGCGTCAATCAGTACGTTCAATTCCGCCAGGATATATTTATCCAATACGTTTGTTGGATTGGTCATTTCTGTGGCTGTGATATTGCCCGCATTGGCGTACAGGGTAAAGAAATGATACGCGTTCCACAGCGGTGTTTGAATTGTTTTTGTTGATTCAATGAATACTTTGCCATCTTTGTCAACGGGAACAGGTTCGGCCTTCATGAAATTAGACCCCAGGATATACAGACGGACTGCGTCTGCACCATACTGTTCAATCTGGTCAGATGGATTTACAAAGTTACGCAATGACTTTGAAAACTTCTTTTTATTTTCATCGACAACCATGCCGTTTGCAGATACTGTCATAAATGCAGGTTTATCAAACAGGGCAGTTGCCAATACCATTAACGCATAGAACCAACCACGAGTTTGATCCTGGCCTTCGATAATATAATCTGCCGGGAATGTCGATTCAAATCTGTCCTGGTTTTCAAATGGATAGTGTAATGATGCCCATGGCATGGAACCACTTTCCACCCAACAATCCAAAACATCGCCAATGCGTTTCCAACCGTCTTTTTCCAGTTTGTCCAATGTTGGACGGTGCAGGTCGTCAATTTTTACACCAAAGAATTCTTCCAATTCTGCGATTGAACCGAACACTTTGTATTCGCCGTCTCGTTCCCAGATTGGTAACGGCATGCCCCAGAAACGATTACGCGATATTGACCAAGGACGTGCATTTTCAATCCATGAACGAAAACGTTCGCCCGCAGATGTCCAATTTACTAACGAATTGTTTGCCAATAATTTATCTTTGATTTTTGGAACGTCAATGTACCAAGAATCTGTTGCACGATAAATTAGTTTTTCCTTGGAACGGTCACCAAATGGATAACTGTGTTTGTATTGTTCCTTTTTTACCAATTTGCCGTTTGACTTTAACCAATCCATAATTTTTGGTGTTGCTGAAAAGATGTTTTCGCCAGCAAAATCAACAACTGTTTCATCAAAGTTTCCATAGTCATCAACGTTTAACAAAACCGGGAATTTTGGGTCTATGGCCTTGGCTGCCCAAAAGTCGTCTGCACCGTATGCCGGTGCAATATGAACGATACCCGTGCCATCACCGTCAGATACATAGTCCGCAGGAATTATTTGGTACAGCAATTCAGACTGATCCGCATAGTATGGAAACAGTGGTTTATAATGTTTGCCAACCAGGTCTGAACCCATAATACGACCAATTTCAGTTGCGTTGGCAAACTGTTTTTCATATGCTTTCAGTCGCGATGCGGCAATTATATAAATTGCACCGTCTGCATCCGCCATACGCAAATATTCCATATTCGGATTTACAGCCAATGCACTGTTTGCAGGTAATGTCCAGGGGGTTGTTGTCCATGCAATAGCACGGTCGCCATTTTCCAATTCAAACCATACAGTTACTGCATCATCAACAATTTCACGATAATCACTGGATGCCTCGGAATTCGATACAACCGTGCCATTTACCCAGTCATATGGATTCACACTGTAATCTTTGTATAACAGACCGCGGTTGTATAATTCCTTTAATGTCCACAGCATGGATTCCATATAGTTTTTATCCATGGTTTTGTAACCATAGCCATCACCAATATCAACCCAGCGACCCATGCGGGTGATAAAGTGATTCCATTCGTTCGTATAGGTCATTACATCGCTGCGACACATATCACAGAATGCAGAAATGCCGTCAGTCGCAACAATATCTTTGGCAGGGCGTGATAATTTTTTCTCGACCGAGTTTTCAGCAGGTAATCCATGACAATCCCACCCCAATTCACGGCGAACAAATCTGCCGTTCATTGTTTGAAAACGGGCAACCATGTCTTTGACCACAGATACACCCAAATGGCCCCAGTGCGGTTTACCATTTGCAAAGGGAGGACCATCGTAAAATGAAAATGGACGACCGGATTTTGTCTTATCCAATGATTTATGAAATGTGTTGTTTTCACGCCAGTATTGCAGAACGCTTTGTTCCAATTCTGGAAAGTTTGCACGTGGATCTGTCTTTGGATACGCCATTGTTTTTGCCTTTTGATATTTTTAATATTTTAATATTAAAAAATGGGTGCTATGCACCCCAGCCACCGCCAAAGTGCGTGCAGCCATTTATTTAATAATAATTATTGTTGCTTGTTTCATATCGCACAGAGTACAACATGTTTATTAAAAATGCAAGTGTTGATAATAATTTGTTGAATTTTCAGTTCGACTGATATAACATAGGGGCATCGTTGTTGTTGATGTGATGATATGACTGACAACCATGGAGCAGAAAACAACACTCAAAAGTTATAAGTCAGGGTGGCACCGCGCGGTCAAAAAATTTAAACCTGCGCCCCTGAAGATTAACAAGAAAATGGGTGCCGAAAATCCAATCTTTTTCGTTGCCCAAATAATAAAAGGGACCAAAAATGTTATCTTTGAAATCAAAGTACAGAACACATACATGTGGTGAATTAAACACTGCACATGTTGGTGAAAAAGTTATGTTAAGTGGATGGGTTCATCGTAAACGTGACCATGGGGCATTGTTGTTCGTGGATTTGCGTGATAACTATGGTATTACACAGGTTGTGTTTGACGGTGGTGATGCCGCACTGGAAAAGGTCAGACCAGAATCTGTTATCAAAATTACAGGTACTGTTGTTGCACGTGATGCAGGGGCTGTGAATGACAAAATTCCAACAGGTGGTATCGAAATCCAGGCTGATTCTTTTGAAGTGCTGACAAATTGCGATGTGCTGCCGTTCCAGGTGTTTGGTGATGATGGTTCGGTTGCAGAAGATTTGCGTTTGAAATACCGCTATATCGATTTAAGACGCGAAAGCCTGCATAAAAATATTCTGTTCCGTAATCGCGTTATGAAGTTTATTCGTGATAGAATGTGGGATATGGGATTTTCTGAATTCCAAACTCCTATTTTGACGGTGTCCAGTCCAGAGGGAGCTCGCGATTATATCGTGCCCAGCCGTCATCATCATGGTATGTTCTATGCGTTGCCACAGGCACCACAACAGTTTAAGCAGTTGATTCAAATTTCTGGATTTGATAGATATTTCCAAATTGCACCATGTTTCCGTGATGAAGATTTGCGTGCAGACAGATTGCTGGAATTCTATCAGTTGGATTTGGAAATGTCTTTTGTCGATTTGCCAGATATTCAGGCCGTAGGTAATACGCTGATGCCGGCAATGATAAAAGAATTCGTGCCAGACGCAATTGTCGCAGATGAAATTCCACATATCTCGTTCGATGATGCTATGTTGAAATATGGTTCGGATAAGCCTGATTTGCGTAACCCAATTATCATTTCTGATGTAACAGATATTTTCCGTGGGTCGGATTTTGGTATCTTTGCAAATGCAATCGAAAATGGGGCTGTGGTTCGTGCAATTCCTGCACCAAATTCAGCAGATAAACCGCGTTCTTGGTTCGATAAACTGGGGGATTATGCTGTCAAGGAATTGGGACTGGGCGGACTGGGGTATATCGTGTTCGCAGAAGAAGCCAAAGGGCCTGTTGCAAAAAAACTGGACGCGGAACGTGTTGCAAAACTGCGTGAAATTGCAGGTGATAATGCTTCATTGTTCTTTGTGTGCGATAATGCAGATGCTGCAGCAAAGGCCGCAGGTAAATTGCGTAATAAACTGGGGGCGGATTTGGGGTTGATTAATCCAAAAGAATTCCGTCTGTGTTGGGTCGAAGATTTCCCATTCTTTGAAGCAGACGAAGAATCGCCAACAGGTATCGCGTTTACACATAATCCGTTCTCGTTCCCGATGGCAACTTTGGAAGAACTGAATACGAAAAACCCGCTGGAAATTAAGGCGGCTCAATTCGATATGGTGTTAAACGGTGCAGAAATCTGCAGCGGTGGTTTAAGAAACTTTAACCCAGATGTGATGGTTAAGTGTTTCGATATCACTGGTTATTCTGAAGAAACGGTTAAGGAAAAGTTTGGTGGTATGTATACCGCGTTCCAGTACGGGGCACCACCACACGGAGGTTGTGCGTTCGGTATCGATCGTTTGGTTCAGATTATGCTGGATGAACCAAACCTGCGTCAGGTGGTGTTGTTCCCAACAAATCAACGTGGACAAGACCTGATGATGGGTGCTCCTACGACTGTGACAGAAAAACAGTTGCGAGAAGTGCATATCCAGGTGCGTAAGAAAAACTAAATACGTTAAGTCCCCCAGAAATGGGGGACTGATTTTATGATTTCATGCCTGTGGGAATGGATTTTATTCCAGTTATAATTTTGTGTGTAAAAATAAAGAGAGAAAAATGTACACACAATTTGAAACTTTGGTACATAATTTAAATTTAAGTCAATATCAGGCAAATAAACTGAAAATACATTTGGACAGGTATAATATCGCACGACTGGAAAAACGGGGTGGGGTATTATTTGCTCCTTATTTGTCTAATGGATTGTGGGCATGGATTTCAAAGGTGCTGTTCGGCGTGCAGGCAGATTTAATTGGGCCAAACAAATTATTGCTGCGTGCACAAAGAAAAATTAAATTCTGTGCAAATGGGTATCATTGTGTCAAAGTTGGACGGTATGTATATTATGCAAATGCGTTGGGACAAATCGTGTCCCGTGAAGAATTTTTACGCAATAAAAACAATTAAAATTTATCATGCGTCTTTACAAATGCACGCATAAAACCTGTGTCCAGATTCTTCATGATTTCAGACAGTGAATACTGACGCGTGCCGTCTGGTAAGATACCAAGTTGTACCGTTACTGGTGTTGGGGCCGTGCCACGCATGGTTAAATCCAGTTCTGCCGTCATAAAGCCGTCCGTTATCGCCAAGCCGCCAATCCCTGTTGTGTGCCGCATGGATATTTCCAATGGACGTGTGGTGATGAATTTGTCTCGTGAATAATCTCCAACAATGTGTAATGATTTTAGTATGGTTTCGCCGCCTTTGAATGCGTTCGATAAGGTGTATTCGGCATTCAGGGTAGTTATATTCTGGGCAGATGCATAAAAGTTATCAAATGACATACCAATCAAATAACCACCTGTAAATGTTAAATCCAATGTCCCAGACAGATTATAGTATATGTCGTGAGCAATCTGACCATGTGTCGTTAATGATACCTGACCAGTTATAAATGTGTCGCGAATATTTAACGGCATGCGTGATGATAATAATTCGCCATTGGTTTCAAAACGATTTAACTGGACATGTATGTCATAGTTGGTTTTGTTGCGTTCAATCGTTGCCAGTAAATTCCCACGCGATGCGTCCATAATAGAATATGTTTGACTGTTCGGCTTTAACGCATAGATAAAATTGTTATATGTGTCGCCATTGTATATCAGACTGCTCGCAGACAGAGCCAGGTTAAATGGAAAATCAAATGGTATCAGTAATGGTGAATTTGTTAAAAATTCCATCTCGGCAAAGTTGTCAAAGTAAAGAGCATTCAAGAATTTGTCCAGTACTAATTTATCGGTGTGTAATGTGATGTTGTTGTCAGAAACGGTGCCAATAAATTCATGGTCTGATATCTTTATCGTCAGATTGGATATTTTCTTGTCGTTGTAAAATCCAGATACTGTGTATGACGCATCGTTAATTGACTGCAGGTCAATGCCAGGAAACCATGATTTGAATCCCAGACCAGACAAGTAAAAGTAATTGTTGTAAATAGATAACTGCCACTGATTATTATGAGGTGTAAAGGTTAACATGCCGTCATGCCACGCAAAATCACCAACATCATTTAACATGAAATCCGGTAAATATGGTAGTTGTATGTTTAGCCACGATAAGGTTTTGTCGTTTGCAAAATTATATGTTGCTGTGATTTTGTCGCCATCTATTTTATAGGTGCCTCCAATGTCTGAAAACTGAAAGTTTATTGTGCCTCGTTTACCATAACGTGATGTCATTTTTAATATGTCTGAATCTGTCGGCATAGGGGTGGCAGATTGAACAAATATTTCGAATTTATCGTCTGATACGGATAAAGAACCAGACATGTCGCCATAAGTAAATATACTGCAACCCCATTGAGTTGAATTTCCAGAAAACAGGCACATGGTATTTGTGTTGTTGACAGGCAGTGTTATCATTATGTTTTCGGCACCGTTGCGGTCAATTGTCCCACCTGTTATCGCAATGTCATCCGCCAAAATGTTGGCAATTTGAATTTTGTTTTTTGTGCCTGTGGCCTGAATTCGCAGATGATGAAATTTATGGTTTTCTAATGTCATGTCACCATAAAAATCTAAATTGACACTGGTGTTATTTAACAGGCCGTTGGGCTGAAGTAAAAATGATATGTCAAATGATATGTCGTCTGATACCAGATTGATTGATCGTGTGCCGTTTGAAAAAACTTCTATGTTGCCAGAAAATTTGTCAGATTCAAGGTTGTTTAATTTATATGAATCATATCCATTCCATTCAAAGTTGGTGGATAATTTTATCAGACCTGTTGGTATGTTTGTTTTTATCCCAATCCAATCGTCTAGGTTGTCTGTTTCTATTGACATGTGACCACGAATGGAACCGTCAGAATACATCTGACCAGTTATGTTCAAGTTATTATTTTTGTTCGTTATATGAAATGTGTCACCGATAAATTCAATGTTGTATTTATGGTCGCGACTGCGAATTATACCATGAAATTCCCCGTTGGTAAAATCAGCACGGACGATGTGAAATTTATGCCCCATGAATGTTAAATTGCTGTTATAAATTTCTATGTCGTGGTTAAAGTTCACAGGAGATAATTTGTCGATCGTTATGTCGGCATCATAAATTATAACCGCATCATTAAGGTGTGCATTCGCTAAATCAAAAAAACTGGAAAATGGAATCGAAAACATGACCGAACCTATGTGCGCAGTCGGAACAACAACGTCATGGGCAACAATGGTTGCACCGCCAATTAAACTGAAATGTATGTCCCCATTTAATTTGGCCGGAACAGCAGTTTGTTCATATACAGATTTTTCAACCATAGGTTTGAATTTGTTCAATGTTATCATAGGTGGAATCAATATAATAGCCAAAACCAACGCACCAATTATATATATCAGTGTCCAAAAAAGTCTGCGTTTATGTCTGGGTTTTAATGCCATTCTCGTGTCCCTCTTGTTTTTTCATTATAATGGATTATATTTATGGTTGTGAATAAAAAAATGAAAAAAGCAGAATTTCATCTTGAAAGTGAATACAAACCTATGGGAGATCAACCAACCGCTATTGCTGAGTTGGTAGATGGTGTCAATGAAGGTAGGCAATCTCAGGTGTTGTTGGGGGTAACAGGGTCTGGAAAAACATTTACTATGGCAAATGTTATCGCAGAACTGGGGCGGCCTGCACTGATTATGGCTCCAAATAAAATTCTGGCAGCACAACTATATACGGAAATGAAGTCCTTTTTTCCAAAAAATCACGTAGAATATTTCGTGTCGTACTATGATTATTATCAGCCAGAAGCATATATGCCAACCACAGATACATACATAGATAAAGATGCGTCTATAAATGAACAATTAGACCGTATGCGACACAGTGCAACACGAGCTATGCTGGAAGAACGTGATGTGGTCGTTGTGTCCAGCGTATCGTCTATCTATGGTATGGGGGCACCTGAACAGTATGCAGGAATGAAATTGGTCCTGAGAGTGGGGGATCTAATCGGACAAAAAGATGTTATGCGGGCCTTGGTTGATATTCAATATAAACGAAATGATACTGCGTTTGAACGTGGTGATTTTCGTGTGCGTGGTGATATAATAGATGTTTTTCCGTCTCATGCAATGGATCGTGGATGGAAATTGTCTTTCTGGGGCGATGAAATCGAAGAAATATGGGAATTTGATACGCTGACCGGATCAAAATTAAAAAAATTAGACCGAATTGCTGTTTATCCAAATACTCACTATGCAACACCTATGCCAACAGTGTTGCAGGCAATAGCAGAAATCAAAAAGGATTTAGCAGAAAGGTTAGAGTTCTTTCATCAGAATATGAAGTATATCGAAGAACAAAGATTAAGAGAACGAGTGAACTTTGATATAGAAATGATGGAAAATACAGGTACATGTCGAGGAGTGGAAAATTATTCCCGATATTTGTCAGGCAGACTGCCAGGGCAACCGCCACCAACACTGTTTGAATACTTACCAAAAGATGCTGTTCTGTTCATAGATGAAAGTCATGTGACAGTACCTCAAATTGGGGCAATGAGTCGTGGCGACAGGGCAAGAAAAGAAACGCTGGCACAATATGGGTTTCGGTTGCCTTCATGTATAGATAACAGACCGCTGACATTTGATGAATGGGATAATCTGAGGCCACAGACAATATTTGTCTCGGCAACCCCAGCCGAGTGGGAGTTAAACCAATCAAATGGAATTGTGTCTGAACAAGTAATTCGACCAACCGGACTGTTGGACCCTGTGTGCGAAGTTTATCCAACTACACATCAGGTTGATGATTTGTTGGGACGGATAAAAAATGTGTCTGGGCGGGTGCTGGTGACAACACTGACTAAGAAAATGGCGGAACAGTTGACGGACTTTCTGAACGAAAATGGTGTGCGGGCAAAGTATCTGCACAGTGATATAGAAACATTGGAACGTATTGAACTGTTGCGAGAATTGCGAATGGGAAAGTTTGATGTTCTGGTCGGAATCAACCTGCTAAGGGAAGGGCTGGATGTACCAGAGTGCGAATTGGTTGCAATTATGGATGCTGATAAAGAAGGATTCTTGCGGTCAACACGCAGCCTGATTCAGACAATTGGACGTGCCGCACGCAATGCAAATGGACGAGTAATCCTGTATGCCGATAAAATTACAGATTCTATGCGGGCGGCATTAGACGAAACCATGCGTAGACGCGAAAAACAGATGGCCTATAATACTGAACATGGTATTACACCACGTACTGTGACCAAGGCTGTTTTCAAAGAAGTTGGTGAAAAACAAGAAAAAACTGACAAAACACGAAAGTTTGTGTATAGTAAGGCTGGTGGGGTGATGGATGCTGAATCTCTGAGGCGAGAAATTAAAAGGTTAAAACAACAAATGATGCAGGCCGCAGATGATTTGGAATTCGAAAAAGCCGCAGAAATACGTGATGCAATTAAATGTTTGGAAGATGACTTGTTGTTGGTGGAGTAATAAAAGTGATAGATGTACATGAAATTGTTGCAGTAAATGGAATCTATATATCGCAACTGTATAGAAATTGGTATGCGGTTGAGGTTATCGCAAAACGGGGAAATGCTTTTTTCAGAATTAGGTATCCGTATGAAACAATCGGTGCTGCACAAACAGCCCTGGAACAAATAGAAAAAAAATCACCAAATGTGCCAAAACCACATTACAGACCAATAATTCATCTGATGAACCCAGGAAAGGTAAAATGACAGAATTTATTTCAAATAATATAGATGAAACACGTCAGTGGGCAGCGGATTTTGCAAAGACTTTGCAGACACCATGTGTTGTCGCACTGCATGGCAATCTGGGAATGGGTAAATCTGAGATTGCACGAAAAATTATTCAGACACTGCGTGGCGAAAATACTGTTGTGCCAAGCCCAACATTTACAATTGTACAGAATTATGATGGGATTTCGCACTTTGATTTATATCGTATAGAAGATGCGTCCGAGTTGACTGAAATAGGATTGGAACATGCTTTGCAAAATGATATCACTCTGATAGAGTGGCCAGAAATCGCACAAAATATCCTGCCAGATAATACAATAAATGTTTTTATTTCAGAATATAATGATGGAAGGCGTATCGTTATAGAAGAATGCTAAGAAAACGTACCTGTGGATTGTTTGGGTAGAATAGGTATAATGGTGGTGTGCAGGCACTGCGATAAAAGGACTTTTTTATAAAGCCCGAACCCACATCCCTAAAACAAAATGCATTGTTTGCAAAAAAATCCCCAAACGGGGATTTTTTAATTCTGATTTTTGTTTTTGGGTAACAGACTTTGTACCGCCAATGGAAAATCAACAGCGTTCGATAAATATGACCCAGATACCAATATGTCGGCACCCGCCGCCCAACATAACTGGGCCGTTTGTTCATTTATTCCACCATCAACCGATATTTTGAATTGCAGTCCATATTTTCGCCGAGTCGCCGCAAGAATGGATATCTTTTTCAGGGCAGATGTATCAAATTCTTGGCCAGCAGCACCGGGAATAACAGACATTACCATTACTTCGTCAATGTCACGCAAAATGTCTTTTAATAACTGGACAGATGATTTTGGGTGCAAGGCAACACCCGCACGAATACCTGCAGAACGAACATTTTGAATCGCCGATATCAGACCAGATGTGTTGGTTGACATTATTATTGTGTTTGCACCTGCTGCAATCGCATCTGACGCCCAGACAGTCGGACTTTCCGTCATTAGGTGTACATGCAAGTGGGCATTTGTTTGGGAACGAATAAAGGCCAATTCTTCGATGCTGCCATGAATTTTTTCAACGTACAGACCGTCCATAATGTCAACATGTATCGCTGAGATGTTTCCAGAACGAAATAGACTGTATGTTTCAGGACGCCGCATGTCAAAACATAATGTGCTGGGCATAATCGGAATAACACAAGGAGTAACACGTTTGGGACGGTTAAACAGGCGTGTAAACCAACCCGTTCGTCGTGACCAACGATTGTGGCGGGCAATATAACTGTCGCAATGTGTTTGTTCCATTGACCATATATAATCTGATAAACAGCGTACAGTGGCATCAGGTGATATGGTCGTGGTCATTACCGCAAATGCGTTTTCTATGAATTCACCAAGACCAGTCATTTGAGAGCCGCCACCACTTAATATTATCTTGGTGGGTTTGTATTTGGTAAACGATGACAGACATGAATCTTTTATCTGGGATATGATTTCAACCATAATAGGTAAAACAATTTCGTTTACATCGCTGCGTGAAAAACCATAGTCGCGGTCAGCAGGGACTAAATGATCCGTAGCACTGGGAGTCAGGGTGGATACTGTACGTTTTATCCTGTCTGCCGATTCTGCGTCCAGTCCCAATTTGTCGCACATGGCGTTCGTTATGGTTGTGCCACCAATCGGAATTTTGGTGTGCCAAACAGGACCACGATCTGTCCAAATAGATGCGCTGGTATACTGGGCACCAAAATCTATGAACATCGTGGTTTGCTTTTGCTTTCGCAGTACCGCGTTGTGTACAAAATGAGGGTCAAAAAAACCGTCAGGTTGGATGTGGGCATTCCGTAATACCTGATGTACGCGGTTTAGCCCAGACTGGGTATAAAAAATTGAACCAAATGCAGATATCAACTGAAAATCTGTGTGACCAATTGGAGTCGGCATGTTACGTGATTGCGGACTGTCGTATCGCAGGGGGAATATATGCATCGGAAAATAACCATCAGGGGCGGTTATTTGAGATATTTGATTGCGAATGTCCGATTCTGTTATTTTGTGTTCGTTGTTCCAGACGCTGTTTTTCGCAGACATGTCAAAATATGATGGACCAAAGTTGCCCGTTATATAGGCTGAATCAAAATGTGCCCCCAATTGACGTTCCAGTTCGTCAATCACAGATTTTATCGCAAACGTTGTGTCAGGACTGTCAACCGTAAAAAAAGCAGACTGGTCCATGCGGGCATTTCGTATGCGATGTGCCAAACCACGAACACCATAAGTGCCTATGTCTAAACATAAAAAAGTTGAATCAAATAAATTCATGTGCGTTGTGTTCTGTGTGGTCTTGTACGTTTATTTTACCAATATGCGAGAATCATCACGCATGTCCAGTGTGGTGATATCTTTTGATAAAATATTGTGGTTTTGGTGCAATACCATCAAAGTGTTTATCGCAGGTTCTGCAGAACCTTCGGGTAATAATATCGTGATGCCGTTCGTGGTATGTAAATTCCAACGGCGATTTTCAATCCATTCCAGATAATCTATGTGCCCCAGTAAATTGTGGGCTGCGTTTGTAATGGATGATATGTCAGATGGCATAGGTCCGCGAAAAACTATGTGCCCAGGGGTACGAGTGTCTGTTGGTTTGTTTACAATTGTGCCGTCCGCAGACAGGGGAAAGTAATATTCTCCGTCCGTCCACAGGGCAACAGCACGATATAATGATACGCTAATCGACAGATTCCCATTCGGTAAACGCCGTACAGACGATGTGCGTACCCCAGGAACGGTACCAATGCGATTGTTGATTTCCGTCAGGTCAATTTCATAGGTGTTTGTGCCAGGGGAAATTGCCGCCGCCGCCGCCAGGGCAGACATGTCTTTGTCGTTCATGTCGGCACTGATTGAAATGTTGCGTATGCGGGATATTTCTGTGTGACCAAGACCCGTCATCACAATGCGTACAGAAAAGTATATCGCCAGTATTATGGCAATAACAAAACACAACCAAAACCATATCGTACGTCTCATGTCACTTATTATATCATATTTTTAGTATTTTTCATTATCCTGATTAAATTTTTTGCTGCACTTATCGCAACGGAGGAAAGCAATCGCCACCTGTTTCAGGACAACAGTTAAACCCCAGGTCGTACATGTCTGTATAAATTTCCCCAGGGCAACATCCGTTTTTGTCCGGTGCAATATTGTTATCGCACATGGGAATATCACTGGGTAACATATCGTTGCGGCCTGCGTGGGCCCATATACCCAATATAAATCCGGAAATAAATGCCAATATAACTGCTGTGCAGGTCTTGAAATTCTTGTTCATCTGTCTGTCCATTTTGTTTTTAGTTTAATGGTGGAAAACAATCGCCACCGTCACGTGGACAACATGCAAATACTGTATTGCCCAGGTCTTTGAATAGTTCATCTCCACAGCAACCAAATTTGTTTGGTTTGCTGCCGTCTGCACACAGGCCAGCATCCAGGTTGGCCAGTTCCTGTTCTGGTGTCAGTTCTGGAGTGGTGATAATTGTTTCCGTTTCTGTGTCAGATTCTGCAACAATTTCTGTTTCAACTGCTTCTGTGTCCGCTGTTTCTGTGGTGTCGGTTTCTGTTTGATTTATCACAATTCGAGATGATGCACTGCTGCGGCGAGAACCAGCAGTTGTGGTGCATGTGCGGCGATACTTGGATTTAAGTGCCGTCAGTTCGTCAATCGTTTCTGTGTCAGGTTCCGATATCGCAGATAATTCTGATATTTTGTTCTGGATTTCAGAGCAGGTCTGGCGTTCTGAAACTGTGTGCGTTGTCGTTTCGGTTTCCGCAAAGGCAAATGTGCACGCAAATATGCCAAATAATGTAATCAGTTTTTTCATCATATTTTATCCCCTTATAAAATTATTGTTGTTCATTTATTATCTTTTCAACCGCCAGGATAAAGTCTATGGTTGGTGTGGTCAGACGGCGAGCCATGTCAAAGACTTCTTCGGCGGCGGCCTGCATGTTCAGACGTTTATAGGTTTCAATGACTTCCAATGTGTCGGGTTCGTTAAATTCATCGTTCGTCAATGCTCGGGCGATTTCCAGTTCTTGTTTCGCCATGGTCGCATAGGCTGCGGAATTTTCAGGACAACCACGTTCAGACAAATTTGCATAAATTTGGGCTCGTATAATTCTGTCATCTGCACTGCCATCGGCAGGTGGTAATTGTTCGGTTAATAATTCCTGGATAATATCGCAGGTGGGGCGATTGGGGACTGATACTGTTGGTGTTGAAGCAGAAACTGATGCTTCTGTGTTTTCAGTCGGTGTTGGTGCAGAATTTGTTTTGCTGCGGTACGAGTTTATGTCCCAGCCAACCATTACACCACATATAAATAAGGCCGTTAATGCCATGATACCCCAAAAACGCTGGGCAGGGGTATGGGTGATGGTATAGGTTTTCTTTGATGTCGGCTTTTTCATTTTCTCTCTCCGTTATTTATTTTGCGGTTTGTTATATGGATTCTATGATTCCATTGTTTATTGTTATACGTCTGTCGGCACGTGATGCCAGGTTCATGTCATGCGTCACAAATAACATAGACATTTTATTTTTGCGGACTAAATTCAGTAATAATTCAAAGACTTCGTTTGCATGATGTGGGTCCAGGTTGCCAGTTGGCTCGTCCGCTAATAAAATGTCGGGAGTGTTTGATAATGCACGAGCAACGGCTGTACGCTGCTGTTCGCCACCTGACATTTGACCAGGAAGATGGTGCACACGGTGTGCAACATTGGCAGAACGTAATAATTTAATTGCACGTGATGTTGCTGTGTCCTCGGATGTGCCGTTCGCTAGCATTGGTAAAACTACGTTTTCTAAAGCAGTAAAATCAGACAGAAGATTATGTTTTTGATAAACAAATCCTATCTTGGTACGGCGAATCTTGGTTCGCATGTCTTCGTCCATTTTGTGAACAGCACTGCCGCCAATTAAAATGCTGCCCGATGTGGGACGGTCTAATAAACCTACACACTGTAACAGGGTCGATTTGCCACAGCCAGATTGACCAACCAGGGCAATAATTTCTCCTCGATGCAGGTCAAATCCTCCCCCGCGTAAAATGTGCAGAGGTTGACCGCCTTCGATAAAGGTCTTTTTAATGTCGCGTACAGACATTACTGTGTCGCCAGTCGGAATTTTTGATAATGAATTTAATATCGCTGTCATTTTATTCGTTCCTTAAAACTTCTACTGGGTCGGTGTTAGATGCCTTCCATGCGGGGTACAGTGTCGCTAAAAATGCCAATAATACCGCAATCAAAGCAATACCAAGCACATCTGTCCATACCAGTTTAGATGGTAATTCAGATAAATAATATAATTCCGCAGGAAATAAATCGCGACCGGTGATAAGTTGGAAAAATTGACGTATGGGCTCGATATATATCGCAACTAAGACGCCTAGTATTGTACCAAAAAAGGCACCAATTATGCCAATGGATGTACCAGACAGGATAAATATCTTTAACATGGATTTGCGGGATACTCCAAATGTTCGCAGTACCGCGATGTCTTTGTTTTTGTCTTTGACCAGCATGACCAATGAAGATACTATGTTAAAGGCCGCTACAATTACTATTAACAACAGAATTAAAAACATTACGTTTGATTCAACCTGAAGTGCACCTACAAAACCACGATTTAAATCACGCCAATCACGAACCACAAATCCGTCCGGTAACAGTGTTGTCAGAGCATTCACAACCGATGTGGTATCTTCGGGATTTGATAAAAATACGTCTATGTGCGTAACACTGGGGCCAATGTTCAAATATTTCTGTGCGGTTTCTAATGGCATGAATATATAGCCTGAATCATATTCGTACATGCCCATGAAAAATGATGACATCACAGGAAAGGACATTATGCGGGGCATAGAACCAAATGGTGTCGGCGTTGAGGTATTGGCAGATACCAGGGAAATGTTGTCGCCCATGCCAACACGCAAGGCTCGCGTTAGCGATGCACCAGCGACCAGTTCGCCGTCTGTTATGCCAGATAAAGGTTTGCCATAAATGCGGGTGCCAGATTCTGTTTTGCTGGCCAAATCGGACATGCGGATGCCGCGTATCATGGCTCCTGTGTTGTTGCCGTTGGCAGTGGCCATAACCTGGCCTTCGGCAATGGGGACGATGGAGGTCGCATGAGTGGATACAATACGGTTCTGTTTTATTTTGTCTATCAAAAAATCAAAGTCAGATATTGCACCGTCTTGGTGATAAATAACAACGTGACCGTTCATGCCAATAATGCGACCCAACAGGGTGTCGTGAAAGCCACCCATTACTGACATTACTACAATTAAGGTCGCAACCCCCAGCATAATTCCAATCAGTGATACCCATGATATGACAGAACCAAAACCACGCTTTTTCGCGCCCAGGTATCTGAATGCTATCTTTCGTTCCAGTCTTGAAAACATATTTCAACCTTTATTGTTTTGTCTTAGTCCTGTAAAAAATCACGCAGCGCGTCACCAATCAGTTCGTTCGCACCACCAAATTTACCAGAGTCTGAATCTACAACGGATATTACACGTGGTGACATAAATACAACCAGTTCTGCGTATGGGCTGACCAATGTTTCAGGAGTGGTCACAAACGAGTGGGTCGGTATCCCAATTATTACATAGTTGTCGCCAACACTGGATGGAATGCTAAATGATGATAATTCACCACCAGATGTTCGCAGAACAATTTTTGCATCTATCTTTTTGCGACCCGCAAAGTCGCCATACGTACCGGTTGCACCAATAATCAAATCTGTTTCCAGACGTTCTTCGCGACTGCACTGACCAATGTCAAAGCGGGATTGCCAGCCATTTGGAATCGCAAATGTGCCCTGGGATATTAAAACTACGTTTGCCTGGGTTGCCATGAATTCCTGTAATGTTTTGGTGTTTATTTCAGGGGCAACGACCAGAGCTCGACCAACAACACCAGGAATCGACATTTTGACATTTTTTTCACCAAAGGCAGGTAATAAATTCATCCAAACAATGGGATTGTCTGTGCGGGGATATACACGATAGACGTCTATGTCCCAGGCCAACATATATTTTTTTGCTGATATGTCGGCAATTATCTTTGCGACCTCGCGTTCGGTTTGATAGTTGCCTTCGAATATAACGGTTTTGTCGTTCCAATCAACCAACAGATTTCGCATGTCTGCACCATGCATAGCATCCAACAATGCCATGATAATAGTTTCGTTTTGAGGCATCTTTATCAGCCATTTCGCACGGTGAGTTAAATGAAGTTCCCCATTTGTTGCATCGTATGAATAATATGCACGCCCCATCTTCGTCATCAGTTGTATCGCATCAGATAATGAACCAGATGATATCGTCCCAGATATTTTTTCATATAAAGGTTCGTCTTCTACAACCGATATGTCTGTGCCGTCAAGTAATTTATCCAATGTGCGTTTTACAGTTAAATCTTTGAATTCATAGTCCGATACACGCAATTCTGGCAGTTCGTCACCCACCCCCAGTTGTACCATCTCGATGGTTTCTGATGGTACAACAGATACCACATTTTGATTGTCCCAGTTTACTTCGCAGCGTTTGGGCAGATCAATAGAAAAACGCCGTGCGGTGTCTGTCGTCAAGGCTGCCATTTTCGGAAAAATAGGAACAGAATTTTCGTTGATCACCAGTTCATCAACAACCGTTATGTTGTCGTACAGTGGTGCGGGCTGGTTCGTTTTTGTGCAGCCAGATATCAGTCCGGTAAATATTATGCCTAATAATAATCTGTTAAACAGTTTCATTTGGTTGCCCCTTTGTATGTTCTGCAGTATACTAGATATTCATAACTTTTTCAAATTCCGCCAGTGTCATTTCGTGTATCGGTTTTTGTGTCGGGGTAGTTAAATCGCGTACCCGTTCAAACTGTGCAGAAAAACGATTTATTAAATCTGTTATCTGGGGTGATAAATTGCGGTTGTGTTCCATTAAACGCCGACCGTATTCAACAACGTATTCTAAAACGTCCGCTGCGTAAAAACGACCAACATAGTTTTCCATTGCTATGCCCCCCTTAGATACGCAAATCGCAGACATTAACATTGCTGTCTGATTATAGTAATTTGCCAACTTGATAAAGTTTTCAAGCGTGATTGCCATCTGGTTTTCCTTTCC
Organism: Alphaproteobacteria bacterium; assembly: GCA_017546265.1. GTDB lineage: Bacteria > Pseudomonadota > Alphaproteobacteria > Rs-D84 > Rs-D84 > Enterousia. Next base: position 141,736 of record JAFYXG010000012.1, read on the forward strand.
CCTGTTTTTTATATTATAAAAACTATTGCCCATAAAAGGCAAATAAATTATAATGTAAATCATGAGAATAAATTTTTTAGCACTTTGTTTATGCGTGTTTATGTCAGGGTGTGCATCCGTAAATCGCGGCAGCATAGATGATGCAACCGTCTTGAACTGGGAAAACGAGGCCGTTACCACAGAACAATTCGTGCGTGACCACAAAGCGTGCCTGGGGATAAACAGACCTTCGTATCAGCCGCGGTCACGTATCGCAAAACTGATTGCACCAAATCAGTCCGGAATTATGCCCGACTGGGATGGGTTGTGGGTGACGTTCCAGTCAAACGAATATCGTGATGTTGGACAACGCAGTTTGATGAGTGTACCACGAAATACAACGTCAAAATCAGTCGGTTCGTACAGAAAATGCATGTTTAGACGGGGATACCTGTTGCGGGCAATGTAATTTTTGTGTTTTTAGGACTTGATTTTTATTTGATTTAGTATATAATCAGTGGGCTTTGAATTTGTTGCGGGCATAGTACAAAGGCTAGTATGCAAGCCTTCCAAGCTTGAAATGCGGGTTCGATTCCCGCTGCCCGCACCACACTTCGCCAAGACTTCGTGTGGCATGTCCACGGAAACAGGTGGCGAAATAAGAGTTCGGGCGTGCGCCGGAGTTGGAGAGCCGGGGCAGACTGTAAATCTGTTGGCTTAAGCCTGAGCTGGTTCGAATCCAGCCACTCCCACCAGAAAAAATACCGACCGTTTGGTCGGTTTTTTTGTTTGTTGATTTATGAGATTTTTAAACCTATTATTTATAGGTCATATCATAACACAGGGAAAAAAATGAAAAAATTGTTCGGTCAGATTGTTTGTGCCTTTATTCCAAATGATGAAATCAGACGAAAAATGCGTAAGAAATTTAATAATCCAAAACAGTATGCCTGGGAAAAATTAAACCCAAATACTTTGGCGACTTTGGGCAGTGTGTCTGATCCAAAAATGATTTCCGTTGGACGGGGAACCTATGGGCCGATAAATGTGCAATCCCCCAGTGAAGAAAGGGTGATGTTAAGAATAGGATGCTTTTGTTCCATTGGGCCAGATGTGTGGTTTATTTTGGCGTCTGAACATCCGTATCGGGGCTTTTCAACATATCCGTTTAAGTCAAAACTGGGAATTCAAAGACTGGACGCAAAGTCCAAAGGCGATATTATTGTTGGTGATGATGTTTGGTTTGGACGAGGGGTGATTGTTAATTCGGGGGTGCGTATAGGACAGGGGGCAATTATTGCGTCTGGGGCGGTCGTGGTGCGGGATGTGGAACCGTACTCTATAGTCGGAGGAAATCCGGCCAGGCATATTAAATATCGTTTTTCAGAGGCAATTCGACAAAAATTGATGACAATAGATTTTGAAAATCTGAATCTGGATATTATTCGGGAAAATTTAGATGCTGCGTATGCGGAACTGACCGAAGATAATGTGGATGAAATAATAAAAATTTTAACCCAAAATAAAGGTCAAAAATAAAATGAAAAAATTATCTGGATATAACAAAATAAAACTGGTGGTGGCGGCGATTTTTATGCTGGTTTATGGCACGTGGTTCGGGGCGTTTGTGACAGATTTTGTTCTGGGGGCGGTGCTGTTTGTTGTGCCAATGGTGTGGGCCTCAATATATTTGTTTATCAAAGGATGGCGGTATGGATATGTGTTTTTGATGACTTTGTTTGCAGGTGTGGGTATTTTATATGGGATAGAGTTGGAATCAACATGGATTATTTGCTGTAATATCCTGACTATACTGGTGGGGACTGTTTTTTTGGCACTGGACGGTTACAGAAAAGATACCTGTATTGGAAAACAGAATGGGGTGGTGGCAGCAATTGCCCTGTGGATTGTCGGGCTTGTTTCAGCGGTGATTTTGGGATTGGTAATCAGTGGTGGAATGTATGGTTTTTTTATGCTGGGGTCTGATGTGGATGATTTAGAATGGCAAATGTATCAAGAGTGTGTTGAATTAAGGACACAAATGGGATATCCCGCAGACGAGGTCAAGGAATTTTGTAGCGAAATCAGTTGGGGATGTTCGGATAAGGTTTATGCGGTTGATTGTAATCCAGAATTGTTTTGCTGTTTGGATGATATAGATGTACATAAAAAATGGAACTATTTACATAAATGAAAATTCGCCCCAGTTGGGGCGGTTTTTTATTCGGATTCTTCTTCGATGATTTCATATTCTTCGATAAATGAACGCTTTACCGTTTCCAGGTGTATGGGCTGATAATCTGATGCACGTATGACGATGTCACTGTCATCTTCGGGCAGAATTTCAATAACCTGACTTTGTTGGACAGTTGGTTCGGATGTGATGTTTGCCCCAATTGTTTTGCTGCGATATTTAAAATCTAAACGTTCGGGTAATGTTATGTAATCATCTGGGTCTATGCCCGGTGTTTGTAATGGCATTGCCGCCGCAGGTGTTATGTGACGCTGTTCTAGGTTATACAATGGAGTCATAAAATCTGTCGGGGCGGATTTGATTTCGCGTGCGGTCCCAGAACCGTCCAGTTCCATAATACGCAGACCGCGTTCTGATGCACCATGAGGTGTCAAACGAAACAGGCCGTCTGTGCCAACATAACCACTGGGGTCCAGTAAGTATCCAACAGTGGATTTGTCTGAATATATCATGCCGATTGCTATGTTGGTTGCGTCATAGCCAAATGCCGCCAAACGATTTGGAGCGTGACCTGACAACTCGCTGTATTTTGTGACGAATTCTGGGGTTATTTCAGGCATCGTTGTAAACTTGGCCCCAGACATGCTTAGGTCTGATGCCAGGTTTGTGCCGTCCCACATTGTTGTGCCATAAAAACGGGCATCGCGTGCAGATACATCGTAGTAACGAAGATATGATGCCAATGATTTGGTGTCATCGCCGTTGCCCAGGAATAAAACACCATCGTATGGAATTTGACCAATGGTTTCGGTTTTGGATAGTTTGTCTAACTGCATCGCCAGGTTTGATTTTTCCAGGGCCGTTATGCGTTCGTTTATTAAAATGTCTGATAGTACCTGGCGGGCACGGGTGTGGGCTGTGCGGCGAGTGTTGTTCATGGATGCAGCCAGGCCTGTGTTTTTCAGCGAGTCTGGATCTTTTTCCGTGTAATAGAATATGCCAATCAGTGGCAGGTTATATATGTCTGCTGCACTTTTTGCTGTACCTGCCATCAGACGACCTGATTCTGTGTCGGGGGCCATTATGATGAACTTTTTAATGCTGTCTTTTTGCATTTCGTGGACAATCGTTTCAACACCGTTTGTCGGCATAAAGTTCATTGTCATTACACCGTTGCCAATTGCAGTTGCGTCCGATGTAAATGATAGTACGGGCATGTCGCCAGGTTTGGTGTCGCGAACTTGTTTTGCGTCAGATGAAAATACCGGGCCAACAATTATTTCAGGGTTGGATGCGTATATTTCAGATAACGTTTCTGTTATGTTGTTATTACTGTCATAAAAAGATACTGTCAGGTTTTTGGGTGCGTTTTGTAATACCGCCATTTCAACAGAGGTTCGTATGCTGCGACCAACAGATGCATTTTGACCAGACAGAGGTAATAATACCGCCATTTGGTGTGTTAAATCACTGTCCATTTCGGTGACATATTTACTGGGTAATTGACCGTACATTGCAGATGGTGAACCTGTTTCTTCGGTGCCGTATGATGCAGCCCAGTCAATTGTTGATTTACTGTCTATGTCGGGACCTGCACAGCCCGCTAAAATTAACGCCGTTGTGATATATTTGATAAGTCTGTTGTTTAACATTGAAAAATCCATTTTATTTTGTATCATTTTACTATAAAAGGATTATAAATGCAAACAGGGCTTTATATTGTTGGTACACCAATAGGAAATCTGTCTGATATGTCGCCACGTGCGGTCGAGGTGCTGAAAAATGTCGATTTAATCGCTGCAGAAGATACGCGTGTGTTTGGTAAGTTGGCGGCACACTTTGATATAAATACAAAACGTATTTCTTGTCATGAGCATAATGAACGTGATGTCGTGCCAGAAATAATTGAAAAAATTCAAAATGGATTGGCAGTGGCGTGTGTGTCTGATGCAGGTATGCCAGGGATTTCAGATCCTGGGTTTCGGTTGGTGCGGGCCGCACGGGCCGCAGGAGTTCGGGTGTTTGTAGTGCCAGGGCCAGTCGCAGCGATTTCTGCGTTGGTTCTGTCGGGATTTCCAACAGACAGATTTACGTTTTGTGGGTTTGTAGATGAAAAAAAACTGCGTGATGATAATAAAATTCCACATACAATTATTTATTATGAAAGTCCAAATCGTATAATGGCTACAATCGCTGCAATGGCACGGATTATGCCAGAAAGAAAAATCGCAATTGTGCGTGAAATTACTAAAATATATGAAGAAACTGTTATTGGGTATCCCGCAGAACTGATGCAAATTACGCCGCCGCGTGGGGAAATTGTTATTGTGGTTGAACCAAGACCTGAAAGAAAAATGTCTGATGCTGAAATATCAGAAATCGTTAATGATGTTGTGGCAACGTCTATGAAAGGGGCCGCAGCAGAACTGGCCGTGCGTGCGGGAATTTCTAAAAAAGAAGCATACAGACGGTTGCTGGATAAAGGGGATAATAATGATTAAGTTTGTGGGCAGTTTTGAAACTGTAAAGTCTTTGCCAAATTCCCATTTCGCAGAATATGCCTTTATCGGTCGCAGTAATGTAGGTAAATCTTCGCTGATCAACGCAATTGTTGGACAGCCGATTGCACGTACTTCAAATACACCGGGACGTACACAAAGTTTGAATCTGTTTAATCTGGATGACCGGATTATGATTGTGGACTTGCCAGGGTATGGTTATGCACGGGTGTCAAAAACTGATGCAATGCGGTGGCTGATGCGACTGGAAGAATATTTGTTAAATCGTAGACAGTTAAAGCTACTGTTTGTTCTGATAGACTCGCGTATTGGGGTAAAAGATGCGGATTTGGATTTGATGGATTTTTGTGATGCAAATGCAATTCCATACCAGGTCGTTTATACAAAAAAAGATAAAAAAGTACGCGAAGCAAAGCAGGTGGAAATTAAACATACTGACCATGGGGCGATGGTGCCAGAAGTCTTGCAGACATCTGCAGAAAAAAAGACCGGTTTAGAAACAATAAGGGGAACTCTTGGTATCAAATAATAATGTGTTTTGTGTCAGTAATCCTGCCAAAATGTCCGAGGCTTTGTGGAAAATAATCCAGGACAGTCGGGTTGATATTGCAGATATGCTGATATTTCTGCCCAGCAGACGTGCTGTCCGTACTGTAGAAAAAATGATTGCCGATAAAATGGGGGGCGTGGCGATATTGCCAAAGTTGGTCGGACTGGGCGAAGGAGTGGATGAAGAAAACTTTGATGAAATCACAAAAGCGGATATTATTTCAAATACTGAACGTGTCGTGGCAATCGCACGGTTGTTGGCGGCAGATGCGGATGTGGGAACTGTGGCTAATGCGTTGCCTGTCGCCGCAGATTTAGTGCGTATGCAGGACTATTTGGAAAACGAAGGTGTGGACGCAACGCAAATAGATTGGGAATCGTTGGTTGATGAAAAGTATTCAGGGCATTTTCAAAAAAAAGCCAAGATTTTAGGTGTGCTGTCGTCTTTTATGCCAATGTATGCAAATGGACGAATTACATCAACTGCTGCACGAAATCGTGATATTAGGACATGGAAAAATGTTTTGCACAAATATAAACTGGTAATCGTGTGTGGGTCAACTGCCAGTGTGCCTGCAACCGCAGATTTAATGGTTGAAATTGCAAAAATACCACATGGACGAATTATTCTGTCAGGAAAAATTTCAGGGCAGGTGCAGGACTTTGAATTAAACACAAATCCATATAATGCCGAGTATAAATTTCTGAATCGATTAGGATTGTGTGCCGAAGATGTCTGTGTTATTGATGTGGGGCCGTCTGTTATGGACTTTATGAACATGGCGTTCTCTAATCAGGTTGAACCACAAAATATAGATACAAATTTATCAAACTGTCATTTGGTTGAATGTGGTCGTGAAGCAGTCGAGGCAAACGCAGTTGCTGAAATTGCAGAACGGGCAATCGCACAGAATAAATCCGTGTTGGTGATTACACCAGATGCCGCGGGAAATCAACGTATTGGGTCTGCATTAAATGCACGGGGAATTGTGGTTGATTCTTCTGGGGGGCTGTCTGGGGTGATGACGTCCGCAGGGCGGGCAATACTGAATATGTTCGATGCGTGGCGAGATACAGCCGATAACCAATATGACGAATTGGCAGCAGCAACAGATGGTAATTTGTTCGATACTGTGCAAAATATGATTGAAAAATTTGCTGATAAGTTTATGCCGCAATTTTATCCGACTGATAAACAATATGAACAAATGTGGTGGTCGCTGAAACAGGTTTCAGATGCGCTGGTTCAGGCAGATGTAAAACCAGATTTATTGGATGCACGTTCATTGGTTGAATATGCGTTCGCTGGAGTGTCTGTGCGTAATTTGGCGGTGGATAACCCCCAGGTGGTTGTGCTGGGGACTATTGAATCGCGTATGCAGACGGCAGATGTGGTTATTCTGACCGGGTTAAATGATGGTATGTTCCCTGCCCAGGGGTATGAAAATGCATGGCTGCCCAGACGGTTGTGTGAAAAAATAGGGTTGCCTTCGCCCGATAGAAAGGTGGCTTTGCAATCATTGGATTTTATGAATCTGTCATGTGGTAATGAGGTTTATTGGCTGCGTTCTACCATAGCAGGTGGGGTTCAAACCACGGAATCGCGTTTCTTGTCGCGGGTGCTGGCACGCAAGGGGATATTCAAAAAAAATACAGATATTGTCCAGAATGTTGCAAAACGCGATGATGTTCCACGAAAACCGTTGGATTATTCTGTGCCAACTCCGCCAGCAGATTGGTCTGATGTTTATGTGACAGAACTGGAACATTTAATACATAATCCATATTCGTTCTATGCAAAACATATATTGCGATTAAATGTGCTGGATGATTATTGGACAGGGGTTGATGCACGACATTTTGGTATTTTGGTGCATGATGTGGTGGAACATGCAACCGATTTAAGACCTGATGCGTTGGTGGCGGAAATGGATAGACGGGCATTGGAAAAAATCGGCGTGGGCAGTGTTATGTTCCATTTCTGGCATAAACGGTTCTTGGAAATCGCACCCGTTATCGCAAATGAATTGACAGAAATTCAGAACTCGGTTCCAGAAATACAAGGGTATGTTAAAATTGGTGGACGTACAATTCGAGCCAAGGCTGATCGTGTTTGGGATGGTGGGGTGTTGGATATAAAAACTGGGGCTGCCCCAACAGAATCCCAGTTGGAAAAGGGAAATATGCCGCAATTACCATTAGAGGCTTATATGCTGCAAAAAAATGGGTTTCCAATAGAATCCACAGAATTGTCTGTACGACCAATCATGAAGTTTTTACAACTGAAAAATGGTGATGCACGTATTGTCCTTATTGATCAAGAAAAAACACAAAATTATATAAACGCCGCCGTGGCAAAGGTTGAAGAACTGGTCAATATTTATTCTGTTGGTGGGGCAGGGTATGAATATCGTGACCAGTCCGAGCAAAAATATAAGGGGTATGACGATCTGGCCCGCGTCAAAGACTGAAAATAAATTATAATAATTCATCTAAAAGCAAATCGGGCAACTCATGTAGCGTTTTGTACACTACGTTGCCCGATTTACTTTTATCTAAATCATTCTAATTTATTTTATGCACCTGATGGGTGGTTGGTGTGTGTGTAACTCATGTAGCGTATTGTACACTACGTTGCCAGATTTACTTTTATCTAAATCATTCTAATTTATTTTATGCACAGGGTGGGGTGGGTAATAAAAAATCCCCCGTTTGGGGGATTCAATTATGCGGCGGCGGTAAATACCTTTTGTACGTCATCGTTATCGTCCAGTGCATCTACCAATTTTTCCAACTTGGCATAGGCTTCGTCATCCAGATCCATTGGCATGTTTGGTATCCATGTCAATTCAGCCTGTTCCGGTTCACCCAATTTGTCAGCCAAATATTTCTGAGCGGTAATAAAGTCTTCGGGTTTGGTTGTGATAATAAAACCTTCTTCGGATGTTTCCAGGTTGTCCGCATTCGCTTCCATAATAATTTCCATCATTTCATCTTCGGTTTTACCGATACTTGCCGGGTACATAATTTGACCCGCACGGGTGAACATAAATACAACAGAACCTTCTTCACCCATGTTGCCACCATTTTTGCCAAAAATATTACGAATTTCTGGTACTGTGCGGCGAGGATTGTCGGTCAAAGCCTCGACAATAACGGGGACTGCCCCTGGGCCGTATCCTTCGTATCTGACTGCTTCGTAACTTTCCGTGTTGGCACCAGATGCTTTTTCAATCGCACGTTTGATATTGTCGTTCGGCATCGAGTTTTTACGAGCCGTTAAAATCGCCAATCTTAACCGGGGATTATTATCTGGATTTTTATCACCTAATTTTGCCGCCATGGTAATTTCACGTGCCAGTTTTGTAAATAAACCACTGCGTGCCGCGTCCGCTGCACCCTTTTTGTGTTGAATATTATGCCATTTACTGTGTCCACTCATATTTGACCTTTTTATTTATTTAGATTAAAATTACCACAAAAGGATAGCAAATGATTGGCAAATTGCAAGGCATAGTTAACTATATCGGTGATGGTTTTGTTATTTTAATGGTAAATGGTGTTGGATACAAGGTGCATACCGCTGAATATCTGACACACAAATCAACAGTGGAATTATGGATTGAAACGGTTGTTCGTGAAGATTCCATTCGTCTGTTTGGCTTTACATCTTTAAATGGACAGAATTTGTTTAATATGTTGACTGGTGTGTCGGGGGTGGGGCCTAAGGTTGCGTTGGCAATACTGGGGACGATAAATTCAGATACGTTGATGTCTGCAATCGCAACAGGGGACGCTAAAACAATTGCCACTGCACCGGGGGTGGGGAAAAAGATGGCAGAGAAAATCATTGTTGAACTGAAAAACAAGGTTGGCAGTGTGTCTGCGACATTGTTTGCCCCAGATGCTGGAACAGATGTGGTGGGGTCAGCACTGGCCGATTTGTTGATGGCGTTAGAGGTATTGGGATATCGCCGTCTGGACATTATTGAAATGGCACAGAAATTGGTAAACCAGAATCCATCAGCAGATGTATCCAAACTGGTCCCTATGGCATTAAAGGAAATCAGCAAAGGTAAGTAAAGTATGAATAATAACGATATAATTTTTGCATTATCATCTGGGCACGGTAAATCAGGGGTCGCGGTCATTCGTATATCGGGTGATGGGTTGCACAATATTTTTTCTGACTTTATCAAGAAAATAGATTTTCAACCCCGTCACGCATATTTTTGCAACTTGTGCGATAATAGCGGAGATTTGATTGACCAATGTTTGGCAATGTATTTTTCAGCACCATACTCTTTTACGGGAACGGATGTTATCGAATTACATACCCATGGTGCACCCGCAACTATTAACGCAGTATTTGAATTCTTGAAATCGTTGGGAATGCGTATGGCGATGCCAGGTGAATTTTCACGCCGTGCATTTTACAACAATAAAATGGATTTGGCTGATGTTGATGGGTTGGCGGCATTGCTGGATGCACAGACAGATAAACAGCGACAGTTTGCGTTAAAGTCTATGATGGGGCATGACAGTGATATATATAATTCATGGCGGGAACAGATGGTTGAAATATCTGCTTTCGCGGCGGCTGTGTTGGATTATAACTCGGATGATTTGCCGGTAAATATTGGTGAAACAATTGTGACGCGTACACGGCGGTTATATGCCGAGATTTCAAATGCGTTGGCAAAATATAAAACGGCACGGGCAATTCGTGGGGGGATAAATGTTGTTCTGTGTGGTCAAACCAATGTTGGTAAATCGTCTATATTTAATTACTTGGTGGGGACAAATCGTGCAATTGTTTCTGATATTGCGGGGACTACACGTGATGTTGTGTCTGCGAATTTGGATATAGATGGGTATTTGGTCAATCTGGCCGATACGGCGGGAATTCGTGAAACTGATGATGAAATAGAAAGTATCGGTATTGAACGTACAAAAAATGAAATAGAAAATGCGGATATTATTTTGAATGTCTATACGCCAGAAAATATCCCTCAATGGCGAACAGATTATTCGCGTATCGGACCAAATCCAAATATAAATATTGTAAATAAATCTGATACTGCAACCGATTTTGATTCTGAATTTGGCGTGTATGTGTCCGCCAAAACTGGGGACGGTATGCAACAGTTGTTGGATTTACTGCGGGCAAAGATTCATGAGATTACCGATGGTGCAGAGGCTGGCGTGGCAATTAACGCACGAACCCAGGCATTGTTGGAACAGGCACGTTATGAACTGGGGGCTGCAATAGATGCAGGGGATAATTTTGATATCTTTGCCGAACATACTCGCCGTGCGGCAGATGCAGTTGGCAAGATATTGGGGACAATCACTGCGACCGAAGTTTTAGATAAAACATTTAGCCAGTTGTGTCTGGGAAAATAAAAAAAATCCCCGTTTTGGGGATTTTTTGTTGGTAAGTCTTGCCAATTATTTGGCCTGTTTCTGTTCATACAGGGCCGCAAAATCAACTGGCTGCATCGCAAAGGTTGGAAAGCCTGATTCAGATGTCAAACGTGTAATCAGGGCACGTACCGAAGGGAACAATAATGTCGGTACGTCAATTAACAATGTACGTTTTTTGACTTCTTCATCCTTTTCTTCTTCCATCTGAACCAAACCAGAATATGTCGATTCAATCAAAAAGATTGATTTTTCGCCGGCTTCCAGTTTCGAGTGAACTTTGGTAATCAAATCTACCATGAACAGGTTGTTTTCCGCACCTTTTATCTGAATGTCAATGTTGATTTCCAATTTTGCCTGGCCGTTGTCGTTCTTGAAAAACAATTCTGGTACGTTTGGACTTTCAAAAGAAATGTCTTTTAAAAACTGAGAGATAATATTAAATTTTGCCATTTTGCTTTCTCCTTATGCTGAATTACTGGCGTAATGTATACTGGACTTGGGTCCGCGTTTTATGATAATATAGCATTATAAATAGGATTTACAAGTGGGGGAGTAAAGAAAAATGCGTTTCGTGAAAAAAAATATCTTGTTAAACGGGCTGATGGGGATATGTGCTGCTTTGATTTTGGCCTCTTGTGATGTGTCGACACCAACTGTGTCAGGTGATAATTCCGTTATTCCGTCTAATTTTAAGCGAGTGTCTTATTCAGACCTGCCAGGTTGGCGGGATGATGACGTACGATATGCGTTGCAGGCATTCAGAAATTCATGCAAGGCGAAAATTCAATTCACTGGACGTTTAATCCCAGATAAAGAATTGTTTGCTGAAAAATGTCGTATGTTGCCGTCTGCGTCCGCAGATGTTGCAACCGTCAGGGCATGGTTCGAATCTAATTTCCAGCCATATCAGATTTATAATGATAATGGTGGGGACCGCGGGACGTATACCGGGTACTATTCCCCAATAATCCCAGCTTGTCGTACACAGACCGCACAGTGTAATGAACCGTTGATGGGGGTGCCAACAGATGGACGATCATACAAAGGCGTGGCAAAAAAGGATATTGTGGAAAAGAAAATTGGACGCGTTTTGTACTGGGCAAATATTGTCGATGTGCAAAATATCCAAATCCAGGGGTCTGGAAATCTTAGACTGGAAGATGGGACTGATGTTAAATTGAACTTTGCCGCAGTTAATGATATGCCATTCAAGTCTATTGGTGAAGAGTTGCGTAATCGTGGAATCAGACCCAGTGGGGGGTATTCGTCCGAGGCAGTGTGGCAACATCTGAAGGCAAATCCAAAATTGGCCAAAGATGTCATCTATAAAAATCCACGTTATGTTTATTTCTATGAATCAACACCGCCAGATGTTATTGGAAAACTGGGGACGCCATTGTCTAAAATAAGAAGTGTTGCAATGGATGATGATTTGTATACACTGGGGTTGCCAGTGTATGTGAATACAAATCTGTCAGATGGAAGACCGTTCCGCAGATTGATGATCGCCCAGGATACAGGCAGTGCAATTCGTGGCTGGATTCGTGCCGATATATTCTTTGGCAAAGGGGACGAGGCTTATAAATTCGCACAGGGACAGCATGCACAGGGACAAATGTTCATACTGATGCCAAAAGAATATACATATGTCAAACCAAGATAAAAAAATTGACCAAAGATTAAAACGACCCCAGACAATCGCAGGGGCATTGGGGGGACTGATGCAGATTTTTGGCGTCAGGGCATCTGATGCTGATTTGGTTGCACGTTGGGACGATATTATGGGGGCAGATATCGCAAATGTCGCAAGGTTGGCCGCAATACGCAAAAATCGCGATAATACGTTCAATGTCGTGATAAGGCCCGCCGTTCCAGCATATGCGTTGCAGTTGTCGTATCAATCAGACGAAATCATAAAACGAATAAATAAGTACTTTGGTTATAATGCAGTCGGAAAGATAAGTTTTAGAAAATGATAAAACGTGTTTTGGGAATTGACCCAGGATTATTGCATACAGGTTGGGCGGTTGTTGAATCGCATGGACAATCGCGTAAATATATTGCCAGTGGAGTGGTGCTGCCAAATCCAAAAATGGAAATGAGTGAAAGGTTGGTTTATATCTTTCGCGAGATAACAAAAATATGTGAAGACTTTGAACCAGATGAATGTAGTATTGAAATAACGTTCGTGAATAAAAATCCAAAAACTACACTGATTTTGGGACATGCACGGGCGGCCGCAGTTGTGGCGGTGGCAAATAAAAATCTGCCAATATATGAATATGAACCAAATAAAATTAAAAAGGCACTGACCGGGGCAGGGCATGCGGATAAGTCGGCCGTTGATAAGATGGTTCAAATTTTGTTGCCAGTGGCCAAACCAAAAACAGCAGACGAAGCAGATGCTATTGCGATTGCGTTGGCTCATACAAATATGGCCAGTTGGCAGATTGGATATAGATAAATGTTTGCTGGTGTGATATAATGTAAAAACTATGGCAAGGGATAAGTATATTTCGGTCAGTAATCGGGTCAGTGGATTTTCATTTGCAAATCTGGGATTGTTTACAGGATTTGCAGATGGTATTTATAATGCTGTGTATTCGTTGGTTATCCTGGAAATCTTCAGGTCATCTGCAACGGTTGGTGTTTATGTTGCTATTTATTCGGCCTTTTGTTTCATTGTAGGACTGTTCGCAAATGAAATATTCAGACGTTTTTCCAAGGTGCGGGTGTTCTTTTTCGTTTTAATGATGTTGGCTGTTTGCTATGCCATGATGAGTTTTTCGGTGCTGCCACGGACGTTCATTATTTTGGATTTTACAACAGGAATTGCAGCAACGTTGGTTGGAATGCTGATACCGTTGTTCATGTCTGATTTTTCAAAAAATATCGGTATGGCACGTTTAAATGCACGGTATCATTTGTGGATAAATGTTGGGGCTGTGTTCGCACCAACTGTGGCCGTTGCAATCGCAAATCAGTTCGGAAATAGGGCTGCGTTCTTTGCGTCTGCGGTTATATATTTGGCTGCATGGGGGGTGTTTAAGTATTTTAAAATTGTTCAACAGGATAAAAAAATTAGTCCTGTCAATCCAAATAAAACTTTTCGGGCATTGTGGAAAAATGCTGTTCAGTTTTTTCGATTGCAGGGTATGGTACGTGCGTATGTTGTGAATTTTGGATACTATTTTCTGCGGGCAATGCGTGTGCTGTATGTGCCAATTGTTGTAATCGAAAACGGGTTTTCAAAAGATGCGTTGGGGTGGGTGTTGACTTTGGGAATTATTCCGTATTTGTTATTAAGTGAAGCAATGGGACGGGCCGTGCGAAAGTATGGTAAAAAATTATGGCTGATTTTGGGATTTGGGTCGTTCGCAGTATTGTCTGCTATGGCAACAGTAATGACAGGGGTGCCGTTGCTGATGATTTTTGTGGCATGGCAAATTTCTGGTGCGTTGATGGAATCTGTGCATGATTTGTTGTTTTTTGACGGGACAAAAAAATCCCAACAAACCAAATATTATGGTGTGTTCAGAACCAGTGCAAATCTGCCAAATATTTTTGCACCAATTTTGGGGGCAGCGGTTATTACTGTGTTTGGAGCAACGCATGCTGTTTGGGCGTTGACCGCCGTTTGTGGTGTGCTTAGCGTGATTGTGTTGACAGCCAGAAAGTGATACTTGCATTTCAGGGTTTTTCTGTGTATGATTTTCTTGAAATCAAAGGGGAAAGTATATGGCAAAGAAAGATACAGCCAAAGAAGCAGTGACAGGTGGCAAAAATCCTGCATTGGAATCTGCGTTGGCACAAATTCAAAAGCAATTCGGTAAAGAAGCAATTATGAAAATGGGGGATGGGTCCCAACAAACAATCGAAGCGATTTCATCTGGCTCGTTGGGGTTGGATATTGCGTTGGGAATCGGTGGATACCCAAAGGGACGTATCGTGGAAATCTATGGCCCAGAAAGCTCAGGTAAAACAACGTTGGCATTGCATGCGGTCGCAGAATCTCAGAAAAAAGGGGGGACATGTGCCTATATCGATGCGGAAAATGCTTTGGATCCGTATTATGCAAAAAAATTGGGCGTAGATGTGGCTAATCTGATTATCTCTCAGCCAGATTCAGGTGAACAGGCATTGGAAATCGCAGATACATTGATTAAGTCTGGGGCGGTTGATGTAGTGGTTATCGATTCTGTGGCCGCTTTGGTGCCTAAGGCCGAGTTAGAAGGGAATATTGGTGATTCTTTTGTGGGAACAACCGCTCGATTGATGAGTCAGTCTTTGAAAAAGTTGGCAGGGTCGGTGTCTCGCAGTAATACACTGTTAATCTTTATTAACCAGATTCGTATGAAGATTGGTGTTATGTTTGGAAATCCAGAAACAACATCTGGTGGTAATGCGTTAAAGTTCTATGCGTCTGTGCGTTTGGATGTCAGACGGACAGGGTCGATTAAGGATAAAGAGGAAGTACTGGGGAATGAAACACGTGTAAAGGTGGTCAAGAATAAAGTTGCACCTCCATTCCGTACGGTTGATTTTAAGATTATGTATGGCGAAGGTATTTCGCGGGTCAGTGAAATCCTGGATATGGGGGTGAAATATGACCTGATTGAAAAAGCTGGCAGTTTTTATTCCTATAACAGTGAACGTATGGGACAGGGCGAAAATAATGCACGACAATGGTTAAAAGACAGACCAAATGTTCAGCAGGAACTGTTAGACAAGATTATGGCTCGTGCCGCTGGTATTGCCGAAGAAATGACAACGGGTCCAATCGACGATGATGACGATGCGGTTGGCGTGGAAGAATAAAACAAAAGGAGTGTATTATGCGTGAAACAGAATACATTTATCGAAAGATAAAAAAAGAATCAGATGAATGGTAGGTATTTAATCCCCGGTCGGTGTGTGCTTGGCTGGGGATTAGTTGTCAGATATAACAACAAAAAAAGGAAATGAAATGAATATATCGCGTATGTGGGCAATGACAAAAATTGTTGTGCAGGGACATATTTTAAACTGGTTTTGGCGGGACAGAAAACACAGACGTATAGTTCGCAGTGCTGTTATAGAACGTGAAATTCCAAAATATTTTGAAAGATATTTACCCGCCGCCGCCGCAATCAAAGAACGCAAGGTTGTTAATAACGATAAAAACGATAAAATATTTTCGTTGTGGTTGCAGGGCGAAGAAAATGCCCCAGAATTGGTTAAGGCATGTTTCCGCAGTGTCAGACGACACTGTAAACAGGAATTGGTGGTGTTGGACGAAAAGACTGTGTTTGACTATATTACACTGCCAGATGTGATTATGAAAAAAAGAAAGCAGGGTAAAATATCTCATGCACATTTTGCAGATATTTGTCGTGTGGAACTGTTGTACAATCATGGTGGATATTGGTTGGATTCAACTGGATTTGTGACTGAACCGATTCCTGAATGGATCGAAAAGGAAGATTTCTTTGTCTATATGGCTGGACAAAATGTCGGCAGTCCGTACAGTTATATGCAGAACTGTTTTATTCGTTCACGTAAAGGGGCATATTTGCTGGATGCGTGGCGGGCGATGATTTTGGATTATTGGATGAATGAAAACAGATGCTTTGATTATTTTATGCATCAGTTGCTGTTCAAAACAATGGTGATGAATGACCCGCGTGCAAAAAAGCACTTTGCAAAAATGCCGCATGTTGACCAAGATCCAACACATGCTTTGTGGTGGGCATATCACGATAAAACGTATAATAAAGAAGAGTTTGAACGGGTGACCAGTGGGGCCTTCTTTCAAAAGACAACATATCATCAGGCCAAAAATCCAAAGCAGGGAACTGTGGCGGCCGAAATGTTGAAAATGTAAAGAATAAAAAAGGATGGATTATGCCGGTCGTTTCGGTCGTTGTTCCAGTTTATAAGGTTGAAAAGTATTTGAAGCGTTGTTTGGATTGTTTGCTGAATCAGACGTTTGATGATTGGCAGGCGATTTGTATAGATGACGGCAGTCCAGATAAGTCGCCCGCAATACTGGATGAATATGCTGCACGGGATAATCGCTTTGTGGTTATTCATAAACAGAATGCTGGGGTGTCTGCCGCCAGAAATGATGGTATTAAATTGGCAACAGGAAAATTTATTCAATTCTTGGATGCTGATGATTGGGTGGATTCTGGATATTTAGAGCAGATGGTCGCAATTGCAGAAAAGTATCAATCTGATATGGTGGTGTCTGGATTTGTCAGCGATAATAAATATACAAAAACTATTGTTTATCAAAAGGAACGTGTGGGGCGGACAATCTGGGAAAAGCTAAGACATTCGTTCGCATTGACAGACTCTTATGTGTGGCGATATCTGTTCCGTGCAGATTTTATTCGGAAAAATAATCTGGAATTTAATACGGGATTGATTGCCCAGGAAGATACTTTGTTTGTCTTGGATGCAATTGCCATAGCAAATATGGTGGTGACTGTGCCAGGAGTAAACTATCATTATATGTTTAATGAAAATTCAGCATTAAATTCAAGGGGGGCAGAACACCGAGCCAAGGTGAAAATGCAATATCAAATTGGTAAAAAATACAGACGTGATTTTGCAAAAAAGTACGGGGTTATGGGACTGTGGAGATTTAGAAAAATATTAAATCTGTTCAGATAAAAAAAGGAGGAAATAGATGCCTGCAATTTCTGTGATTATTCCAATCTATAATGTTGAAAAATTCCTGAGAAGATGCTTGGAAAGTGTTCAAAATCAGACGTTCCAAAACTGGGAGGCGATTTGTGTCAATGATGGTAGTCCAGATAACAGTGCACAGATAGTCAAGGAATTTGCCGACAAAGATAAACGATTTAAGCTGGTAAACAAGGAAAATGGTGGATTATCAGATGCCAGAAATGTCGGTATGCAGCACGCAACTGGAGAATATATTTTGTATCTGGATAGTGATGATTTTATTCACCCACAGACCATGGCGATAACTTATCATCTGGCAAAGCGAGACGGAACAGATATCGTGGCGTTTACATATGACAGAATATACAGACCACAGTTAATGGTGCGACATTTTCTGAAATTGGATACAGATAATGTTATCCCAAAACGTATAAATAAAAAATATAACCTGGATAAAATACCAACACTGATTACAGATGATGTTTATGCGTTCGCAACAGAACGTATGCTAAATGTCCCACGCAAGAAAAAGAAATGGATGATAAAACACTGTCAGGTGTGGAAACATCTTTATAAGAAATCACTGATAGAAGATATTCCGTATATAAAGGGGATTTTGTTCGAGGACTTTCCATGGTGGAGCGAGGTTATGCTGCGTAATCCACGGGTTACGATTACTAATTTGCCATTGTATTTCTATGTGCCAAACTTTGGTGGAATTGTGTTAAGTGCTAAACAGTTAAAGATTATGAAAAGTTTGTGTGTGGGATTAAATTCTGCATATAAGGTATATCAGGAAAATGCCACACCGTATCAAATGCAAATGTGGTCTGAAAATTTTCAGTGGTATTTTATAGAAAAAGCATTTAGTAAAATTAAATATTTGGACGGCGATGATGATGTGGCAATCGCGTGTGAATGTTTCCGTGAACTGGAACGTAATGGGGTGCTGGACAGGCCGCCATATAAATGGGCTGCAAAACTGCGAAATGATATTTGCTGTTTATTGCATCAGTGCAAGTGTGAATAAAAAGTCCCCCAAAAAAAGGGGGGACTTTATTTTTCAAATGTACTTTTGTTTGGAAAGCGTTCCTGCATAAAACGGGCATTGTTTTCCAGGGTTTTATCGTCTGTGTCCGCAGAATCGTTTATACAGAATATTGGTGCACGCAATATTGCGTTGCGGCCAGATACTGTGTCCATGCAATAAACAGGGGAATTCTTTATCTGAAATGCAAACAGGGTATTATAAATGGCATCTGTAAATTTGTGACGTGTGAACTTTCGTGCACGTGAATGTATAAAGCGGGCACGACCATGTACCAAATCATACAGATTAAATAACCAACGTTGAACCTCGGTATTGGTGCGGAATTTGTTAAATATCTGTGCATCTATTTGTGGGGCGATTTTTTCGTGTGTGCGACATTCTATCCAAGATGATTTTATGTATGGGTCAACCCCATGTGATGGACGGTACTTATATACGTTGCGACCAAATACACGATGGATAAATTCCGCAGATAAAATCAGTGTTTGATTATATTCGTCAACGCGCGATTTCCATTGTTCTATGTTGTTGGTGCGGCCCGAATGATTGCTGAAACGGACAAGGGCACGGCCGTGACGATCAAAGAAAAAACAGGGCTTTAACGGGCGGTTAAAAAACAAATCGTCATTCATCAGTAAAAAGTGTTCCGATAACCCAGGAATGTTCTGTATGCACATTTCAATCGCCGTGGCATTAAAGGTCGGCAGGGCACCAGATGGAAATATCTGTTCGTGGGGAACAATTGTAATTTTTGGGTGGTTGGTGTCTAGCCATTCTGGAATTTGACCAAATCCAGTAATAATATAAATGTGGTTTACCCAGGGAACAAACTGTTCAACACTGCGAAGCGAATATCGCAGTTCACCATTGTCTCGCCAACGAGCTTCGACTGCGGCATCGCGATAGACAGGTTTTTCACCCTTGATAATTTCTAGCCATTTATCTTTCTGGGCACGCCATGCTTTGTCGCCACCGTCAACCCATAAGTATACTAAGTCTATTTTAATGTCGTTCTTCATGGTGTGTTAAACCCCCGATTTTATAAAACGTGTTGGTATTTTTACTATGCGTTTAATCCTAAGCATACCAGGTTTGTCCAATGCGTATATCGGACGAAATATTCGCTGCATAATGCGCGCAATTTTCAACCATCTTTCACCATAAGCAGGGCGGTTGGTTACATCGTTTATTGTCCCGTTCCCACGCCGCCGAAGGTGATTGACCCAGTCGGGACCCCGGGATGCAGCCTTGGTCACCAGCATGTCCATATCAACAGCGCCAAAATGCAATAAGTATAAATTGGGGTCAATGTGAAAATTATGGCCGCGTATGCTGTGGAAACCGCTGCCCCAGGAAACAGGTTTGTTTATAACAACCGGTTTTGTATATCGGGTCGATAACAGAGCATAACTGCGTTGGGGTAAAAATGGCTTAGATGTGTCCAGTGGCTCTTCGTGGGTCATATGTTGCCCAACGTCCAGACCCAAGCCAGATAGTGTCGTTTTTATGTCACGTGATGACAGATATTCTGATAATGATATGTTCAGTGCTGGATCTACTATTAAAAATTCATCACAATCACAGCCAATAACCAGGTCATAGCCGTCCGAAAATAACTGTGATGCCAAATCTGATATCAGCCCAATTCGGTATTTGTCGCCCGCAGCACGAGTCATGTCTTGGTGTGGTAATTTTGTTATGTGAGCATTATTTGCGTTTTCTGGAATGGTTTGGTCTGTGCCGTCTAAGTATATATACAGGTTTTCTGTGCCAAACTCACGGCCGTAATATTCTATCCATCGGGACAGAAAGAATTCATCGTTACGAGCCATGGTTATTGCTGCAATGCGTTTTTTCATGTTCAGATTCCTTTGATAAAGAATTTATACAGTGCATATCGAATGTGACGAAATCCAGAACGAAGTGGATTAAGCGTCAGAAGCCAATCTACGTGTTGGGTACCGTATTGGGCACGGGCAGACTCCAATATTATTTCACGTAAGTCCGGTGATAATTTGTTCAAAACGTACAGAATCTGACGGCCAAGAGCACCATAATGACGATCAAATGCAACTTTTTTCATAAAGGGCATGCGGACATTGTATAGATGTTTTATCTTGTTATAAACACCGCGATTGTGGACGGAATACATACATTTCCAACGTAAACCATGGGCGGTTATCATTTTTGAAAATCCTAGTTCATAAACACGGGTAATGGTGCCTTTGTTTTTTTGCTTGGTTATACCACGCATGAATTCATCGTACCATGAGGACAAGAATACGGTCGGGTGCATACCAATAAACCAGGATTGAATATGGGCCTTGGTCTGGTGAGGTTTTTGCACCATGCCGAACGCATCAACGTGATATGATTCAATTTCATGGAAATATGGTGCTATATCAAAAAATGGGCCATAAACGGAATCGTTTACCATGTATACAAAATCGTAGTCCGATAATTTTAGATTTTCTGTTGCCCAAATGTATGCCCGCTTGTAAGAGCCAAAGTCATATTCACCATGACGGTTCCCCGATGCGTACAGGCAATACGGGCGAACACGGGATAACTCGGATTCAGAACAGTCAGAATCCATAACCAGGATGATATCACCAAATTCAGATAGTGAACGTATGTAATATAACAGGGCAGAATCTATAACCCCAGATGCGTTATAGCCCGCAAATAAAAATAATCGTTTTGGTTTCATATCATATAATGTACATGTTTTATTGGGAATTTGCAACTGTTCACTTTAATATAACAAATGAAAACACCCCGTGATGGGGTGATTGGAAGTTATTCTTCAGTGTGTTTCTTTAATTTCTTGCGAGTGTTGCTGTCCAGTTCGCGTTTACGCAGGCGGATGGTGTCGGGTGTAATTTCAACCAATTCATCATCCAAGATATAGGACAGTGCTTCTTCCAATGAAATTCGGCGTGGCGGTGCCAAGAATAACTTTTCATCGGCTGTGACAGAACGCATGTTGGTTAATTCTTTGCCCTTAATCGGGTTGACTTCCAGGTCGTTTTCTTTGCTGTGTTCGCCGATAATCATGCCAGAATAAACTTCGGTCTGGGGGTCGATGAATAATGTGCCGCGTGGCTGCAAGTTAAACAGTGCGTATGTCGCAGCCGAACCTTTTTCCATGGATACCAATACGCCTGGACGATATTGTTGAATTGGACCACGGTATGTGTCGTATTTATCAAAAACACGGTTCATGATGCCTGTGCCGCGTGTGTCTGTACGGAATTCCGACAAATATCCAATCAATCCACGTGATGGGGCAGAAAATACTATGCGGGTTTTACCACCGCCTGATGCGCGCATTTCGGTAATTGTAGCCTTGCGTTTGGTCATCTTTTCAATAACTACACCAGAAAATTCATCATCTACGTCAATTACAACGTCTTCGATTGGTTCCAGTTTTTCTCCGTTTTCATTTGTCTGCATTACTACGCGTGGACGAGATACCGATAATTCAAAACCTTCGCGGCGCATGGTTTCAATTAAAATGCCCAGTTGTAATTCACCACGACCAGATACTTCGAATGCTTCGTTGTTTTCGCTTTGTTCAACCTTTAATGCGATGTTGGTCTCGGCCTCTTTAAATAATCGTTCGCCAATCATGCGGGATGTTAACTTTTTACCAGATTTACCAGCCAAGGGTGATGTGTTTACAAAAAATGTCATTGTTAGGGTTGGTGGATCAATTGGCATTGCTGGAATTGGTTCTGAAACAGACGGGTCGCACAATGTGTCTGCTACGGTTGCTTTGGAAAAACCCGCTACAACCACAATGTCGCCAGCAGAGGCTGTGTCGCGAGAAACTTTTTCAATGCCACGATGCTCGATAATCTTGGTAATCTTGGCGTTTTCAATAAAATCACCGTTGCGGTTTATTGCTTTGACCGATTGGCCAACACGGACTGTGCCAGATTCAATCTTGCCAGTCAAAATACGACCTACGTATGGGTCCGCCTCAAGCGTGGTGGCCAACATTGTAAATGGTGCGTCCAATTGGCAGCGTTCGCCATTGCAATCGGGGGCAGGGACGTGATCTACGATTAACTGGAATAAAGGGGTTAAATCTTTGCGTTCGTCATTTAAGTCTCGTACTGCCCAACCATCACGACCAACAGAATATAAATATGGGAAATCTAACTGGGAATCTGTTGCACCTAATTTATCAAACAGGTCAAATGTTTCTGTTAAAACTTCGTCCGGACGGGCATCGGCACGGTCAACTTTGTTTATGCAAACGATTGGACGCAGCCCCAGTTTTAATGCCTTGGATAATACAAATTTGGTCTGGGGCAGGGGGCCTTCGGCACTGTCAACCAATAAGACTACGCCGTCAACCATCGATAAAATACGTTCCACTTCGCCACCAAAGTCTGCGTGGCCCGGTGTGTCAACTATGTTAATCTTGTAGTCGCCCCATAATACAGATGTGGGTTTGGCGGAAATTGTAATGCCGCGTTCGCGTTCTATGTCGCCACTGTCCATTACGCGTTCATCAACGCGTTCATTCTCGCGGAAGGTGCCCGCCTGTTTTAACATGTTGTCGACCAATGTGGTTTTGCCGTGGTCTACGTGTGCAATAATTGCAATGTTGCGAATCTTCATCTGTTCTGGCCCCATTTTTTTGTTTAATCGGGTACAGGGTATACCTAAAATTATGACTTTTCAACAAAATATACACTTTTTTTATAAAAAAAGTTGACTTTTATATATTTTTGTCTATCTTTTATAGAGAACAGATAACAAAGGTTTGGTATAATATGAAAAAAGAATATACAGAGGTAGAAGTTTATGCAGCAATCAAGTCTGGCTTTACAAATTTGAAAATTTTGGCCAAACAGGATTTGAAAAAACGCTGGAAGAAAATGGAAACTGCGGATAAGTATGATGCGGGGCGTGGCTTGGTTTATATGGGTGATGTTGCGATGCAGCCAGAAAAACACTTTTCGCGTGCACGGACACAAGATGCCTGGATTGACCGTGCCGAGGCTTTTGCGTTCCGTAACAGTTTGGAAAGTGTCGAGTATGCATATTATATTGTCCCGGCACCTCAGCATATTGTTACTGATGCGACACGGGCCGCAATGCGGGGCGAATTATATGGTGAATATGCACGGTTCTGTGATAGTGTGCAGTCGTGGGAATATGACAGAACTTCGCCAAAGGGTGCGTACAGATGCCTGGCGGAAAAATCTGCGAACGAGATTGTGCAGCAATCAAAAAAGTACCAAAAGCTGGTTGATGTTGAATTGGCAAATCCAGTTAAGAAATTTTTTATGGTTTGTTTGAAACAGAAAACAAAATAAAAAAACGCCCGTTTGGGCGTTTCTTTTTTATGATTGTTTATTCAAATATGCAATTGCGTCCATGCCTGCGGTACAGCCTGTGCCAACGGCTGTTGCAATTTGCATCTTGATATCGCTGTGGACATCGCCCGCAACAAAAATGCCGGCGGGCAGGGCTGATGGTGCCAAACGTCCCAACTGGTCACGTTTAATGTCTTCGCATAGATAGTCTGTGTTTGCCTCGTGCCCGATGGCAACAAATACACCGTCAACAGTCATTTCTGTGCCGTCTGTTGTTGTGACAATCAGTTCGCCGTCCGCAGAATCAGGCTTTTCTGCGATTTTTACCAAATCTGTGTTAAACAGGCATTCGATATTGTCACGTTCTGCAACACGTTGACGCAAGATATCTTCGGCACGGGTGAATTCTGATTTGCGGTATACGATTTTTACCGTCTTGGCCAAATCCGCCAAATACAGGGCATCGTTTAATGCACTGTTGCCGCCGCCCAATACAATTACCGTTTTGCCACTGTAGAAAAATCCATCACATGTTGCACAATATGATACACCACGACCCATCAATTCGCGGGCACCAGCAATTTCCAATTTGCGGGGTGATGCACCCGTTGCAATAATTACACTTTTTCCAGTATATTCAGAACCATTGTCGCACTTTATGACAAAGCCGTTTACGGAATCGCCACAAACGTTGGTCGCAGATGTAAATTCAACAGTCGCACCAAAGGTTTCACACTGGTTCTTCATAAACAACGCCAAGTCATAACCACTGCCAGACCAACCTGGATAGTTTTCCAATACAGCGATGCCCGCCATCTGACCACCCAAACGATCGCCACCCAATACCAATGTTTTCTTGTTCGCACGGGCCGCATATAATGCAGCAGTTAACCCCGCAGGCCCTGAACCCAATATAATAATATCATACATTATTTTTTACCTTTCCCTGTTTACGTGGCACAGCATAACATATGCCACGATATTTATGCAAATGAAATAATTCAATATAAACATGTTGCACATGGGGTGAATTAAAGTTATAATAATGACTGTTATGATTATGAATTTCCTGTTTTTTGGTTCGTGTTCATCCCCGTTGGGGGAGTAGTTTATTGTGTATTTTTCTTTACAAAAAACAAACCGTATATACAGTATATTCCAATAAGTAAAAAGAGGTTGATATTATGTTGGATATGAAATTTATTCGTGAAAACCCGCAAATCGTAAAAAAGGCATGCGAATTAAAAAGAATGCCTGATTGTGTTGATGAAATACTGGCGTTGGACGTGCGTGTGCGTGAATTGAAAACAATAACTCAGGCAAAAACTGCGGAAAAAAATAAAATTACACGTGAAATACCAGCCGCTGTGGATAAAGCTGTGCTGATTGCACGCAGTAAAGAAATCGGGGCGGAAATTGCAAATGATTTAGCAGAATTGGCAGTGGGGGAAGAAAAACTGGCCGATTTGTTGCGGCGAGTACCGCAAATTCCAGCGGCAGATGCCCCCGTTGGCAAAGATGATACTGAAAATGTAGAAGTAAGACGGGTTGGTATGCCGCGTTCATTTGAATTTACACCACGGGCACAGTGGGATTTGCTGGAAATGAACGGATGGTGGAGACCTGAAAAAATTGCAGGTATTTGTGGAACTCGTACCTATGCCCTGTTTGGTGAGGCAGCAGAACTGGAACTGGCCATTCAGACGTATGTTATGCAGAAACTGATTGCCAAAGGATTTACATTTGTAAATTGTCCATCTATTACAAAACCACAGACTATTTTTAATGCTGGGCACTTTATGGGGGCGGATTTGTCAGTGATGAATAATGATGTGTTTATGCTGACCGATACAGACCGCTGTTTGGCAGGAACAGCGGAAATTGTGCTGAATTCGTTGCATGCGGATGAAGTTTTAAACGAAAAAGATTTGCCAATTAAATATGCAGGCTATTCACCGTGTTTCAGAAAAGAGGCTGGTGCCGCAGGACGTGATACCCGTGGAATCGTGCGTATACATCAATTTAACAAGGTGGAACAATATGTGTTCTGTACACCAGAACAGTCCGATGAAATGCACGAACATTTGTTGAATAATTTGTGCGAGGTTATGGAAGATTTGGAATTGCCATATCGGGTGATTGCGGCGTGTACAGGTGATATGGGATTTAACAAGGTTAAAATGCATGATGTCGAGGCATGGTTCCCCAGTGAAAATACATATCGTGAATTGGGATCGTGTTCGTCAATTGGACAATTCCAGGCACGCAGAACCAATACTCGTTATAGGGCAGCAGATGGTTCAATGCAGTTCTGTGCGACACTGAATAATACTGGTATTGCTTTGCCACGTGCAATTGTGCCCGTGATTGAAAATCATCAGAATCCAGATGGTTCAGTCAATATTCCAAAAAAATTACAACCACTGATGGGGGGACGTACAAAAATTGGTGGAAAACATTAAATAAAATGAAGTAAAACGCCCAAATCGGGCGTTTTTTGTTTGGTTATTTCTGGCCAAAGTGTTTCTTTAATATGTCGTATGCAGCGGAAATCCGAGCAAATTCAGCGGCCGCATTCTTTTTGTCTGTGGCAGTGTCAGGGTGGTGCTTTTTCGCCAATGCACGATATTTTATACCAACATCACGCCATGATGCGCTGACGCTCAAATCAAATACACGCAGGGCAGATGTCACGTTGGTTGGTAATTTTGATGGCTGGGGCATCTTGTCAAACTGGCTGCGGCCAGTTAAAAATTCGTTTATGAATTTGGCATAATCTGCCCCAGATGTTTTTTGGCTTTTCACAGATTTAAGTGGTGAACCAAATACAGAGGTTTCCCAGTCTTCTTCGATTTCTTCGTCTGTCATGCCGGCATAGTAATTCCAATTTTTGTTGTATTCGGCGGCATGTTCTGTACAGAACATCCAGTATTCTTTTAATGTTCGGTCCTTGGGGGCACGGCATGTACCAGCCTTGGTGCAGCCAGGGTGATCGCATTTTCGTATCATTTGTTAGTATCCTTGGAGGTTGCAAGTGGGTGATGTGATACCGTTTCAAGTAATCTTTCTGGCATCACGTGAGTGTATATTTGGGTCGTAGAAATATCTTCGTGACCCAGCATGGTTTGTATCGCACGCAGGTTCGCACCGCCCGCCAAAAGGTGGGATGCAAACGAATGACGCAGTACATGAGGACTGACCCGGTCAGGAGATATGCCAGATAAAATAGCACACTTTTTTAGTATCTTGAAAAATCCATCGCGGGTTATATGACCTGTTTGGCTGTTTGATGGAAATACGTATTTAGATGTTTCGTTGTCCCGTATGGACAGCCATTTGTTTAATGCTGTGATTGCTGTGTCGTGCATTGGAACTAAACGTTCTTTGGCACCTTTGCCGTGTATCAGTAATTTGTTGCCCAAAACACCAGTCATGGGTAATTCACACAATTCCGATACACGCAGGCCCGATGCGTACAGTAATTCTATCATCGCACGCAGACGGGTTGAATTGCGGGTGTCGCCAGCACTGGATATCAATAGTTCTATTTCTTGTACCGATAAGAACTTTGGCAGCGGGCGATTGCGTTTCGGTAATTCCAGATTCGTTGTGGGATTTGATGATATCATCTTTTCCAACATTAAAAATTTATAAAAGCCACGCAGGGCAGATGCCTTGCGAGAAATAGATGATGGTTTGTCAGGCAGGCCAGATAAATAGGTCTGAAGTGCGTGTGTGTCCGCATTCAGTAAACCGCCCGGTATGGCAGCATCCGCCAATCTAAGGTCCGATTCATAGCTCGCCAAGGTTTTTTCGCTGCGACCACGTTCGGCAGATAAGGCTTCTAGAAAGATGTCTATGTGTTTCATGGATATACTATAATTTCTGTCATGTGAACGGGGGTGGAAAAGGATGTTATCATCAGTATAACTAGAACTGCAATCAGCAGCCAGATTAAAACTTTTAACATCTTATGATTTGTTTTCTTTTTCTTTGGCATTGTGATAATCCCCCCAGAGTTTAGATTGTGTCAAAACTGGTTATAAATATGCCGGATGCTGCAATGATAATCAGTGGAGGGGCAATGATGGATAATACAGGGGGTAGTGTCCCCGTGGACCCCAGGGCATTAAACATATTTATCAGAAAATATACCGCAAAGCAGGTTATTATACCCAGGCTGAACTTTATACCAAAACTGTAATTGCGGCGTTGCTTGGTCTGGGAAAAAGCAATCCCCAGTGTGGCCATGGCAATCATGGTCAATGGTAAAAACAGCAATGTCCACAGTTGTACACGATGACCGCGAACGGGTGCACCAATAGATTCCATGCGATGAATAAAATCTGGTAACTGCCAAAATGAAATTTGGTCCGGTTGCAGATAGCGGTCTAATACTGTTTGGGTGGTTAATAATGTCGGGTTTTCCCATGTGCCAGTTGTGGTGGTACCATCTGCGTGCCATATCGTTGCGTTGTTTGCAGACAGGCCTGTGTCAGACAAGGTGATGGTGTCCGCATTTATACGGTTGGTCAATTTGAACGATGGGTCCTGGGTATAGACGGTCGCAGTTTCAAAAATCAGGATTTCGCCCGCCTTGTGCATGTTTTGGGCATGCAGAGTGATATAACCACTTTCTGATTCTTCACGCAGCCATATTTGGTTGTCAATCAGTTGAAGATGGTCGGGGGTGATGTTGTCTGAACTGATCCTTACCGAATAGGGGTTTATAACAGTCGTTGCAAAGACACCAATCAAAAACGAACCAACCAAAAATGGACGGCTGGATTGATAGGGGGATAAACCAGCACTGGATACAATAATACTTTCACTGGATTTAGTCAGATTGTATGCGGTAAACAGTGTACCCATAAATACCGCCAACGGTAAAAACATTGGTACATATTCCAACAGACGTACCCATGAATCGTACAGAGCCGCCATCGCAGTCGGATTGGATGGTAGACGTTCTACGAATGTCACCGCCAATATAATTCCACATACGACCAACATAACAAGACCAACGCCAGAAAAAAATCGGCGAAGTAAAAATTTGGTTAAGATATTTGTCCTGAACATATTATGTATACTATACATTGTTAATTTCATAATTGCAAAATTAAAATGAATGCGTATAATTTGCCCATTATAATAACAGCAGGATAATGATATGGAAAAAAAGCCAATTTCACGTGCAGGATTTGAAAATCTGCAAAAAGAACTGAGAGATTTACAGGAAAATCAAAGACCAGAAATATTAAAAACTGTCCAATGGGCCAGATCACTGGGGGATTTGTCGGAAAATGCTGATTACAGTGCTGCCAAAGAACAACAACGTAAAATAGATAACAGAATCAGATTTATAGAAGACTTGATTCAAAATGCAAATGTTATAGATGTGGACAGTTTGACAGGGGACAGGGTTGTTTTTGGTGCACGTGTTATTGCAGAAGATGAAGATGGTAATAAGATGCAATGCAGGATTCTGTCTGATGTCGAATCTGATGGACGGACGGTTATTTCATGTACTTCGCCAGTTGGAAGGGCGATGATTGGTAAATGTGTTGGAGATACGTGTATCGTTCGGTTGCCAGGGGGCGAAAAAGAATATGAAATTTTGGAAGTAAAATTCAAAGAATAGGAAAAATATCATGTCTGTACGCGTGCTGCCGGATTTCCTGATTAACCAAATTGCCGCAGGTGAGGTGGTAGAACGACCCGCCAGTGTGGTTAAAGAATTGGTGGAAAATGCGCTGGATGCGGGGGCTGACCAAATTATGATAGATGTTGTAGATGGTGGACGTACAATGATTGCTATCATTGACAACGGATCAGGTATGAGTCGTGATGATTTATGTCGTGCAATTACACGTCATGCAACTTCAAAGTTGCCTGATGATGATTTGTTAAATATAAACTTTATGGGGTTTCGTGGCGAAGCGTTGCCGTCAATTGCATCTGTGTCTGATATGACAATAGATACGTGTAATGGAATCGATGAAAACGGGTGGCAAATAGATGCGACAACGGGCGTTGTGCGACCGTCTGATTGGGAATCTGGTACCAGAATTCGTGTCCAAAATCTGTTCGCAAAAACACCAGCACGGTTAAAGTTTCTGCGTGGCGACAGGGCCGAAATGATGTCTGTGTTAGAGGTTGTAAAGCGGTTGGCAATGGCACGGGCAGATGTTGGATTTTCACTGAATAATAAATGGCGGTTTCCAAAAAATCAGAATTTGCTGGACA
Organism: Alphaproteobacteria bacterium; assembly: GCA_017546265.1. Taxonomy (GTDB): domain Bacteria; phylum Pseudomonadota; class Alphaproteobacteria; order Rs-D84; family Rs-D84; genus Enterousia. The sequence continues at coordinate 171,706 of JAFYXG010000012.1, forward strand.
GAATTGTCGCAGTTATGGGGGATGATGTTCATGGACGTATGTTGGAAATAGATGTAACTTCAAACAGTTCTAATATGAAATTGACAGGGGTTATATCGGAACCAACATTGCGGCGGGCATCCAGTATAGATCAGTTTCTGTTTGTAAATGGGCGACCAGTTAAGGATAAGGTGTTGGTTGGTGCGTTGCGAGCTGCGTATATGGATGTTATGCATGCACGGGAATTCCCGCTGTGTGCGTTATATCTGACTTTGCCAACAAATGCGGTGGATGTTAATGTGTCTCCTGCTAAGACCGAAGTGCATTTTTTAGAACCTAATCATGTGCGATCTTTTATTATCAAGGCTTTGCGGGACAGGTTGTCGCAGACAATGATGACACAGCCACATGTTGGTAGCCTGGCAATAAATAGTCGGGGGATAAATAGTGTGTCGCCTGTGCATAACCACAGCGGTTCAACATTTCGTATGGAAAACAGATCAGCACCTGTTAAGTTTGATTTTGGTGTAAAAAGTGATTTACAGACTGTGCGTGATGTTTTGTTTCCTTTTATGCCTGAACATCGTGCAGAATCAAACGAAAGCCCCGTTCTGGACAGTACAATTGTTGTGGATTTGCCATTGGGACGTGTCGTAGGGCAGGTGGGAAATAAATATATTATTGCACAAAAAGACGATAATATGGTCGTAATTGACCAGCATGCTGCACATGAACGTATTACATATGAAAAACTTAGAAATAACAAAATAAAAACTCAGCCATTGTTGACGCCGATTGTTGTAAACCTGCGAGAAGAAGATGTCAGTGCAATTATGTCAATCGCAGATGAAATGAAACAGTCTGGATTGGTGCTGGACGCGTTTGGTGAAAAGGCAATTGCAATTTTTGAAAAGCCTGCAGATTGGGATTTGGACTGGGAAAGTGTATTGAAGTCAGTTGCAGATGAAGTACGTGTCAATGGACACTCGGCCCAGTTGGGGGAAAAATTGCATCTGAAACTGGCAAACTGGGCGTGCCATAATTCTGTGCGTGCAGGTCAGAAATTGGATATGATGCAAATGGATGCTTTGTTGCGGGATATTGAAAATACAGAACGGGCCGGACAATGTAATCATGGTAGACCTGTTTATAAATTTATTCCAATGACGGAAATAGATACTTGGTTCGAAAGATTGTAATTTGTTGTATTTCTGCTTTACTTTGTTGGGTTTATTTACTAATGTTTGGGTATTAAAGTAAGGAGAATTACTATGGAACAGACGGCAGAAGTTGTTAATGTTGCCACACAAAATGTGCAGGCCGCCCCGCAAAATGGATTCTGGGGGTTGGTAATGTATTGTGCGGTGGTTTTTGGAATTATTTACCTGTTTATGGTGCGACCAAATAAAAAACGTATGGCGGAATATCAGAAAATGCTGGATTCTTTGCAGGTTGGTAATCGAGTTATGGCCGCAGGTATTTATGGAACTATTAAAAAAATCAACGAAAAATCATTAGAAGTAGAAATTGCAAAAGGCGTTGTTATCGAAGTTAATAAAAACGCAGTCGCAATTGCAGAGTAATAAAGGAAAGGGTTAGGTTATGTTTAAAAAACTGGCGATTGTATTTGTGTCGGTGTTCTGTGTGATGTTGTCTATTCCGACAATTGCACCAAGTTTGTCAAAGTATTTTCCATCGTGGATTGAACCTGTTCCATTGGGGCTGGACCTGAAAGGAGGGGCACAGTTGTTGTTAGAGGTTGATACCGCGACTATGTTAAAGGAAAAGTCTGAACAGCTGTATGAAGAAACTCGTTCGGCGTTGATTGATAGAAACAAAGGGGTTATTCGTTTTTCTAATTTGCGTAATCATGACGGTGTGGTGTCGCTGGTCGTTAGAAATGAGGACGAGGTGTCTGCTGCTAAGGGACGTTTGAAAAGTACTTTTGCAAATACAGTTGATATAACGTCTGATGGTAAAACAATTGAACTGAAGTATTCTGATAAACAAAAAGAAGAAATGGTACAAGATGCACTGGCTCGCAGTATCGAAATTGTTCGCCGCCGTATTGACGCCTTGGGAACAAAAGACCCGTCTATTCAAAGTCAGGGGGGAAAGTATATCTTGATTCAGTTGCCAGGTGTTGATAATCCAGAACGTATCAAAGACTTGATTGGGCAAACCGCAAAAATGACATTCCATTTGGTTAATGAATCTGTGTCAATGGAACAGTTACAATCAGGGCGTGCACCAAATGGTACTGAATTTATGCCTTATATGGATATGCCGGGACAGATGGTGCCAGTTTATACCAGGGTAGAGGTGTCAGGGGATTCGTTAAAGGATTCTCAGGCTGATTTTGACCAGAATAATATGCCAGTTGTGACGACTGTGTTTGATGCAACAGGGGCTCGTAAATTTGCAAAACTGACAACAGAACACGTTAATGAACGGTTTGCGATTGTGCTGGACGGCAAGGTTTTATCCGCACCAACAATTCGTGAACCAATCCCAGGGGGACGTGGTCAGATTTCTGGGGGATTTTCATTACAGGGGGCCAAGGATTTGGCCGTACTGCTGAGAAGCGGCGCGTTGCCCGCCCCATTGCAGGTTATCGAAGAACGTACCGTTGGTGCAGGACTGGGGGCAGATACGATTGAACAGGGTAAAGTTGGTGCAATTGCAGGTGTGATATTTATCTTTATATTCCTGTTTATGGTATATCGTGGCTTTGGTGTTATTGCAGGTATCGCGTTGATGGTTAACCTGGGAATGATTGTTGGGGTGACCGCTTTGTTCGGGGCAACACTGACATTGCCGGGTATTGCAGGTATCGTGTTGACGTTGGGTATGGCGGTGGACGCAAATGTATTGCCGTTTGAACGTATCCGTGACGAAGTGCGTTCAGGCGTACCAACACTGCGTGCCGTGAATATGGGATTTGATCGTGCAATGAAAACCGTTTTGGATGGAAACTTAACCACACTGATTTGTGCGTTGGTGTTGTTCCAGTTCGGTGCAGGACCAATTCGTGGATTTGCCGTAACACTGTCAATTGGTATCTTGACAACCTTGTTTACATGTGTGTGGCTGACCAGAACTTTGGTTGATTGGTATATGAACGGTAAAAACAAAAAAATTGGCTTTATCGGTGGTAAAAAATAAGAATGCAAAAAGGGGTAAGGATTATGAAACTGCATTTTATGAAATATCGTAAGTTGGCGTATATTATTTCGGGGGCTTTGATTTTGCTGTCGGTGGTGTCGCTGATGTTCCGTGGTTTGAATTATGGAATTGACTTTTCTGGTGGTATCTCGATGGAGGTAAAACCAGTCGTTGAAAATTATGGCGTGGAAGATATGCGTATCGCACTGCAAAACTTTAGCCCAGAATTACAAGAAGTTGATGGTAATGCAATTTTAATTCGTTTGGGACTGCCCAAGGGTGCAACTGATACAGAACAAAATGAACGGGTGGCACAGATTAAGGATATTCTGGGCGACAAAGTTCAGTATGAACAGGTGCAGGTTGTTGGACCAAAAATTGGGGGCGAATTGGTTCAGGGGGGTATCTTGGCCATACTGTTCGCGTTCGTTATGATGGCGATTTATGTTTGGATTCGATACAAAGGCGGGTATGCAATCGGGGCATTTTGCTCGTTGTTCCTGGACTTTGTGTTGATGTTTGGGTTCTTTTCAATCGTTGGGTTGGAATTTAATCAGACGGCAATTGCAGTTATTTTGACGGGTATTGGTTATTCCATTAACGATAAGATTGTTAACTATGACAGAATTGACGAAAATGTGAAAAAATATCATAAGATGCCTATGACCGATTTGATTGACTTGTCGGTAAATGAAATGCTGCGGCGTACCATGCTGACCAGTATTTCGACACTGTTGGCGATGATTGGATTGCTGATATTCGGTGGTCAGGTGTTGCGTGATTTCTCAATCGCTATGATTTTCAGTGTTATCATGGGAACATTTACCAGTATTTATATATCTAATATGATACTGTATAATTTCAATCTGCGTGATACAGACGAAAAATAATCAGGTCTATGCCGCAACCAAGGGGAGGGGTAAAACAATGGGAATAAAAAAATTCTGTGTTTGGATTATGTTTGTCCTGGGGGCGGTAATGCCGTGTTTGGCAGATGGGTTGTTCTTTGAAGATGAACCTGTGCAAGATGGTTTGCCTGTTTTTGAAATGTCTGAAACCTTTGCCGAGATTTATCAGAAGCTGGATAATGTAAACTGGGCCGGCAAAGGGTTAAATGTCGCAATTGAAAGTTTGGAAAATCTGAATAAATCTGCCCATATCGCCGCCACAGATGAAAGGGTGGTTTTGGTCTGGGATGATAGTATTATTGCAAACTATCCACGGCCAGATGAAAAAGATTGGTACGGGTTCGGTGAAATTACAACTGCGTTGATATTGAAAATGCGTGCAAATGACCCTTATCTGCGGAATATGAGCGAAAGTGAAACATATCAGGCGGTTGTTGATACACTGATACGCGGTGTTGATGAAAATGGACGCTATATCTTTTCCAAAGCGGCAGAAATCGCAGAAGATGGCAGAATCTTGACCAGCGTTGGTATCGAAGGTGAACGTGATGAACGTGGAAACTTTCGAATAAATGGGGTTTATAAAGGGGCACCCGCCGATAATGCAGGAATTCGGGCAGGCGATTTAATCGTACAGATGAATGGTGTCAATGTTCGTGATATGACAGATGCGGATTTGGCTGCAGTGATGAGTGGATTTAATTCAGGGACTGCTAAGATTAAGTTGCTGACCCCGGCGGGGGAAAAAGATGTCGTCTTGCGGCGAGCAACAATTGTTTTGGCCGATGCCGATATTGTTTATCGTGATGATAAGACAGGCGGATTGTTGGAAATTGTTGTGCACAAGGTTTCTGATAATGCCGCCGCAATTATAAATGAGGCATTGGCACGGTATCCCGATGTTGCAGGAATCGTCCTGGATTTGCGTGCGACAACCGGTGATGATGAAAGGGCTGCTGCAAAATTGGGGGGATTGTTTGTTGGACAAACTCCTGTTATGCGAATTGTTGAAACTGCACGAGACGAGGTAGAAGTGGTACCCGGTGGTGATGCTGTTACAGATGCACCTGTTGTGGTGTTGATGTCAAATCAAACACGTGGTACAGCCGAGGCCTTGGTTGCTGCTTTCTATGAAAATGGACGTGGGGTTTTGGTTGGAACACCAACCGCAGGGTCTGCACGAATTGCATCGCGAATTGACCTGAATAATGGTGGTGCGTTGGAATTGCTGAACAAGTCTATTAAAACAGGACAGGGCGGTGTAATAGATGGACGTGGATTGTTCCCAATTGTATGTCTGTCCAATATCAGAACAAATCAGCAACAAAATGCGTTTTTCCTGAATGTGATAAATAATGAATTTAATGCCCAGGACTTTAACAATCGGTCGGATGTTCGGGCCGATGATGTTCGGAAGGGATGTCCGGTTATTACCAGTGGGGCAGATGAAGACAGATTAGCTATGGCTGTGGCTGTACAAATTCTGACCGATAAAAAGATTTATCACAGGCTGGTCGCTGAATAAGTTTAATATGGGGTGTGGATATGTTTCTAACAAAAGATAATCAGATTAAGTGGAATCAAATTGGATTGGCAGCAGGTGTTGTTGTTATCTTGATTTTTGCTGGTATTTTGTGGTTTGATAAGCCGCTGTTTGGTTTTTTGCGTGAATTTGATTGTCGGGCCTGGTGGTACTTTGACCAGATTTTTTCGGCAAAAAACTGGATTTTCGTGGCGGCGGTTGCAGCAGCGTTTTTTTGTGTTAAAAAGTGCGTAAAAACAGATTGTAGTTTTTTTAAATGTGTAAACAAGGTTAATGTAAGGGATTTTTTGTGTGGTTTCTTTGAAAAAACAAAGGCTAGTAATGCGTTTTTGATATTTTACAGCGTGTTGGGAGCTGGTCTGTTGGTTGGTGTGTTAAAGGTGTTGATTGGACGAGCCAGACCAATTTTTTACGAGGCTTTGGGAATGACAGGATTTTTTCCGCCTTCAACCGAGTGGGCATTTAATTCCATGCCATCTGGACATACGGCAGTCAGTTTTGCAGGGTTGGTTATGATTGGTATGTTGGCACCACGGTTTAAGCCGTTGACGTGGACGCTGGCTATTTTTATTGGGATGTCTCGTGTGGCATATGGGGCACATTGGCCAACAGATGTGATTTTTGGGGCTTTTATAGGTATGGTTGTGGCAGACCTTGTCAAAGGTATCTTAAGAAAGTCATAAATTTATCCCCAGTCGGGGATGTTTTTTTGCCATATATTCGGTTTGCTTGTTTGTTTTTTTGTGAATTTTATGATAAAATGCATCCGATATGGCAGGAAAATCAAATTTTTTACCAAAAAGTATTGCAGAATCTTTGCGATGGCTGATGGGGCGTGTGTTTGGGGCCGTTGTTTGTGGGGTGGGCCTGTGGGCTGTGTCGGCTTTGTTGTTTTATGACCCAAAATTGGCGGGCTTTGGCGTGGCCAGTACGTTTGGCGAACAGTCGTTGATGGGCTATCTGGTTGGTATGCTGAAATATGCAATTGGTTGGATTCCTGGATTCTTTGTTTTGTTGTGTATTGTGCGGTGGGGATTTTTAAAACTGATTGGTTTTAATGCAGATGTGGCACCAGAGTATAATTTGCTGCGTGGATTTATTGCGGTGTGTTTGGGGGCGGTCGGATTTGGTGCAATTTCGGTTGGTTCTGCGTTCGGTGGTATGTTCGGTGCAATTGCAGTGGCGGATTTAGGGGTGGTATTCGGTGAGTTGGTATTGCTAGTTGGAATTGCGTGTTTGATGGGGTTCTTTGTAATGGCGGGAATGTTGTTACATATTAAATGGTCGCATGTGCGTGGGGCTATGCGGGTTTTTCTGCGTTGTTTGCGTTGGGTTGGGTCGGCATTTCATTTGGTGGGTGCACCTGCTGCGTGTCCTGTGCGGGCAAAGGCGGTTGATGCTGATGATAAGGCAGAGCAGGCGGTGGTACCGGCCGAGCCAGAAACAGAACCTGAAACGCAGAAAAAACGTGGCGGATTGCTGGGACGGCGAAAAAAACAGGTGGCGGCACCTGTGGCCGCGGTGGTGGCTAAGTCTGCAATGCCAAATGCAGCCCAGGCATATTCTGTTTACAGATTGCCAGATACCAGTTTGCTGGAATATTCCAAGGCGGCAAAATATTCCGTTACACCCGAGTTGATGCAAAATGCACGGGCAATTGAAACGCACTTTGCGGAATATGGGGTGTTTGGCAAAGTGGTGGGAATTAAACCGGGGCCAGTTGTCACTTTGTATGAGTTCGAACCAGAACCAGGACAACGTATCGCAGATATCAGTAAAACAGGAAAGGATATGACACGCGCCATGGCCGTGGAAAATTTCCGTATTGCTTTGATGCCTAAATCAAACTATTTGGGTGTGGAAATGGCAAATATTAAACGTCAGGTTGTGCGGTACCGTGGCCTGATGGAAGATGAAATGTTTGTCCAGTCTAAGTATAAAATACCGTTGGCATTGGGGGTGAATATTGGTGGACATCCTATGTACTTTGACCTGGCGAAAATGCCACATATGATGATTGCAGGACGTACAGGATCGGGTAAGTCTGTATTCGTGCAATCTATTATCACATCCATAGTTTATCACTTTACCCCGGATAAATGTAAACTGATGATTATTGACCCCAAGGGGGTGGACTTTGGATTCTGGGATGATATTCCACATCTGATTACACCAATCGTTAAACTGGAACCTCAGCCGGCGATAAATGCGTTAAAGTGGGCCGTGCGTGAAATGGAAGAACGCTATAAAAGACTGGGGCAACTGAACGCACGTAATATCGAAAGTTATAATGAAATTATGGCACACAAACGTGACAGCGGGGAAAGATTAACCAAACAGGTGGCCGTTGGAACAGACCCTGAAACGGGTGAACTGATGTTCGAAACCCAGGAAGTTGATATGTCTGATATGCCATACCTGGTTATAATTATTGACGAGGTGGCTGATCTGATGGCGGTGGCAAAAAAAGAAGTGGAACTGTGTGTGCAACGTATCGCACAAAAGGCACGTGCTGCGGGTATCCACCTGATTATGGCAACCCAGCGACCAGACGCAACAATTATCACAGGTGTTATCAAGGCAAACTTTCCAACACGCGTATCGTTCCAGGCCGCCAGCCGTATCGACAGTATGACGTCCCTGGGGGCCGGTGGGGCAGAACAACTGTTGGCAATGGGGGATATGTTGTTCAGCGAAGGTGGACATGCCGCAGTGCGTATCCATGGTGCGTTTATCAGTGATGATGAATTGTCAAAAATCGGGGATTTCCTGCGTGCACAGGGCGAACCAGAATATACCGAAGGTGTTACCGCAGGCGAAGACGAAGGCGGCGGTTCTGTGATTCCGGGGTTGCCCGGTGCAATTGGTGGCGGTGGTGCTAAAGATGACCTGTATGAACAGGCCAAAGAAATTGTCATTCGTGATAAAAAACCAACCATTTCATATATTCAACGCCGTTTGGGGGTCGGATATAACAAGGCCGCTGGATTCATTGAACGCATGGAACAAGACGGAATCCTGTCGGGACCTGATGCGAAAAATAAACGCCAAATCCTGATTTAAATTAAATCTAATGGCACATCTACGGGCGGGGGCGACATCTTATGTAGCGTTATGTACACTACGATGTTGCCCCCATCCCGTATCTATACCATTATCTTTTATTTTACGCATCTGATGGGCGGGGCGACATCTTATGTAGCGTTTGTACACTGCACTGGCGGTTTTATCTTGCATCTATACCATTATCTTTTATTTAACGCACCTGACGGGCAGGGGGGGCTTATGTAGCGTTTGTACACTGCGATGTCGCCCCCATCCCGTATCTGTGCCATTATCTTTTATTTTACGTTTTTGGTATTTTACATGCTTTACGGGGTGGGGGGATAATGTTTTTTTACTTTTATATGCTTTGTTTTTGTGATAAAATTATACTAATAGAGAGAGTATGAAGTTCTTTAAGCATATTTTTGCCGTGTTTATTTGTGCCATGCCTTTTATGGCGGGGGCTAATGTTGCAACAACTGCTGGGAATAATTTGACTGCATGGAACGGTAATTCGGGGGCAACAAATAATAATAACTGGAATCAAATGATGAACAGTCGCACGATGGCGACACAAGATGCACCAACTGCAGATTTTGGAAACTGTAATTCACTGATACTGCGTTGTGCACAACCAAAATGTTCTGGATGTACGACCATAGATATTGCTCGTCCAATTGTTTCGGGGTGCGTAAACAGTAATGCAACATGCAAAAAATACGGCAATGATTTAGTCGAATATATTTCTGCCCAGTTGGTGTCAAATGCCAATACCAAGGCACAACAGGCAGAACTGGCGGCACAGACCGCCGCAGCAAATGCCGCAGCCCAGCAAAGCAGTATGCAAATGCAACAAATGCAGCAGCAGATGGCACAGATGCAGGCCCAAATGCAACAGCAAAATGCACAACAAATTGCACAAATGCAGGCCGCACTGGATGAACAAAAGGCATTAACCCAGGCCGCTATGCAAGAGGTTGCCGCACAACAGCAACAGGCCATTCAGCAGGTGCAAAGTGTATCAACCCCGTCTGGAAATGGTGCGTTGACCGATGCCCAGGTTGCCGCCGCCCAGGCCGGTGTGTCCGCAGATGTCTTGGCACGTGAACAAATTGCAGGGCAGATTATGTCCAAGATAGAAAGTGCCGAGGTTGCGTTAAAAACACTGAATGCGACAATGCAAAATGCGTTTATCTATGCGGGGTGTGATTCACGCGGAAATAACTGTTCTGGACCAAAGCGGGTCAAGGTGTTTAAGCAAAAGGCAATGGGATTCTTTGAACCATATGACGCAATCGTGGACGAAGCATACGAAGGATTGGAAATGGCACTGGCCGTGGGGGTGGATGTGTCTGATGTGATTATGATGTTAAGTGGTGCATGTAATCAGTGGGGAAAATTCCTGTGTACGGGCGAGGGCGATATACACAAGGTGGGGCATTATAATAATGATAATTGTCAGAATGGTCGCTCGGTCAAGGGGGGATATGTTAAAGGGGGAATGGAATGCTCGGACGGTATGGCGGTGTCACCCCAGGACGATACCCGTTGCACATTAACCAGTTTGATTGGTGGTGATGGTGATAATGATGCCGTTTTGCGTGAATGGTTGGATGAAAATTACGAAGGGGACAGACTGGTTCGTGTTGGTTGTGCGACATCTGCGTTGGATTCTATTTCAATATTTGGTCGCAGAAACAGCAAACGGGATAATGCATTGGGACTGGATATACTGGAACGTATTTTATTACAGGATTCGCCGGATTATATTGGTAATAACAGATATGTAAAAACAGGGACAGATACCTATACCGAACGTATGAAGTACTGTGCATTGACACCAAATGGATATCAGAAATTACTGAATGCGGTTAACAGTAAAAAGTTGCCCAAGGATATTTGTGTGGATAATAAAAAACTGACCAATGATTTTATGTATGGTGGTGCAATCGCGGCCAGTGCATTTGGTGGAACAGGGTTAGATCAGACGATTGTCTCTTCGGCATATGATGAACGGTCGTGTAAAGCTTGGGGGAATAATGTCGCACCACAAGGTTGTGGAACGGAATGGGATGGAAAGAATGCACGTTGTGTTGTGACCGGGCCTTGTAAATTTACAGGTAATGATATTTTGACGTTGACGCAAATTGAGATAGAACAAAGAGCGACTGTTAGAGAAAAACAGGAGGCATCTTTGAATAATGCTGCGAAAGCGATGATTGGAACAGTAGTTTGTGTTCATGATTGTGGCGGTGGTCGGCGGAACTCTGCTGCAAAAAGTCAGGACGAATGTTGTTTGTGTGGAACAAGTTCTTTTAATCCTGTGGTACAAAAATGTGTTGATGGCAAGTTGCAAAGTAATAAAATTCCAACTATTACACTGGGGAACTCAAAAAAATGAAATGGATAAATGATAAGATTTTTGCTTGCTTTGGTGTATTGGTGCTTTGTTTCGTTGTTTGTTTTGCCATGCCGGCGGTGGCGGCGGATAACGGCTGTGATGACGAAGATAATGATATGATTGCCGCAGAATTGGCACTGTGTTCAACGCATGCGTATAATATCGGTGCACAGACAAATCCAACCGGGGCAGACCGTGATTTGATGCGTGATGTTATCGCAATGAAAACAACACTGATTACACAACAGATGTACAAACAGTACGAAGAAATGGAATCTTTGTTGCGGCGGTTGAAAACACAACTGGAAAAGGCAGTGTTGACCACGGGACTGCAGGCCAAGGGGGCCGATGCGGGAGGAGCTTCGTCTGGCGGTGGCAGTGTCTCTTTTAGGTCGGAGGATAGAAATATCTTTATGGCTGGGGTTAAGAATTGTAATAATGAGTTATTACCGACTGATGTGATGACTTGTTTAAACAGTAATATGAATACAATTTCAAATATGTCGGGAAATGGTAGCGAAGTTAATGCTGAGTTGGCAAAACAGTTGGCGAATGATTTTAGTTTGTTGAATTTAACAAGTGTTAGTGGAGTCTCGTGTACAACAATATCTAACACGAATAATAAAGACTGTTTGAAGGGTAAGGAAATTCGAAAGAAAAAAGATTTTCAGGAGTGTTTTGATAATATGCGTGCATGTTTAAGAAGCAAGAGTTATGAATTGTCAAAACCTGTATCGCAACAAAACAGAAAATAATAATTTTTACACCCGAATTCGGGTGTTTTTTTGTATTGTAAAGGGCTTCATCCATGCGGGGCGTGGGGATTTTTATTCTTTTATATTCAGCTTTGTTGTGATATAATTTGGGCAAAAGGAGTTATGTATCATGAAAAAATCTTTGTCTTTGTTTGTAGGTATGTTGGTCGCAATGGGGGCCTTGTCTGCAGATGCTGCAACCAACTGGGGAACACGTGCAGGGTCCAGTGCAGACCTGACAGGGGCACCCGCAACACGTACGCGCGAAAATGTTAATTATGAAAAATATAAAACACGTACACTGACAAAAACGTATGAGGCCAAAGATGCCGCAGATTTATATTATTCTAAGCCTGCAAACCGCAGTGCGTTGTATAAACAGTACGAAGGGGCAAATTCGTCCGCCGCAACCGCAACAAAAACAACTACGCGGACAACACGTTCAGAAACTCTGGTTAATAAAATGAAGCGTAAGTATTATTTGGCTCATCCGTTCTTTCAGCCGTTGGGCGGAATGTTTGGGTCGATTACAGATGTTTCATATGGTATGAATTCGTATGACTTTACAATAAACCAGACTTTGCCAGTGTGGAACGAGAATACGTCTGCCTATGAAACTGTCTTAAATGGTTTGGGCGGTAAGTGGGATATGAATCGTATCGCCATCAAAGAAGACTTTAGTTATGGTATTACTGACCGTATCGCAATTCTGGGTATGGCACAGTTCGAAATGAACGAATATAAATTCGAATGGGACGATAATTCCCCAACGGATAAAATGGATGATAATGGACTGAATCTGTTCGGGGTCGGTGCACAGTGGCGTTTTGCCGATACATCTGAATGGATTGCAATGGCGTCTGCATATTTCCAGCATCAAAAAGATGTGTCAAATAATTTCCTGATGGAAATCAAGGCAGGGTATAAGGTGGCACGTTCAACAATTTATGGATTGGCACGTGGTTGGTATTTGGATCTGGATGGTAATTCATATGGTAATGGGGTCAGTGGGGCGGATTCGCATGGGAATTCTGCGTTGATGTATATCCCATATCAGGTTGGTGATTCCAGTGCTATGTATTTCGAAGGTGGTGTCGGTGTATTCAGTGTGCTGGACGAAGATTGGACACTGAATGTCGAGGCAATCATTGGAAATTATGACTGGCATAATCAAGGTAATGTCAAGGCCGCAATCGGATGGCAGCCAAATGATTGGTTCGCGTTGAACCTGTATGCTAAGACTGTGTTCTTTGACAGTGCAGATGGTAAAACACTGGATTTGTATTGGATGGAACCAGGAATCAAGGCACAGGCATCCAATGGAACAGAATTTGAATTAAATCAGTTGACTAAAATTGGTACCGCTGATTTGGATAATTATGCTGAAACAACCATCGGTTTGCAGGCAATATTCCAGTTCTGATATTTGTAAATGACAAAATTGCCCCCATGGGTTGGGGGCCATTTTGTTGATATAAAAAAACAAGGGAGAGAGTTTATGCGTAAATTTATTTTTGGGCTGGTTGCCGCTGTAATCCCAGTGTTTGCACAGGCAAATGTATTGGAAACAGATACGTCTGACCCGCTGTTCCTGCAAAAGGCAGAAGAGATTTTTACTCGGTCGTCTGTTGCATATTGGGATCATATTCTGCGTGTTGGGCAATCTGTTTCATATGGTGTGAATAATCGCTTCAGTTTGGGGGCCGATGTGCATTATCAACATGACTTTAATGGTGCTGAAGATGGATTTTCCGCAATGGATGTCGGTGCAATATACCGTGTTGCAAATGCAGATGATAATGAATCAAATATAATTTCTGATATTCTGTTCGGCTTTAAATTTGGTGGTAGTTCACAGGTGCGTACCCCAGACTATGCCGATTCTTCATATTATGTCGGGTTGCGGTTTGGTCGGCAATGGGGCGGGGTAAGTTTGGCCGCAACGATTAAATCAACCTGGGTTTTCGATGATGAACGTGGTATTGCATTTCTGGATTTTTCGCCCGAGGCATATTTCCGTACCGCACCAGATTGGCGTTTCGGAACAGGTCTGACCATTCGCAAAGCAACGCATAAAGATCCAATTTATCATACTGATTATGATCAGGAATGGTTGCATATGAAACTGATACGTCAATATGGTCGTACCCAGTATATCGGGCATGTGGACTATGAATTCGAATCTGATGATGCACAGGTGGGGGGACGTATAAATATTCTGTTCTAAAAAATAAAATCTAATGGCATATCTACGGGCGGGGCGGCATCTGATGTAGCGTTTGTACACTGCGATGCTGCCCCCATCCCGTATCTGTGCCATTATCTTTTAATTTTTTGCCAAGCAAGGGTGTTGTTTCCTTTTGTTTGACAAAAGAAAGTATTTGTGTTATATTTCTGTGCTATGCAAGAAAAAATTATTTTTGTTTTTCCAGGGCAAGGTGCGCAATACGTTGGTATGGGTGCAGATGTTTTTCGTGAATTTGCATCGGCACGATACGTTTTTGAGCAGGTGTCAGATATTGCAAAGCACGATATTGCAAAACTTTGTTTTGAAGGTCCGCAAACAGAATTAAACCGGCCGGAAAATACTTCTTTGGCAACGTTTGCGCATTCTGTTGCGATTGCGAATGTTATTGAAAGTGAATTTGGTATGCCACTGTACAATATTGCGTATGCGATGGCGGGACATTCAATGGGACAGTATTCTGCATTGTATTGCGTGGGCAGTATGCAGATGGCCGATGCTGTGCAGATGTTGGCGGCACGTGCAACGTATATGCAGGATGCTGCAGGGGCAGGTGGTATGGCGGCGATTGTTGGACTGCCCAAGGATGTGGTGGATCAATGTATGGTTGTGGCCGCAGGGCATGGTTATGTACAGATTTCAAATCATAATGCACGTGATCAATTTATTATCAGTGGGCATAATGCTGCGCTGGATGCGGTGGTTGCGGCGGCACAAAAACAGGGGGCGCGTATTGCAAAGCGTTTAAATGTAGCGGTGCCGGCACACTGTGTATTGATGAGTGATGCAGAAAAGTTAATGCGTACACGCATGGAATGTATTCAGTTTGAGGCCCCAAAAACAAATTGGTATTCAAATCAGACGGCCAACTTTATGTCAAATCCACGTGATGTGCGTGATGCACTGTGTAATCAGATGATGCATGGGGTGCGTTGGTTGGAAATTATGGAATCTTTTCCAACCTATAATATTACACACAGTTATGAATTGGGCCCAGGGCGGACATTGTCAGGGCTGATAAAGCGGGCAGGGGTCGGTTGTTCCGCACGGCATACTGATGCACTGGGGAATGTACGTGTGGTGTTGCGTGAAATTGGTAATCTGATGGTCAAGATGCGTTAAAAACGGCATCAGTTTTTATTCATTTTCTCGCGCAGGGATTCCCAGTATTCCAGACGTTTCTTGATTTCACGTTCAAATCCGCGTTCAACAGGTTGATAAAAACGTCGTCTGGGCATCGATTCTGGGAAGCAGTTTTGACCGGAAAAGCCAGTCGCTGTATCTGGGTCGTAAATATATCCCGCGTTGTACCCCAAATCACGCATCATTTTAGTCGGGGCATTTAATATGTTTTTTGGGGGCATCAAACTGCCCGTTTCACGGGCTGCGGCATAGGCTGCCTTTTGTGCACGATAGTTCCCAATGCTTTTCGGGGCCGTTCCCAAATATATGACCAGTTGGGTCAGGGCCAGGTCGCCTTCGGGGCTGCCCAACCTTTCGTATGCAGACCAGGCGGCAATCGCAACCTGAAGTGCGTTCGGATCAGCCAAACCAACGTCTTCGACCGCAAAACGTGTTAAACGCCGAAATATGTACATGGGATCCTGGCCAGATGTCATCATACGGGCCGTCCAATATAATGCCGCATCGGTATCACTGGCACGCAGGGATTTATGCACTGCAGATATTAAATTATAGTGTTCATCACCAGATTTATCCGACAGGGGTGGACGCCGCTGTACGGCGGAAACCAATGTATCCGGGGTTAATGGTTCTGAAAAATTTGCATTAAACAGGTATTCAACAGTGTTTAATAAAAAGCGTGCATCGCCATCTGCCATCTGGGCCAGGTGAATACGGGCCGTATCGTCCAGTGGTAATTTCTTTGCGGTAAAGTTTTCCGCACGGGACATCAGTGTCAATAAATCCTGGGTTGATAATGGTGACAGTACACCAACATGACAACGTGATAACAATGCGTTGTTTAAATTGAAACTGGGGTTCTCGGTGGTTGCACCAATAAATACAACTGTCCCATCTTCGAGATAGGGCAATAATGTATCCTGTTGTGTTTTGTTAAAGCGATGAATTTCATCTATGAACAGCAATGTGCCACGGCCAAGGTCGCGATTCATGCGGGCCGCATCCATTGCTTTTTTTATATCAGAGGTGCCAGAAAATACCGCAGACATTGGAACAAAATCCATGTCAACACTGTTCGCCAATGCACGGGCAATTGTCGTTTTGCCACAACCAGGAGGACCCCATAAAATCAGGTTTGATAATTTTTGGTTTTCAACCATACGTCTTATCAGACCATTGTCGCCTAGCAATGTTGTTTGACCAACAATATCAGAAATTGTATTCGGACGCATCAAATCGGCAAGTGGACGTGTCATGATTTTTACTTAACTTTTATTTGGTCTTTATTTGTGATATAATAATGTTATTAAATTATAAAGGTTTTGGCAAGTTGGTAAATAAAAATTCTGATTTTACGTTGGCTGTGGCAAATTTGGCCGCAGCCGCAATTTCGGCAAATCCAAAGTTGTCTATGGAAGAGGCTGTAAAAAATGCACGTGAAATTCTGCGGGGAACATCGCTGACGGCCCAGCAAATAGAAGATTCTGTACAATTGGATAAAATTCAATGTTTCGAAGATGGAACATGGCATGTGATGCTGCGGAGATATATAAAACGCAGATTTAACCTGACACCAGAACAATATCGGGATAAATGGGGACTGCCAAATGATTATCCCTTTGTGGCACCAGCATATGCAAAAAAACGTTCGAAAATTGCAAAAAAATCTGGATTGGGGCGGAAGTAAATTTTGTTAAAAAGCAGGGAAATTATGAAAGTATTTGTTGATGTTCATGATAAGCGGTGGAATAAACTGAAAGTCGATTTTCAGAAAATTGCTAATATGGTCGCAGGGGCAAAATATAAAAATGCCGAAGTGTCAATTATCCTGACTGATGATGCAGAAATTCATCAGATAAATAAAAATTTTCGAGGGGTTGATAAGCCTACTAATGTGTTGTCATTTGAACTGGGGGATGATGTATTGCTGGGGGATATTTATATTTCGTATGATACTGTTCTGTGTCAGGCCAAAGATGCACAAATTCCAATGGAAAATCACGTGGCACATATGGTTGTGCACGGTGTGTTGCATTTGATGGGATATGACCATATTACTGATGACGAAGCACAGATTATGGAATTCAAAGAAATCAAGGTGTTGCAAAAAATGGGAATAAAAAATCCATATGAAGATGATATTCAGTGTGTGGATGGTGATTGCTGTCCAGGGGCACGATTTGTTGCGTGGATAAATAAATTTAAAATTCCTGAAAATGGTGTGTGGCAATATTTGCTGTACGCACTGTTTGGTGCGGTTGCCAGTTTTGGGTTTGCACCGTTTTATCAATGGTGGTGGACAATAATTGGTATTGGTGGGGCATACTGGCTGACCGTCAGAAATAAAAATATTGGTGGGTTTTGGCGGTCTTGGATACGGGTGGTGCCGTTTGGGGCGATGTATTCTGTGGCCATGTTTTGGTGGGTTTTGCATTCTATTTATGTGGTGCCAGAACTGACACAGCAATTTGCAATTTGGACCATCCCAGGTGTCGTTGGTTTGGCAATTGCAGGGGCTTTTATTTTTACGTGGCCGTTTGTTGCAATTGCACAAAAAAAAATCTGTTCCGTCCGGCGGGTGGTGTTGTTTGCAACGGTGTGGACACTGGTGCTGTGGGCACGTGAATGGATGTTTACAGGTTTCCCATGGAATCCAATTGCCAATATAACAATGCAAATCCCAATGTTGGCAAATTCAATGGCAGTGTGGGGGGCATTGGGATTGACCTTTGTTATTGTGGGGGCTGTGGCTGCATTGGTCGAGTTTATTAGAAATCCAAAATTAAAACCAAATGGTGTTTTGTGCCTGGTGTGGGTTGTGCTGGGGATTATTGGATGCGGTGCGGGGTATTATAATATGCAACGTGCGGACAGGGGGGACACAGATGAAAATATTTTAATTCGAATCATTCAACCCGCAGAAAGTCAATCTAAAAAGGCGACCCATAATCGCGAACAGGCCCTGAAACAGGCAGAAGAAAACCTGGCAAGGTTGTATGAATTGGCAACAAGACCCGGTGAACCGCAGATTGTTATCCTGCCAGAGACTTCGTATCCATATGTGGTGATGGACGGTGATGTGTTTGGATTTGTAAATGCAATAAATAAGCCCGTGATTATGGGGGCGATGTCAGTTGATGTGGGGGGAATGTATAACTCCTTGGTTTCTGTCAATGCAAATGGTGAAATAGATAAAATTTATAGTAAATCGCATCTGGTGCCGTTTGGGGAATATCGCCCGCTGGGATTTTTGCCGACACCTGCAAATTTAACCCCAGGAAACGGGCCTGAAATAATCGAGGTTATGGGGTTTAACTTTGTTCCCGCAGTTTGCTATGAGGTGATTTTTTCCGATTCGCTGATGCCACAGGGAAATACAGAACGAATAAATGCGATCGTAAATATTACAAATGATAGTTGGTTTGGTAATACACCGGGGACGTATCAGCATTTGGATATGGTGCGGCGGTATGCAATCGAATCGGGATTGCCAATTGTGCGGGCAAATTATTCGGGCGTCAGTGCTTTTATTGCATCGGATGGTTCTATAATTTCATCGCTGCCAGTGGGGGAGGTTGGTGTTCTGGATGGGTTTGTATGGGGGGAACATATAACACTATATCGCGTAATCGGACTGAATGGTATGATGATTGTTATTTTGATGATTGCTGTTGTGATTGTCGCTGGATACAGGGATAAAGAATAAAATAAATAAACCGCCAATGTAGCGGTTTTATTGTTTAATTTCACGAAAGGTCATTTGATTCAGTATCCATACACGTACTGCTGATGACAGGTTCATGTTTCCAGTTCGAGTTGCATCTATTTCATTTATTATGCCCGCAACTGATTTCCCCATTTGGGCAGCCAGGGTGGTAAGGGCAGTGAAAAATTCAGGCTCGAGAGTAATGCTGGTTTGGTGACCCGATAAAGAAATAGATAGTTTTTTCATCATTTGTTTTTCTATATTTTGCCAATGATTAAACAGTCCGATAATGCACGATATGGATTGTCATATTTACGAATCGGTGCCAGGGATAGGTTGTCCAGCATAAAGCATGTGCCAAATGCATCAAATGCAAACCAAAATAAATCATTGCGACCAAATATCGTATAACCCAATGTTTGGGGCAGGTTGGTTATCTGGTCATTTATCTGTAAAATAGACGGCACCGGATAACGTGGTTCACGGCTTATTTCGTTTGGACCAAAAATATAGCCGTTGCCCATGTTGATGCCACCACAACTTTGGTATAACTCGTTCATGAATTTTGGTAACATTGCACGGCGGCGTTGCTGTAATGATGTGTTGGTTAATGTTATGTTTGCAACTGTTGCTGCGGGGGCCAATATTCCCCCACGGGATTTTATGGATGATAAAAATTCAGAACATGTCATAGATATTTCCCCCGTCTTTACATGTCGCGGTCCGCCGCAATTTGTGCAGATATTTGGGCCAGACGGTCTTCGGTTGCGTTCCCGCCATCGCCACCCGTTGCCGTGTGTGCAGGCAGGTATATTTTCTGGGTCGGGTTTGGCAACCATACGATTTCATTGCGTGATTGTTCCATTATGAATCTGTCCAAATTATGGGAATGCGGAAAGGTCCAGCACATGAACATGTTATCCAGTTCTAATTTGCCACCCCATACCAATGGTACACGCAGGCGAAATGACATGTTTTCAGGGACAGCCTTGCCCATAATCAGATTCATAAATTCGTCCTGGGATAAATTCATAAAAGCCAATGTTTCAACCGTATCTGTCAATGAGGTCATAAATTGACGGCATAATTGTTTATATTTTGGAAACCAATCAGGAGATACCGCCGTACGGGTTGGGCGAAACTCTGATACTGGCATGTCGGACATGCCCATGTCGGAAAGTATTTTTTCTGCATTGTTCAAAGTCAGATACATTACATTTTGCCCAGGTATTCTATCACGGTTGATATGTATGACGAAAACGCATCAAAGTTGCCATCATCGTCAGATGGAATTGGTGGATTTTCGTGTTCATGCATATATTTATCCAAAGATGACGGTGTGTCAAATGTTAATATATTTGGCGATTCGGGATTTGCCGAATCGGGGGCAGATAATACAAAGCCGTTTACATTTATGATTATGTCGTCCAGGGTATCTGCAAATACCTGGTTGATAATGTCCAGGGCAGATTGCAGGGTGGATGTTTTTATGCCAACTGCACCAATCCAAATCGTTTCGTTTATGCCAATCGCGAACAGTGATGTTTGAACACCACCGATTCGGGGTGTTGGCTTTATAACATAGCCCGCAGATTCAAATATTTCACGTAGTTGGGGCCAGTCATTAGTTTCTGTTTTTTGTGGTGTCTTTGGCGTGTGTGTTGGAGTCGCTTGCACAACCGGTGTCGGGTGCAAGATTGGTGTTACCGACAGGTTCAGTCGTGGTGGACGTGACAGATTTATTTCAGGAATTTGTTGTGTCTGCAGTGCAGGTGCGGATTCCGATTTTGTTGGTTGCGGGACAGAGACCACAGATACTGATATGGGCGGTTGTATAGTGCTGGGCGACTTGGTCGCCGCAGGTGTAGTCGTTTTTTCTGGGTTTTTTGTATAATTTGAATGAACTGTATAGCGATGTGGAATTGGAATTTTGCGTATGCGTGGCCGTAACAGCAAATATAAAACATAGATAGTTAAAAATATTGCAATTATCATCGAGATGTAAAATAGCGGGGTGACAGGATTTTGTGCCGCCTGCATATAACCAAGGTATTTCCAATGGGATGTGGAAAATATGTTAAAACCAAATTGACTGTTAAACCAAAAGCATGCCCCAAGGGCCGCAACCATCAGCCACAAGGTGCCTAGTAAAATATTGTTTATTTTGTCTCTCATTGCGATTTTAATTGTATCATATTTGTGATAAACTAGAAAGTACAATGATGAATAACGATATTATTTTTGATGATTTTTCACAAAATACTGCACTGTGGTGCGGGGGTGATATGGAACAGGGTGAACTGGCACGGGCCGTGGAATATGTGCTGGAAAATAAAATGCATATGATTTCGGTGCCGGCAGAGGTCGTAAAAGTTGTCTGGCCGTGGCTGGAACAGACGGATGTTAAGATTGTGTCTAGATTCTATTTAACTGGAAATAAAATTTCTGAAAAACAAATATCGGATGCGACAATAAATATAAATAATGTTTTTAAACAGGGGGCAAATGGGGCTCAGGTCTTTCTGAGAAATGCTGGATTGGGTGAACTGGTCGAACAGACACATGTTATTCGTGATGATTTGTTCTTTGATAAAGATTTAATAATCGGACTGGATATCGCAGATGTAGAACCATGTGACTGGGAAAGTGTTTATGAAAAATTGCGTAAAATAAATGCGTCTGCATTGATGTTGGTGTTGACACGCGATATGGGAATAAAGTCGGACTTTCTGGGGCGATTTTTTGGGGCGATGAATGCGTGGAATCCTGGTAATAATTTCGATTTGCATTTTATGCTGGGGAATAATCCAATGCGTATCGAACAGGTAATGCGAATCGCAAAACAAACGAAACCGCATTTGTTGAAAAATATGCGGTTCTTTGTGAATTACTGATTTTTCAGAATTAAATATCGTGGGGAATCTGTGCCGGCCTTGTTTTTATGCTGGTACCGCGTCTGGATTATTGCCATATCTGGAATTGTTGCGACCAGATTTGTGTCTTTGATTTGTTCTAAAATCCAATCAAAGTATTCCCAGTGATCTGTACCAATAATAATTTCACCGTTATCTGCCAGGTATTTTGATAATGTGGTTAAAAAATCGGCAGACAGTAAACGGCGTTTTTCATGGCGGGCCTTGGGCCAGGGGTCTGGGTGCAATACCCAGATTTGTTCAAATTTAGAATCTGTATCCCGCAGAAAATCACGAACATCGTCCGCCCAAATGCGAATGCCGGTATATTCGTCCAAAACCCGATTCGTTTTTTCGTCTGTTATCGCAGACATCAGGCTGGCCACGCCGTTCATAAAAGGCTCGGCCCCGATGATGATTTTCTCTGGATTTTCGCGTGCCAAATCGCGTACGTGTTCGCCCGCGCCAAAGCCAATTTCAAGAATGTCGCCAGTTGTTGGTTTTAAGTTAGGCAACAGGTTTTCAACCAGCCAATTTTGCCGGGTCGATAATTTTTTGCCGTGACGGCGACCAAATGTTCTTATTTCTTGTTTTTCCATATATTTAGTATAGAATTGAGTTTTGTAAAATACAAGGAATATGTAGATATGGCAGAATTTCCAACGCGAATAGATTGTGGTTGTTTTGAAATGTGTAAGCCTGAGGCGACTTTTCAGTTGGCGACAGACTTGTTTCGCATGGTTGATAAAAATCGTGCTTTTTTAGAGCCTTGGTTGGGCTGGGTAGATTTTGTAAAGGGGCCAGAAGATGAGTTTTGTATTGTGCAATCTGTGGCACAAAAAGATACGGGAAAATATTTTATTTCTGTAAATGGTGCGGTACATGGTATGGTTGGTTTTGTCCAAGAGCATAAATCAAAACAGACTGTTGAAATTGGGTATTGGTTGGATAATGCAATGAATGGTCGTGGTGTTATGACCCGTGCAGTAGATGAATTAACAGGATTGGCATTTGGTATTTTGGGGGCAAATCGTGTTGAAATTCAGGCGGCGGTTGAAAACAGGAAGTCGCGTGCAATTCCAGAAAGACTTGGGTTCAATCAAGATGGTATTTTGCGTCAGCGTGAGATTGTTCGTCCGGGTGTAATTCAAGATGTGGCAATTTATTCAAAATTAAAGTCAGAATGGGCAAAAGGAAAACAAAAATGAGAAATGGTTTATCAAAAGATTTAATCGCGCGTGTGTTGGGGGATGCACCAAAGTATACTTTGGATGATTTAGAAGCAAAATTTCCACCACGCAATTTAGCAGATGGGGCAATGGTGACACGTTTCGCACCCAGCCCAACAGGATATATGCATATTGGTGGTTTGTATGGTGCGTTGATAGACTGTAAGTTAGCACAACAGTCGGGTGGTGTATTTATGTTGCGAATTGAAGACACTGATACAAAGCGTGAGGTTGCAGATGCTGTTGAAATCATAAATGCGTCTATGGACCGATTCGGTTTGAAGTATAATAATGTTGAAAGTTATGGACCATACTATCAGTCACAACGCAAGGATATTTATCATTCTGTCGCGGCAGAGTTGTTGGCGACTGGACAGGCGTACCCGTGTTTTTTAAGCACAACTGATATGGAGGAAATCAGAGAAAATCAAAAAGCAGCAGGATTCCCAACTGGTATTTATGGGGAATTTGCACGTGATAGAAATCTGACCGAAGAAGAAATCGCTGCGTATTTGGATAAAGGTTTGGTGCCATCGATTCGTTTGTATTCAATGGGAAAACCTGAACAAAGAATTTTCTGCAAAGATGCTGTGCGTGGTTCAATTGGCTTTCCGGAAAATAATGAAGATATTGTTTTGATTAAATCAAATGATGGATTGCCAACGTATCATTTTGCACATTTATGTGATGATCATTTTATGCGTACAACACATGTTATTCGTGGTGAAGAATGGTTGCCTTCGTTGCCATTGCATGTGCAGTTGTTCCGTATGATGGGGTGGAATCCTCCATTGTATATTCATACGTCAACTATCGATAAAATTGATGAAGAAACAGGTAAACAACGTAAATTGTCTAAACGTAAAGACCCAGAAGCAAATGTTGCGTTTTTCTTGGAGGCGGGTTGGCCGGTCGAGGCGGTAATTGAATACCTGGGTAATATCGCGGCATCGGGATATGAAGAATCTAAAATGAAGGGGCAGGTTAAAACTTTCTGGGATTATGAAATGCGTGCTAAAAAGATTCCTATGTCGGGTGCGTTGTTTGATATGAAAAAACTGGAATGGTGGGCGAAAGAGTTTATTGGTTCGCTGCCGGTGCCTGATTTGGTTTGTCGTGTTGTAAATTGGGCAAATGAATATGGTACAGATATCAACAAAATGCAAATCGCAGACGAATCGTATCTGACGAGTGTGTTGGGTATCGAACGTGATAATCCAAAACGTGTACGTAAAGACTTTATCACTTGGTCGCAGACATTGGAAAATGTTGCGTTTTTCTGGGATGAATTGTTTGTCCCAAACACCGAATATGAATTTAATAATGATGTGTTAAAGGCGTTTTTGGAAACTTATAACGAATCGGATGACAAAGATACTTGGTGGGGAAAAATTGTTGCAGTTGCCGAATCGCTGGGGGGTAAAAATGGTGATGTTGCAATGAATTTGCGTGTGGCTTTGTCGGGTCGCACAAATACACCAGACCTGTATTCAATTATGTCGGTTATGGGCGGTGAACGTGTTAAAAAACGAATCGAAGGAGTAATCAAATGACGCAGACAAAACGGGCCAGAATCAAGGCTGTTAAGAAAGATGAACATGCATCAAAATTGTTAAAAGTTCTGCGGGCAACTGGGTTGTTCCGTTGGGAAAAGCCAAGCACACACGCAGAAGAGGTGGTAAATATTTTAACCCACGGGATTGGTATAGGACTGGCGATTGCTGCTTTGACATTGCTGGTTGTGTTTGCCGGTATCAAAGGTGATGCATGGGCAATCGTATCGTGTGCTATTTTTGGTGTGACGATGATAAACCTGTATTTTGGGTCAACGATGTGCCATGCGACAATTGGTAAAAAGAACGAGTGTTTTTTCGAGGTCTGGGACAGTGTTGCAATCTATGCATTGATTGCTGGGACATATACACCGTTTTTATTGGTAAATTTGCGTGGGTTTATTGGTTGGATTGTGTTCGCAATTTTGTGGGGAATTGTGTTGTTTGGTTCGTACATGAAAATTAAAAATCCACGTCAACAACCAAAATGGATGGTGGCGTTGTATGTCGCGATGGGGTGGACTTTGCTGTTCATATTGCCGGCAATGATTCGCAGTATCCCGGTGCGCGGTTTGTGGTTTATTCTGGCGGGGGGATTGGCATATACCATTGGGGTTATATTCTATCTGTGGCGGCGTATGAAATTCTCGCATGCGGTGTGGCACCTGTTCGTAATCGGGGGCAGTGTGTGCTTCTTCTTTGCAGTGCTGTTCGGGTGTATATTTGATTTGTAAGGGAGGTGTGTTATGCCGTATGAACGTAATGTTGCAAAAGATATAAGCGATTGTGAATGGCCAAAGCCTGAGTTGCCGGCAGATTTATGTTGTGACGGTTGTGACACGCATTGCAAACTTTCTATGCAGTTAAATGTAAGAGATGAAAAGTTTATGCCCGAAAGCGGTAAGCAGAACTTTTATGTTAAACCTGTAATATATGCAGGTGGTGTGGAATTGTATGGTTGTGGTTTGGCGGCTAGTAAGTCTGCAGAACTTCTTACTGCAGAAACGATGATTGAAATATGTAACGCAGATCTTTTGTATCAAGATGCGTTGGCATGGTGTCGTGCAACCTGCAAGCATAGTAAGGTAAAATAAAGTGGAATAATAGACTGGATTGCTACGCTTCGCTCGCAATGACAAAAGTGATTAAGAATCCAAGAGGTTAGACACAATTGTCATCGCGAGGGAGTGTAAACGACCGTGGCGATCCAGTAAAAAAATCAAAATGAATGAACGAAAGTTTTATGTTTATATAATGTTTAATCGTAGGAATGGTACACTGTATACTGGCGTAACCAATGACATTGTTAAACGTGTTTGGGAACATAAGAATAAAATAAATCCAGATTCGTTTTCTGCGAAGTATAATTGTGATAAGTTGGGGTATTGGGAAGATTTTCAATATGTAAATGATGCGATTGAACGTGAAAAGCATATCAAGGCACAATCAAGAAATTATAAATTAGGTTTGATTGAAAGTATAAATCCAGATTGGTTGGATTTGAGTGTACAAGATATGTTTTGGATTAGGTAAAGCGGAATAATAGACTGGATTGCCATGCTTCGCTCGCAATGACAAAAGTGATTAAGAATCCAAGAGGTTAGACACAATTGTCATCGCGAGGGAGTGCAACGACCGTGGCGATCCAGTGAATAGAATCAAATTATAAATCTTGATTTTGTTAAAAAATAAGCATATGATATAAAACATGATTTTATTTAAGACTTTCTTTACTACAACTACTACAACCCCGTTGGGGGTGTAATTTCTGTATTGCGGGCGACTGCGTAAATTCTTATAATCAAACAAGTTTATTTAACAAACGTACTAAATATAAAAAAAGGTAGATAATCATGGCATATGATATTGAGTTGATGCGTCATTCATTGGCACACGTTATGGCGGCAGCAGTTAAAAAACTGCACCCAGAGGTTAAGTTCGCAGGGGGACCTGCAATTGAAAATGGGTTCTATTATGACTTTGATACAGAATATCGTTTTTCCGAAGAAGACTTTGCACAAATCGAAAAGGAAATGCGGGATTTAATCAAATCTAATGGACGGTTTGAACAACGTAATGTATCAATTGATGAAGCAAAAGAAATCTTTGCAGACCAGCCATATAAAATGGAATGGTTAAACGAATACGATGCGGCAGGTGAAGCGTTGTCTATCTATACTTTCCGTGATTTTACGGATTTATGCCGTGGACCACACGTTGAATCCTCTAAAGATTTGCCAAGGGATGGATTCAAAATCCGCAGTGTTGCAGGGGCGTACTGGAAAGGTGATTCCAAAAATAAAATGTTGCAACGTATCTATGTTGATGCATTTGCCAGCAAAGATGAATTAGATAATTTCCTGAAAATGCAAGAAGAAGCCGCAGCACGCGATAACCGCAAGTTGGGGAAAGATATGGACCTGTTCCACTTTGAACCAGAATATGCACCAGGAGCGGTGTTCTGGCATGACAAAGGGTACAAGATGTATCGCCGCCTGATTGAATATGTGCGTGCACGTCAGGAACGGGCAGGGTATCAGGAAATTTCAACGCCGGCGGTTATGGACAGATGTCTGTGGGAACGTTCTGGACATTGGGCAAAGTATGGTGAACACAACTATTCCGGTAAAACCCAAGACGGCAAAGTGTTCTGTATTAAACCTATGTCGTGCCCAGGGGGGATGTTGGTATTCGGACATGGTTTGCGTTCGT
Organism: Alphaproteobacteria bacterium; assembly: GCA_017546265.1. Lineage (GTDB taxonomy): Bacteria > Pseudomonadota > Alphaproteobacteria > Rs-D84 > Rs-D84 > Enterousia. Next base: position 199,002 of record JAFYXG010000012.1, read on the forward strand.
ACAAAGACCTGCCGTTGTATATGGCCGAATTTGGCAAGGTGCATCGCTATGAAGCAGCCGGTGGTTTGTCAGGACTGATGCGTGTTCGTGAGTTTACCCAGGACGATGCTCATATCTTCTGTACAGAAGAACAGTTGGAAGAAGAAGTTGTTAAAATCCTGAAATTCATCAAGGATATTTATGGTAAGTTTGGATTCGATAAGATTTCTATGAAGTTGGCAACACGTAAAGAATCTGAATTCCGAATCGGGTCAGATGAAATCTGGGACAAGGCCGAAGGGGCATTAAAAGCCGCGTTGGATAAAAATGGTATCGAATATGAAATCGCCGAAGGGGATGCCGCCTTCTATGGACCAAAGATTGATAATTATTTGAAAGATTCTATGGGGCGTGTATGGCAATGTGGTACGGTGCAGTTGGATATGAATCTGCCAGAACGATTTGATTTGTCATATGTTGGCGAAGATGGTGAAAAGCATCGCCCGATTATGTTGCATCGTGCAATGTTGGGGTCGATTGAACGATTCATGGGTGTGTTGCTGGAATCAACGGGGGGGAATTTGCCATTGTGGTTAAGCCCAGAGCCGGTCGTAGTCGCACCAATTTCACAAAAGCATGCAGATTACGCAAACGAAGTTGTAGCGGCACTGCGTGATGCGGGTGTAAATGTGCGTGCAGATTTGCGTGATGAAAAAGTAAACTATAAAATCCGTGAATTGTCGTTGGCAAAAACACCAATTATCGCGGTCGTTGGTGAAAAAGAAATGGCAGAAAAAATGGTTACTTTGCGTAAATTGGGCCAGGAAAAACAGGAAGTTATGCCACTGGACGAATTTGTCGCAATGATGCAAAATGCAGTTAAAATGCCATTATAATTCAGTGTGGGGTGAAAAAAACACCCCACGGAATTAAACAGGGGGAATAAAAATGAAAAAGATTTTATTTTTGTGTGCACTGGTGATGGTGCCTGTGGTGGTCGCAGGATGTGCAAAAAAGTGCGAGGTTGAACCAATTGTTGAACAAAATCATAAACTGATTGTACCTCCAAACTTTGGAAATATGCCAAAATAACTTTTATGCCAAAGACATTTTGTTTTTGGCGTTTTTTATGATATAATGTCCATAACAATGTATGGGGGATTTTATCATGAATGATGATAACAACTTGGATTTATTAGACTTAGATGATAATGGTGCAATGGACACACTGCCCGAGGCAACACTGTTCGCGAATCCGCGACCAAAAAAACCATGGCTGTTGTTGGGGGTGGGAATTGTTGTTATTATCCTGGCGACTTATATTATTATCAGTGCAATTCGTGATGATTCAAATTCTGTAATCGAAGTTGATTTAGATGTGCCAGTGGCGGTCGTTGATGAACCAGGACAGCCAGTTGATTTAAATGTTATGCCGGCACCAAAACCAATGCCGGTGGCCGTTGAACATACCGCAGGTGTTCCTGTGCGTGTGGTCGAAGAACGTAAAGAGGTTGTTTTTAACCCAGCCGCCGTGGATGTTAAGCCACAGCCTGTGGTTCAACCACAACCGCAACCAATTGCAAAGCCTGTTGTGGCACCAGCGGCACAACCCGCCGCAGCTCAGGTGGCAAAGCCTGCTACAAAACCAGTTGTTCAGGCTCAACCAAAAGTGGCGACAACAAAACCTGTCGCAAAGCCTGCACCAAAACCAGCACCAAAATCAGCGGCAAAAACCGCTGCGGGGTCTTGGTATGTCCAGTTCGGTTCATACAGCACACGTGCATTGGCTGAAAATGCCCAGCGACAGATGCGTAATGCACACCCAAGTTTGTTTGAAGGTCATCAGTTTGTTATATTGGCTGCTCAGTTAAAAGATGGTAAGACGACATATCGTTTGCGTGTTGCGTTCAAGACATCAAATGATGCAAATGGTTTCTGTCGAAATGCAAAATCTGATGGATTGGATTGCTATGTTGCAAAATAAACAATAGGGGATAGGTATGAGATTAGGTTGGATGGAAATTGCGTTAATAGTTGTGCTGGTTGTAATATTGTTTGGTCATAACAAGATTCCAGGCATGATGAAAAATTTGGCGGATGGACTGAATGTCTTTAAAAAAGAAATGAAGTCCGAGGCGAAACCTGAAAAAAAGCCGGTGGCAAAAAAGAAACCGGTTAAAAAGGTCGCTAAAAAGAAATAATAAAAATCCCCCGTTTGGGGGATTCTTTTGTTCGTGCAATTTATTGTTGTGTTTAGTTTTTCCGGCGTTCGTATTCTTCCTGTTCTTCGGTGGTCATGGTCGCCAATGGACGGGCCAGCATGCGTTGCAGACCAATTTCTTCGCCAGATACAACACTGAAACCAAAGGTGCCATTCGCAATTCGCTCCAGGGCCGCGTTTATTTTCTGCAACAGTTTGTTGTTGCGTTCAGACATACGCAAATCCATCGTTATGTCCTGGTTAAATGATGCGTTGTCCGATTCGTCACCGACACCAACTGCCTCGGTCTTATCGGCAAGACGAACTGCACTTAATACCGCGTCACTGTCGCTGACCAATTCTGCACGCTGGGCATTTAATATGTTATAAAAATAGGCCAGGTGCATTGGGCACATATATGGTTCCGTTTTTTTGGGCTTGTAATTCGCCGGTAATTCAATGGTCTTGTAATTTTCTGTTGACATTTTTTAACCTTTTAACTCTTGTATCCATGACAATAATGTGTCTGAATCCATCAAACCTGTGCGGGCAGCAACCAATTCACCGTCTTTGAATGCCAATACAGATGGAATACTGCGAATGCCATATTTCGCAGGTGTCCGGCGATTCGATTCGTCTATTTCAAATTTAACAAATTTTGCATCGCTGGTTTTCTCAGAGGTTTCTTCGAAAATTGGGCCAAACATACGGCATGGGCCGCACCAAGATGCCCAAAAATCAACCAAGGTTATACCACTGCTGATTAAATCGTCAATCGTTGCATCGTTTGCATGTGATAATGCCATATTTTTTCTCCTTTCTGTTGTTGATATTTGGCATGAGTGTATTATAATCACCAAAAAATGCAAGAGAAATCATAAATGAATAAAATCATATACTTAGATGCCGCAGCAACATACCAAAAACCGTCCGCTGTTATAGATGCAATGAATGATTTTTTGGCAAATCATTATGCAAATGCAGGACGCGGTGTGTGTGGACGTGTTGAATATGTTGATGATATGATTGTGCGTACCAGGGCACGGGTCGCAGGTTTTATGAATGCACGACCAAATCAGATTGCCTTTGTGTCTGGTACAACAATGGCAATGAATATGGTCGCAGATATGATTCCAATGCGGGCAACAACGCGTCTGTTGGTGTCAGATTTAGACCATCACAGTGCAAGGCTGCCATTCGTTCAGCGTGTAAATGAACGGGCCGGGCAGGTGTTGGTATGCCCATTGGACGAGCATTATAATCTGGATGCGGAAAAGATACCGGTCGCAGATGTCTTTGTTATAACCGCAATGTCAAATGTGCTGGGAAAATCACAGGATGTTGCAAAAATTATTCAGACTGCCAAAGAAAAAAATCCAAATGTTATAACCGTTGTTGATGCTGCACAGTTTGTCGTGCATGAAAAAATAGATGTGCGAGCATGGGGGGCGGATTTTGTTTGCTGGTCAGCACATAAAATTGGGGCTGATACGGGTGTCGGTATTTTATATATTAAAAATCCCGATGATTACAGTCCTGCTTTTATCGGCGGTGGGATGGTTAAACGTGTCGGGGCAGATGGTAAAATTTTCTTGGCAGATTCAATAGAACGATTCGAGGCGGGGACTTTGCCGTTGACGCAAATTGCGGGAATTATCCCAGCAATAGATAATCTGGAAAAAAATAGACCGAACCAGGAACTGATTCAATATATGTATGATGAATTAAGCAAAATAGACAGAGTTAAAATATTGACCAAACGTGATGCAAGTGTGTTGACGTTTGTTGTTGATGGAATGCATTCATTGGATTGTGGTGCGTATCTGGGGGTGCGTGGGTTCTGTGTGCGTGTGGGGGTGATGTGTGCGTCTTGGATTATGGGACGATTAAATGTTGATGGAGCGGTGCGTGTGTCTGTCGGTGTGTATAACAGTCAGGCAGATGCAGAAGCCTTTGTCAAGGCAATCAAAGAAGTTGTAAAATGAGTTTTAGTAAAGATGATATTATTGCAGCACTAAAAACTGTATTTGACCCAGAAATCCCAGTTAATGTATGGGATATGGGATTGATTTACGAGATAAATATCGGACAGACCGAGGTTGTGATTAAAATGACATTTACCAGTCCAACATGTCCCATGATGGAACAGTTGATGGCACAGGTAAAAGATGCCGCCCAGGGTGTTGTTGGGGATGTGCCTGTGCGGGTAGAACTGGTGTGGGACCCACCGTGGGATTTATCAAAAATGTCAGATGCTGCACGTATAGAGTTAGATTTGATGAACGAAGGGTGGTAAACACAATGACATTTGATGACATAAAAAAATATTTGGCTGTATTGGATGGACCCGTTGAAAAACTGGAATTTGTTATGGATTTGGGAAACACATTGCAGGCAGTGCCCGCAAATGCAAAATGTCACGAGATTGCCGGATGTGCTTCGTTTGTGAAAATTTGTCAAAATGAAAACGGGTTTTATGCAAATGCCGATTCGGCACTGGTGCGGGGAATTGTGGCAATATTTATCGCAATGGTTGATGGGAAAAACGTCCAGCAAATCAAAAAAATGAATTTGGCAGATGAGTTTTATGCGTTGAATTTACAGTTAGGGGCGGGGCGAACCAATGGTGTGAATTCTATGATTAGATTTTTTGAAAATTTGTGATAAAATGCCAACAAAGGCTTCTGTTGGGGGGGGGATATTGGGTATGAATTATGATAAAAAAATTCTGCGTTTTGGTATGTGGACACTGGGGGCGGCTTTGTTATTAAGTGTTATGCTGCAGGTGGGATTTAGAACGCAAAGCAGACAGATAAACAGGGCAAAACGTGAAATTGAACAAATCCAGCCAAAAATTGCAGAGGCCAAGGCAAACTTTGCCGCAAACGTTCGACCAGAAGTGCTTAGGAATTTGGTGCTGGGGTTAGAGCCCAAAGCGGCGGCAATCAGTTTTAATAAGTCTGTGGATGTAAATGCGTTGAAAAACAGGGAAAGTTTATAATGTTTGAAATTGGTAAAGATATTTTTAAGCATGGTTTTTCTGGTGCCAGATGTGATGGGGTGGGACGGAAAAGACTGGGGGTTATTTACAAATTTTTCGTTGTTGCATTTGTTATCTTTATCGGGCGAACAATTCAGTTGGGAATACAGGGAACTGACCGGTCCAGATTAGCTGGGGCAAATGGTGAGTGGGATGTTCAACGTGCAGATATAGTCGATAGAAATGGTGATATTTTGGCAAAAAATGTTGCGTCTGGACACATCATTCTGCGAAATCGTGCCGTGCGGGAAAAAGATCGTGATGCTGTTGCTCAGACAATTCACCAGGCGTTGCCTTATGAGTACTCTTTGGCCCAGGCGTTGGAATTGGTTAATTCAGATAGACGCTTTATCAGATTGAAAAAGTATGCCAGTGATGAACAGCGGGCTATTGTTCAAAACGCACGATTGGAAGGCTTAGAGATAGAAAAAATTCAAACAAGAAAATATCCAAAACGCAGATTGTTTTCTCATGTTGTTGGGTTCGTTGGCGAAGAAGGTCTTGGATTGGAGGGGGCAGAACGTGTCTTTGATGATTATTTAAGTGAAAATAAAGACCCGCTGCGTTTGTCAGTCGATTCGCGTATCCAGGCGGTCTTCTATGACCAACTGGCATTTGCTATGCAGAAATATCAGACTAAGGCTGCAATGGGAATGCTGATGAATTCTAGAACAGGGGAAATTATCGCGATGGTGTCATTGCCAGACTTTGATCCAGAAAATCTGCGTGCAGACCCAGTCGCAAACAGATTGAATAAACCTATGCGAAGTGTGTATGAACTGGGGTCTATTTTTAAGATATTTAATACTGCCTTGGCTTTGGAAAATGGCATAGATGTTAAAAAAGAATATTTTGTTGCAAAACCATTCCCGATATATGATAAAAATGGACGGTTGGCAAAAAATATTACAGATATTCGCAGCTTTAAACCACCAAGACCCAGCTTGAATGTAGAAGAAATTATGATGCATTCTTGTAATGTGGGTAGTGCACAAATCGCATTAGAATTACCAGATGGTGCACAAAAGGAATTCTTTGAAAGATTGCATATGGACAAGGCATTAAGCCTGGAGTTCGGACGGACGGAAAATAGTATTCCACAACGTAAATGGGGACCTGTTGAAAGGGCAACCGTTGCATATGGACAGGGGTATGCGGTTACACCTATGCATCTGATGTTGGCTGTGAATGCTGTGACAAATGGAGGAATCTATATCTATCCAACATTGCAGAAACGAAGCGTTGGAGTCGTACGTGGTGAACGTGTCTTGGCAGATGAAATATCTGCTAAGTTGCGACCAATTATGTTGCGAGTGGCCGAAGAAACCAGTGGTAAGCAGGCTAGGGTCGCAGGAATTCAAATCGGAGGAAAAACATCAACCGCAGAAAAATATACAAATGGTAAAATAGATAATAAACGTAATGTGACTGCGTTCGTTGGTGTTTTCCCTGCACATGCACCGCAATATACAATTTTGGTCGTGCTGGATGAACCAAAGGGAACCAAGGAATCTTGGGGATGGCGTACAGCCGCATGGAATGCTGTGCCAACAACGGGAAAAATACTGGACAGCATACTGCCGTTGCTATTTGAATAATTTTTGATTATAATACGCTTGATAATAAAAAAAAGAGTATGAAGCGTGAAAAGAATAGTGGAAAAATCCGTGCTGGGCCGAGCATGGGTGTTGGCAGATGATAGGGGAGATAAGTCGGACGATTTAGTAAAAAATATCTTGGCCAGACGGGGAATTGATTCTGATGTAGATATTCAAAGGTTTTTAAACCCCAGTATCAAAGAGTATATGCCAAATCCTTCGGTGTTGGTTGATATGGACAAGGCCGCAAATTTAATCGCAAATGCAATTGAACAAAATAAAAAAATTGCAATTTATGGCGATTATGATGTTGATGGTATTACATCTACGGCTGTTTTTGTTAAGTATTTGAGAATGATGGGGGTTGATGTCGTATGGCATTTGCCAACACGAGAGGGTGAAGGATATGGACTGAATAATAATGCGATTGCTGAAATCGCAAGTCGGGGTGTGGAACTGATTATTACTGTGGATTGTGGTATCAGTTGTGTGACAGAGGTTGACTTTGCTCATTCTTTGGGAATGAAAATGGTTGTGACCGACCACCATTCTCCGGATTCTGTTATTCCAAATGCTGATGCGGTTGTAAATCCAAAACGTGCAGATGATGATTCGGGACTGACATATCTGGCAGGGGTTGGAGTGGCATTCTTGACACTGGTCGCTGTTAACCGTGAAATGAAAAAACGTGGACGTGGACTGGACAGTTCCGAACTGATGAACAGTATGGATTTGGTCGCGTTGGGGACAATTTGTGATACTATGTCATTGGTAGGTCTTAATAGGGCATTTGTTGCAACAGGATTAAAGGTTATGGGGTTGCGGAAAAATCTGGGGTTGCGGGTGTTGATGGATGTGGCAAAAATAAAAGAACCGTCCGTCTATGCCGCAGGTTTTGCGTTGGGGCCAAGGTTAAATGCCGCAGGAAGATTGGATTCTGCTACACCTGCACTGGAATTGTTGTTGACTGATAATCCGCTGATTGCACATGATTTGGCAAATAAATTACACGCGATGAATCAAGACAGAATCGATATTCAAAATGCAATTATGTTGCGGGCAACAGAAATGGCTGAACATTGCTGTAAAAACGGAAAATGCAGTTTGTTTGTTTGTGGCGATAATTGGCATGGCGGTGTAATGGGGATAATCGCAGGACGGTTAAAGGATAAGTTTAATTTGCCTGCCTGTGTGGCAACCAAATCAGACGGTATGATAAATGGTTCCGGACGTTCAATCCCAGGTGTCGATTTGGGTAAGATTATTCATGATGCCTTGGCTGCGGGTATCGTCAGCGAAGGTGGAGGACATGCCGCCGCTGCGGGATTTTCGTTGCCTCAGGACCAAGAAAATGTTTTTTGCCAGTTCTTGGAACAGGCTGTGATAGAGCAGTTGCATGGTGAAGTGCCGCAACCAGAAATGATTGTTGATGCAGAACTGGATTCAGGTGGGGCGAATTTAAGATTGGTTGAACAAATGAAGGCACTGGAACCTTTTGGACAGGGAAATCCAGAACCAACCTTGGTGCTGCGTGGGGCAGTGTTAAGTAGTGTCTCGGTTATGGGAAATGAAAAACAACATTTGCGGGGAACTGTTAAAACCAGTCTGGGAACAAAATTGCCTTTTGTTGGGTTTAATATGGTCGGTACACCGTTGGGTAATTTTTTGCTGGACGATGTAAATATGAATACTAAAATAAGATTGTTGGGTAAATTAAAAGACAATAACCACAAAGGACGTGTGAATGCACAGTTTGTTTTGGAAGATATTGCAATATAAAAATGGTCACGAATGGAACAGAAAATAGAACAATTTTTAGATATAATTCGTAATGCTAAATCTGTGGTGCTGATGGGACATAAAAATCCTGATGGGGATTCTATGTGCAGTGTGTTGGCTTTGGGGCATTTGTTGGAAAAAAATTTTGGTGTTCAGGTTCTGTGTATCTATGATGGAAATATTCCAGATAATTTAGATGCCGTGCCATTGCGATCCAGAATTAAATATTTTGAACGGGCGGATTTAACACAATGTTTTGATGTCGCAATTGTTATGGACTATGGTAATCCTGTGCATATCGGTGGATGTAGGCCTGCAGTTGATAATGCAAAGGTTGTTGTCGAAATTGACCATCACAGAAATGATAATACGGTTGGAGAATTGTGTATAAATGATGATATGGCCGCCGCAACCGCAGTCATCGTTTATCAAATCGCACGTTATGGAAAGTTGGACATAGATTCTGTAAGTGCGGATTTGTTGGCCTTGGCAATTCTGACAGATACAGGTAATTTTAAGTTTGCACGAAATGGAGATTCTTTGCGGATTATGGCTGATTTGGTCGATTCGGGGGTAAATATCAGAAACTTGATTGAACTGATGAATAATAAACCACGTAAAACCGTTCAGTTAGAAGCAAGAACCGCCGCAAATGCAGAGTTCTTTTATCATAGTCGATTGGCTTTGGCAACCGTGTGCAAAAAGGACTATAAATACCTGGATGGTCGGGGAGAAATGGTGCTTAGTTTATTAGGACAAATTCAAGGGGTGGAATATATTGTTTTGTTGAAAGAACAAAAACCAGAACAAATTGGTATATCAATTCGCAGTAGAAAAAATCCTATTGACCAGATCGCGATTGAACTGGGGGGCGGGGGACATGAACGTGCCGCAGGGGCAATCGTACGGGATTCTTTGGAAAATGTGCGAAAACGTGTGTTGGAATTATTCAAAGAGGTGTAAAGGAATGAGAAAAGTTATTTGTGCAATTTTTATCTGTCTTTTTGCGTTCACAGCAAATGCCGCAGTGGATGCAAAGTTAGTAGCTAATGCAGAAAAATATTTGAACTCGATTACTGGATTGACCGGGACATTTGTTCAGACCGCAAATGGCAAACAGGAAACAGGTGTGTTTTCTATGATGCGACCAGGGAGAGTGCGGCTGGATTATGATAATATGCCAGTGCAACTGATTGCAGATGGTCAGGACTTGTATTTCTTTGATAAGTCTTTGGATCAGATCACGACTGTCCCAATTACTAGTACACCAGCTGGTATTTTAATCAGAAAAAATATCAATTTGGTTAATGCGGATATTAACGTGGTGGACACAACTGACTATAAAAATTCGTTCGCTTTGAAATTAAATTTGAAAGGCCAAGAAGGACTGGGAAATATGACGGTCGTATTTGATAAAAATCCCGTAAAATTAAATTCTTGGACTGTGGTCGATGCAACGGGTGCCACAACAGATGTCGCGTTTCGCGGGTTAAAAGAAAAAACAAACTTTGGTAAAAATTATTTCCAAATACAAAGACATAAAACAATCAGCACCAGTGGTGGTGATGATTACTATGATTAAAAATGTTCGGAATCAGTTGGGCGGAATTCTTTGTTATTATTTTGGTGGCGGTGCTGGTCGTGCCGGCCAGATTGTGGCCTGATGTTGCACGTTTCTTGGCACGGGGGGTGAAATTTATTCGGTCTTTGATTTGGAAAATTACAGATGCGTCTGAAAATATTAAACAACAAATTGAGTTGGAACAGCCTGTGGATGAAATGCTGAAAAAAACAACAGATGAAATTTTGGATACCTTTTCAACCGTTATTTCAAAGCAGAAAAAAGTGCGTAAAACAACCAAGAAAAAGGTCGCAAAATGAAAAAAATGACACTGAGTCAGCATTTTGCAGAACTGAGACGGAGAATTTTATGGGGGGCTGCAGTTTTTGTTGGGGCGTTTTTGTTGGGTATGATGGTGGCGCCATGGATTCAACAGTGTTTGACGTGGCCGCTGATGAATATTTGGTCAGATGGGATTTTGTTATATACCGGATTGGCAGATGGGTTGATGATTAACTTTTCTTTGGCGGGATTGTTTGCGTTGCTGATAACGTTACCGTTCGGGTTGTGGCAGTTGTGGATGTTTGTCGAACCAGGACTGAAAAAAAATGAACGCAGATTTATCTGGCCTGTTTTAGTTCTGTCTCCGGGGTTGTTTTTGTTGGGGGCAGGATTTGCGTTTTTTGTTTTGTTCCCTGTTGTCTTCAAATTCTTTGTGGAATTAAATCAGGTGGCACCGGTGCCAAGCGTTTTGATGCCAGCTGTGCGGGACTATCTGGGATTCGCAATCGGTATGCTGAAGGTGTTCGGAATCGCGTTCCAGTTGCCGTTGGTGTTAGTGCTGTTGAACAGAATAGAGGTTTTGAAAAAAAATCAAATGATTGCTGCACGAAGATATGCAATCATTTTGATTGTCGTTGTGGCTGCCATTTTGACTCCGCCAGATATTGTGTCGCAATTACTGTTGGCAATTCCAATGTGGTTGTTGTTTGAAATCAGTATTTTATGTATGCGGCATGACTGATTTTATGATATAATGACTGTGTGAAATATTTCAGATGGATTTTTTTCGGATTGGTAATGTTGCAAACCGCATGTGATTTGCAACCAAAGATTTTATCCTTGCCGGATTCGGTGGGCGAGTTTATTTCGCAACGATATCCTGCATTGTTGGCCGACCCAAATGTGAATCCTGAAATTTATAATTCTGCTGTGACGGACTATGGAATGTATGCATCGCCAGATTTGTACGGACGGGATGTAAATGATAATTATGTAGTGTATGCATCCGTTGATGACTATATCGTGTCGCCACAAAATTTGGATGATGAAAAAAATGTGCTGGAAACAAGTGAGGGTAAGGATGGGAAGGCGGTTGAAGCTGAGACCCAGAAAAATCTTCAAGTCGCACAAAGTACTGATTATTTGTTGGTGCCAATGTATGGAGGGCCAGTTGGGCAAGGTGGTATAAGTGATGTTGTTGTTCAGCCCGGTGATACCCTGTATCGGTTGGCACAAAAACACAGTACGACCGTTGATGAACTTGCAAAATTAAATGGTATAAGCGAGCCATTCCAGTTACAGGTCGGGCAAAAGTTAAAGGTGCCAAGTAAGACCGAAAATCAGATCGCTAAGGATGAAGATGTATTAAAAATTGCACGACCGATGGTGGGAGTGCAGACTGTGACACGTGTTGGGCTGACGGAAATTACAGTTCAGCCAGGGGATACACTGTATTCGTTGTCCAGAAAATATTCTATGCCAGTTAATGATTTGGCTGTGTTAAATAATTTGATGCCACCGTTTAGTTTGAACCCAGGACAAAAATTGCGGGTGCCGGATTTGGGACAGGCACCAGTCGCCAAGGTTGCGGTTGTTGAAAAAAATGTTCAGGAAATCAAACCTAAAAAAATAGAACAGGATAAAATGTATGGTGATGTGCCAAAGCAAAAAACGTCAGAAAGTGCTGACAAACTAAAATCGGTCAAAGAAGTACCAACTGAAAAAAAGCAGTCAGTTGTAGCACAGGATAAGACAGAACCAAAAAAGATATCATCTGATCCAAATAAAAAATTACCAAAAATAACGGCACGGTCTTCATCACAGTTTTCATGGCCTGTTCGTGGCAAGATTTTGTCTAACTATGGATCAAAAGCCAGCGGATTGTTTAATGATGGGATAAATATTGCTGCAAAACAGGGAACAACTGTGATGGCGGCTGAAAATGGGGTGGTGGCATATGCAGGGAATGAAGTCAAGGGTATGGGAAATCTGATTATTATTCAGCATGATGGAGGATGGATGACCGTCTATGCACATATGGATTCGTTGGCTGTTAAACGCGGAACCAAGGTAAAGGTTGGACAAAAAATTGGAACAGTTGGTAAAACAGGCAAGGTTGACAGTACACAGTTGCACTTTGAAATCAGAAAGGGAACCAAGGCGTATAATCCAACGCAATATATGAAAAAATAGAAATGCCGCATTTGATTGCGGCTTTCTTTTTTGTGAATACTGTCAAATCAGATTTTTGTTCGTGTTCTGATAAACTGATTTTGTGTTATACAAAGGGAGTTGTCAGAATGAAAAAAATTATTCTTGTTATGTCAATCGTTTTGCTGGTTGCGCTGGTTATGTGGTTGATAATGCAGTTTAATAATGGGACTGGACAATCTGGAAAAACAGAATATCAGGCTTCAAATCGTGATGAAGAAATTTCTATCGTTGATATGGATGATTTGGAAAATCAGGCCGCAGCGGTTATTCCAGTAGGGGGGATGGGGTATATCCAAGGTGGGGCAGAAACAGAAAGTACTATGCGGCGAAACGAAACTGCGTTTGATATGGTTGATATTTATCCGCGAGTTATGACCGGTGTAAATGAACCTGATATAAAAACGTCAATTCTGGGGATAGATATTTCGTTGCCTGTTATTGCGGCACCAGCCGCGGCACATGGGTTGGCACATGTTTCTGCCGAAGCCGGCACTGCACGTGGCGTTGCGGTCAGTGGTACAATCATGTCTGTCAGTACGTATGCCAGTTCAACATTGGCCCAGATAGCCGCTGCGGGTGCGGGGGCACCACAATGGTTTCAACTGTATTTGACCAAAGATGACAAGGCAAACAGACAACTGATTCAAAATGCCCAGGATTTGGGATATAGGGCGATTATCCTGACGGTTGATGCACCTGTTGGCGGAAACAGATTTCGTGATGTAAGAAATAATTTTAAATTCCCACTGGAATTACCAAATGTTCCACGTGCCAGTGGTAAAACACAGGGACAGGGTATAGGTCAAATATTTGCCGCAGCAAAAAATGTGCTGACACCATATGATGTTATGTATGTAAAGTCGATGACCAAGTTGCCCGTTATTGTAAAAGGTATTATGCATCCCGATGATGCCGAGGTTGCCATTGTTGCAGGGGCTGATGCAATTTGGGTGTCAAATCATGGCGGACGACAGTTAGATGGTGGGCCCGCCGCTTTTGAAGTTCTGGAAGAGGTAGCTCAGCAAGTTAATAAACGTGTGCCAATCATTTTTGACAGTGGTATTCGCCGAGGACAACATATTTTCAAGGCGATTGCAATGGGGGCAGATGTCGTTGCAATCGGGCGACCTGTTATTTATGGATTGGCATTAGGAGGATGGCGTGGTGTTGTGTCGGTTTTTGATTATTTGAAACAGGACTTGAGACGGGTTATGTGGTTGGCAGGTACACAAACGGTTGAGGAAATTAAAAAAGTAGATCTGAGACCACATTGTGTGACGGTACAGTGTGGAGAAATATAAAAAATCTTGCATTGTGTGGATTTTATGTCTATAATTATCCCCGTCCATTGGATTTATATGGTTTTGGATGCGTAGCTCAGTTGGTAGAGCAACTGACTCTTAATCAGTGGGTCCAGGGTTCGAGTCCCTGCGCGTCCACCACAAATACACCGCCGTTTGGCGGTTTTTTGTTTTGTTTTTATGTCTATGTGATAAAAAACCCAGGGATTCATACCTGTGTAATTCTTTGTTTTGCCTTGATAAAATATGGGTGTTGACATGAAACTTTGACATATAACAAAACACAAAAAGGAGAAAAAATGAAAAAGTTAGCAATTTCAACACTGGCTGTGCTGATTGCGTGCCCTGCATTCGCAATGAATCATCCAGACCAGGGCAGCAGTTGGACTATGTGGGGACTGGACCCATATATTGGACTGCGAGGTGGTATGAGTTATACAAATCTGAACTATAAGTACGATGGAAACAAGGAGTCTATGACTGATTATATTTTCCAGGGACGTGCGGCACTGGGGTTAGAAATCTGTGATACAGTGCGTTCAGAAATGGAATGGTCTTATTTTGGTAAAATGTCAGACCGTGAAAATTTTGGTGCAGCAGGTGGTATTGACGTAGAAACCAAATTGCAGACATTGCTGTGGAATAACTATATGGAATTCGGACATTATAAAATTGTGCGTCCATTTGCCGGGTTGGGTGTAGGTATGGCATTTGCAGATGTTAAACGTCATGGTGACCTGGTGCCACATCACAGCGAAAGCAAGACACGCTTTTCCGGTATGGGAACATTGGGGGTGACGTTTGATATGGAACGTTTCGCAGTTGATGTTGCGGCACGATACACCTATGTCGATATCCAGTCAGGGTTGCATAACTTTGGTGGCGATGTCGGTATCAGATTTATGTTCTAAATCTTAATCCCCCAATTGGGGGATTTTTTAGTGCAGTTGATATATAATGTGGATAGTAAAATCCCCGCAAATTGCGGGGAACTTTTTTATCATGTTAATTTTGCCAGGGCCAGTTTGTTTAGAAATCCTTCTTCGATGGCACTGAGCAAAGAATTCAAACCTTCGTTTGTGTCGCCATCGGTTTGCAATTCTTCCAGATGGGAAATTATGGTTTCGCAAAACTTTACCAGGTTTTTATTTACATATTTTGGTTCCAGTATGTTTGCTTTGAATACGGTTTTATTATCATCGGCCATGAAATATGTTTCTGCAATCGAATCGATCCAGGTGTCTATGTCTTCGGTCAGGCGGTCATATAACAGGTGGTGTGAATAGTTGTCTGTTGACCAATGGTTTATTTTGCATGCGTATTTGAATGCAATTAAATGTCGTATCAGTTCATACATTTTTTATCCTTTTGTAATTATGTTGTTGGGTTAACGTTTTTAAGATATCAAATTACGTTGTGCTGTTTAATAGGAACGGTTTCTAAAACGTTTGTATACGCATGATTTCCGCCAATTCCTAGGGAATCAAACCTGACGAAATGTTCGAAAATATAGTGTAAAATTCCAGGTGTAACCATAAAGAAAAAAAGGAGAAACTTTATGACAATTGGAACCAAAAAAATATCTGTTGTTGCATCTGTTTTAGGTGCTGCAGTATTGCTTAGTGGGTGTATGATGGAATGCCCAGGTAAAAAACATCATATGAAAAAATCAGCAGCATATGCTCAGCCGGTAGAGGTTGTAGAATCTGATACAATCGTTGTGTATCAGACATATGAAAAAGCAGATGTAAATCATGTGACAGCAAAAATGTATACTCATAGCAGCCATGGTGGTGAATCAAAAATGGGATATATTAAGTTCAAAGATACAGATAATGGACTGAAAATGGTGGTTGAACTAAAAGATATGCGACCAGGGGTTATGTATAATGTAAAACTGTATCAATGTGGAGCGTGCTATAATGATGCAAAATGCTGTAATAATGCAAAAAAATGGGACTTGGATTTGCCGCTGTTGCAGGCCGGTGCCAGTGGTCGTTTGGAACAGACTTATATGATTCAGGGTTTAAATGCGGCACAGTTGAACGGCATGAATATCTATCTGGAACGTGATGGTGGATATAAAGCCGGTTGGGGTAAGCTGGAAAAATAAGTCTTTATTAAATGCTTGAAAAGCACCCCAGAAACAGGGGTGTTTTTATGTTTTTTTATTGTGAATGTTTTCCCATGTGCTAGGATTAGCCCAGTATGTTGGAAATGAGAAAACTGATATTTATTTTTGTGTTTTGCTGTGGATGTGGAAATGCCAATGCTGGTGTGATTGTTTCGTCTGATATTGTTGGTGGTGCCAAAACATGGAACGAAAATGTGACGATTTATGAAAATGCAGTTGTAATGCCAGATAATATAAATGTCAACAGAACAATAAATGTTGAAAATCATGGCAGGATTGAATCTGATATTTATGTCGCAGATAATCGCGATTTGTTTGTTAAAAATACAGGTGTATGGAATTCAGATGTGTTTTTGGGAAATGGAGCGAAACTGTATCAGGTAATTTCAAATTCAGAACAAATTACGAATTTAAATTTGACTGCTAATTATACTGTCGTTGTTGATGCAAATGATGAAATTGTTTTGGCTGATGTAATAGATGTGGCAAGTAATGCGGACTTGATTGTTTTATCTGGTGGCGTGTTTGATATAAATGGATTTATAGATGTTTATGGTGGATGTTTAGAATTGCGTAATGAAATTGTCCTGAAAATAGACAGTCTGGATTCTTTGTATAATGATGTTTTGATGGATAATGTTGTGGGTGATGGAGGGGTGCGTTTCGAAACAATGTCAACAGATATTCTGTTTGCAGATGTGGGGATGATTCGTGATGGTAATTTGTATGTTGTGAAAGTTCGTGAAACAGACTATGGCAAGATCTTGAAAAACGATACAGGTAATTTTCTGAATGTGTTGCGGACGAATAACCCGAACAGTAAATTACTGGATAAATTGGACGCGGCCAGTGATATGAATGAGATAAATCGGATACTGGATAAATCTGTTCGTTTTAATGCTGATATGTTGATACAACCAATGCGGATTTTGAACTTTGATTCCGGGGTGAGTGGGGTAAAATTCAGTAATGCAGGGGTACGTTTTAATATTGTTGGAACAGATGATTTTGATATGTATTCCACTGATATTTCGATTGGAATTAAGTTATCAGATAAATTAGATTTCGCAATTGGTGCAAATTTTGGAATCTTGGATTTTGCAGGCAAGGTTGATGATTTTAATGCAAATGTTTATGGAATAAATATCGGGGTAAATTATTCATATGATGAAAATTGGTCTGTTATGGGGCGTGTTGCTGTAAATAAAATGGATACAGATTTAGACCGAGGCCTGTACAGTGGGCGGGACTATGCCAGCCCCAGTGTGATTGGTGGTTGGGCAAAGGTTGATTTTGGGTATAGAGTTGGGATGTTCGATAATGGTTGGATTATGCCAATAATTGGTGTTGGGGCAGAAGGCTATAAGGTGGCAGATATCAATATTGCAGATGCCTTTGTGCGGGCAGGTGTTACTGCTGGGTATGATTTTCATATGATAGGAATAGATTATAACTATTACGGAAAAATCGAAAGTACAGCGGATTATGGGTATGTTGTGTCCGTTGGAATGGGATTCTGGTCGCACTATGACGGTGCCGGGGGATTTGCAGAATTGACCACAATTCATGCGTTTGATACGAACGCATGTAAAGTTTCGGTTGGGGCCAGGGTATTGTTTTAATAATCAGTCTGTAATCTTGCCACGCAGAGACGCCTTGTTCGCGGCTGTGATTTTTATGTCTGCCAGGGCGGGGGCATTTTCGCATGCGGGGACAATACATTGCTGCATAAATGGGGTGCGATATACCAAATGACGACCAGTTTTGTCGGGACCTTCTAGTAAACAGGACAAAATCTTGTCAATGCAGGATTCGTTAAAATTACGCTGAACATCGTTCAGATATGTGTCCAGGCGTGCCAATCGTGCGGCCTTGATGTTTTCTGGGATTTGGTCAGGCATTAATGCCGCGGCAGTATGCGGACGTGGTGAATATTTGAACGAGTAGGAATTTATGTATTTTATTTGTTCTGCGATTTTCATTGTTTGTTCAAAATCGTCATCAGTTTCACCGGGAAAGCCCACAATAAAATCTGATGATATTTGAATGTCTGGACGGGCAATTTTTAACTTGCGAATGATGTCGGTGTACAGTTCCAATGAATATGGACGATTCATGCGTGATAAAACAGTTTGAGAACCACTTTGGATTGGCATGTTCAAAAACGGTAATAATTTTGGTTCTGTTCTGAACATGTCTATTAAATCGTCTGTCATTTCGGTTGGATAACTGGATGTAAAGCGTATACGCATGATTTCTGGGATTTTTGCGGTTTCACGTATTAAATCAGACAGGCGATATGTGTGCCCGTTTTCATCGGTGTATTTATACCCATTTACGTTCTGACCCAAAAAGCAGATTTCAATCGCACCAGTTTTTGCCGCATGAATTGTGTCGTGGACACAGTCATTAAATGGACGTGATAATTCACGACCACGGGTATAGGGAACAATGCAATATGTGCAGACGTGATTGCAGCCCTCTTGGATTGGAATATAGGCCACACGTGGGGATTTCTCCATCTGGGGTAGTTCGTCAAACTTTTCCAGTCCGCCCAGGTCAATGTTCAATAATTTGGCATCTGGGTTTTCCAGAATCTGGGGCAGTTTATGATAACTTTGTGGGCCCAAAACAAAATTCAAATCGGGGATACGGCGAAACGCAGTTGCACCCGCTTCACGGGCGACACAGCCAACAATGCCGAACAGGGCAGATGGCTTTTTAGCACGTCTGATACGTCCCAGGGCAGAAAAAACTTTATCGGTTGCCTTGGCACGGACAGCACAGGTGTTCAGTATGATGATGTCTGCGTCTGAAACATCGTCTGTACGCATGAATCCGTGGTGTTCCAGCATGGCGGCAATGCGCCAACCATCGTATACATTCATTTGACAGCCAAAGGTTTGAATAAAGAATTTTTTCATTTGTATCGTTCTTATTTATGTTTTGTGCGTTCGCAACGTATGCGTTTGAATCGCATTGCATGAATTTTGTTCATGGCACGAAGTGCGTAATTTATACGATGTCGTGATTCACGATTGCGTATGCGTGAACGTGCCATGTCGGTTTCAAGGATTTTTATCAATCTGCCAAATGCCGCGGCATCATTTATGTCCATGATTATTTACTTTGGGTATGGTTCGCACGGATTTTTTTTACTTTGATAGACTGCAGACGGGCCTGGGCCGCATTGTATGCAGCGGCGGCATAATGTTTTTGGTCTGGTAACTGGATTTCATTGTCAGGTATTTCAACCAATCCGTATTTTACACCCAAAATTGGATCGTTTTCAATGATTGTAAGTACTTTTGCCATGGTTTACTCCTTTTTTCATATTTTTATGACAGTTTTTTTCTTAGAATTTCGTTTACAACCGCTGGGTTTGCAGTGCCACCTGTTTTCTTCATGACGTTGCCAACAAAGAATCCCAGCAGGCCAACTTTGCCAGATTTATATTGTTCAACCTGGGATGGATTTGCAGTGATGACTTCGTCAATAATGGCTTCGATTGCGGTGGTGTCGGTCATTTGTTTCATACCGAATTTATCTGCAATTTCGCGTGGTGTGCCGGATTCACCGTCCAACATTTTTATAAATATTTCTTTTGCCTGTTTGCCGTTGATTGTGTTTTCAGCCAACATATCAACCAATTCGGCCAAATCAGATGGCGTGATAATACGCATCTCATCAATTATACCCGATTTTTCATTTTTTACATCCCAGTTTTCGGGGTGGGCAAATAATTCAGATATCATCCAGTTGGCAATCGATTTTGCATTTTCTTTCTTGCCATTTACAGCTGCATCAAACCAGTGTGATATGTCAACGGTTTCAGTCAGACGGGCTGCATCGTATTCAGACAGCCCATATTCATGCATATAGCGGGTACGTGTCGCAGATGGCAGTTCGGGCATGGTGTTGCGTATACGTTCGATTTGTTCATCTGTGATTTCAATCGGCAACAGGTCTGGATCTGGGAAATAGCGATAATCCAGTGCGTCTTCTTTGGAACGCATGACGGATGTTGTGCCTTCGCCCTGGTTATAACGCATGGTGTCCTGAGAAATGCTGCCACCGTTTTCATAAATTTCTATTTGACGGCGTGCTTCGTACTCGATCGCGGTTTTAATAAACTTAAATGATACCATGTTTTTTGTTTCGGTGCGTGTGCGGAATTCGGTTGATCCAACGGGGCGAACTGATACGTTTACGTCTGCACGCATAGAGCCTTCTTCCATGTTTGCTTTAGACACACCAAGGGCACGTGCAATTTCACGAATTTCACGCAGGTAACGTTCGGCCTCGTCAGGTGAGGTTATATAAGAATTGTTTTCTGGATTTTTTGTGTCCAGGAATGTGACAATTTCCAACAAGGCAACACCTGTGCGGTTATAGTCTGCAAACGATTTTGTTGGATGAACGTCATGTTTTAATTTGCCTGCATCTTGTTCCAGGTGGGCACGTTCAATAAAGATTTTCTTAGGATTGCCATCGTCACCCATAATTTCAACCCAGCCACGACCAACAACAGGTGGTTCGTCCGCAGGCTGTGATATCTGATAGCCCTGGGGCAGGTCAGGGTAAAAATACTGTTTACGGGCAAAACGACTGGTTCTGGAAATTTCAGCGTTAATGCCAAGACCGAATTTAATCGCCTGGTCAACACAGTATTTGTTCAATACTGGCAACATTCCCGGCATGGCAACGTCAACCATTGAAACCTGGGTGTTGGGGGCAACTGTCGGATTATAGTCCGCAGATGCACCACTGAATAACTTTGATTCGGACAGTACTTCGATATGGGTTTCCAGCCCAATTACCAATTCCCAATCACACGTTTTGCCTTTTATTGTAAACATTTTACTTTTTCCCTTGCTTTTTTGTTTTTGGTGTCTTATTATTTGTCCCGCGTTGGCTAGGTAGCTCAGTTGGTAGAGCAAGGGACTGAAAATCCCTGTGTCGGCGGTTCGATTCCGTCCCTAGCCACCAGTTTTATTTTTAAAGCGGCCGTTTTTACGGTCATTTTTTATTTCCCCATAATTGTTGTTGGGCGGTTGTCTACGCCTGCCGCGGTTTCAATGTGCTTGGCCAATTGCAGAACACGCATGTCGTCAAAGCGGTTGCCAACAACCTGAATCCCCAGTGGTAAGCCGTTTGTGGCCAGACCACATGGTACGCTGCATGCAGGAATGCCCGCCAAGTTCATAGCAACTGTGAATAAATCCAGTGCATAATATTCCAGTGGTGATAAATCAGAATTCAATGGCATTGCAGTGCCCGCAGATGATGGACAGATAATTAAATCGCACTGATTAAATGCGGTGTTAAAACTGTCCGCTATCATGCGGCGAACACGGGCCGCCTGCATAAAGTACACATCATAGGATTCGCTGCTTAATACCGCGGTGCCGATAATCATGCGGCGTTTTACCTCGTCTCCAAAGCCGGCGGCACGAGTCTTTTTGAAGGTGTCATAGATGTCGCGACCTTCGACACGCAGACCATAACGCATGCCATCATAACGGGCAAGGTTTGATGAGGCCTCGGCAGGGGCGATGATGTAGTATGCTGCCAATGCATCCAGGATGTTTGGAATTGAAATCTCGATAAATTCGGCACCCATAGACTTTAAGTCCGCAATGCGTTTTTCAAACAGATTTTTCATGTCGTCTGAAATTTTTACGTCTGCAAATTCTTTGATTATCCCAACACGTAATTTTTTTCCGTTGCCCAATATTGGTTCCAGTGGGGCAGAGCAGGTAAAGCCATTCTTTGCACTGGTGGAATCCAGTGGGTCATGACCCGCCATCGCTGATAATAATAATGCTGTGTCATCAACAGTACGGGCAATTG
The DNA here is from genome assembly GCA_017546265.1 of Alphaproteobacteria bacterium. Classification (GTDB taxonomy): domain Bacteria; phylum Pseudomonadota; class Alphaproteobacteria; order Rs-D84; family Rs-D84; genus Enterousia. The sequence goes on from JAFYXG010000012.1 coordinate 220,943, forward strand.
GGCCGGGGGTATCCAAAGATGATGCAAATGCAACGCAGCCCCAACGTGAACACAGACCGTATGTAGGCTTCATGCCAACCATGCCCGTGATTGCAGATGGAAAACGAATCGAACCGCCTGTGTCTGTCCCAGTTGCTGCAATGGCCAAGCCACCCGCAACGGCAGATGTTGAACCACCTGATGAACCACCCGCTGTTAAACCACGTTCAATTTGCCATGGACTGATCGGAGCACCAAAGAAACTGGTCTTGCTGAAAGTGCCCATGGCGAATTCGTCCAGGTTCGCTTTGCCTAACAGAACTGTGCCTGCATCTATGAATTTCTGAGAAACTGTGGATTCGTATTCGGGTACAAAGTGTTCCAGCATGCGTGATGCCGCCGTTGTGCGTATCCCACGGGTTGCAAATAAGTCTTTCATTGCAATCGGGGCACCGTCTAAAAATTTGGCTTCGCCTGCAGCACGACGTGCGTCAGATGCAGCTGCGTCCATCATCGCACGTTCGGGTGTGACGGTGATATAGCAATTTAAGTCTGAACCATATTTTTCAATGCGATTCAGGTATGCTCGTGTTAGTTCTACCGCGGAAATTTCGCGAGAGTTCAGTTTCGCTAATGCTTCTGTTAATGTCAGGTCTATCATTTTGTTATCTCTGCTTGGTTAATATGTTTGTTAAAAAGTCTGTGCGTACAACATTGGTTAACATGCAACCATTGTTGACAAGTATTTTTGGGGTGACATCAACGCGGGCACCACGGGAAAAAGTGAACTTGCCAGTTGCATCGTTTATGACACCAAGTTTTGTGTCCGGATTTTCAAGTGTGTAATAAATTTCCAACTGCATTGCAGAATGTGAATGCAGACATTTACCAAAACGACTGTCCAGTGGAATTATGGATATTTGTTTATCTATTGTTTGCATGTTATTTTACCTTTTGTTTTCCATAGTGCTGGGGGAACAGGGTGGCCCCAATCGTTTTGCACATAAATTCATCACGACATTTGCCAGTGGATAAATTTTCATGACAGTGTTCGATTTTGTGTGTGGGATTGCTGTTGGCAATATCTGGTGCACATGTGCACTTTATAAAATTGCAATCAGTATAAAACACCATTGAAATGTGTCCCGTTTTTTCTGGTTCGGACTTACAAAAATTCTTGAACGATTCCAGTTTTTTTGCGTGATATGTTCGATTTGCATTTGTGCCGTTTTCATAATTGTATATTGATGCATTAAAATCTGTAATCATAAAACCCCAACAGAAATTAAGCGGATAGGGAGTGTGGCGTAATGTGTTAACTAAATGTATTGCTGTATCAAATGAAATCTTGTCCCCAATTTGGTGTCTTTGCATTGGAAAATTTGGGTGTGGCGTGTGAGATATGTAAGATTGTATTTTAGTCTGCATGTTATCTTACCTTTTGTTTTCCATAGTGCTGGGGGAACAGGACAGAGGCAAATTTCTTTACCATGTATTCGTCCCGGCATTTGCCACATGCAATGTTTCTTGTGCATTCAGATGGTGGACACAGACGGCGGTTGCGCATGGTTAGAAAAAATGTCGCAAAATTATCCGGTATTGTTGAATGTTTACAGGTGCTGGAATCTGCAACCATTGAAGAATGGGTGCAAATTTGTGATAGTGCATAAACACCGTACAGGCAGCTGGTTGTGGGGACAGTGTTTCGGGACATGTCTTGCATCAGTTGATTTATTGTTGTCGCAGCATGTGGACCACAGTATACAGTTGTGCCAGGTGTGTTGCGTTCTGAAAAAGTTAAAGTAACAGTGGTGGACATTTTATTCACCATCCATAACCTTAGGTACTGCGAAATAGCCACGTGATGTGCCAGCATTGTCTGGTGTGTTTGCCAAAACCAAATCACGAATGTTTCCGTCCGTCACAATGTCTTCACGCAGTGGTAATTTGTGTTCAGATGGGTTTAATAATGGTTCAACGCCGGTTGTGTCAATTTGCTGTAATTTATCCAACCATTCAACAACCGAGTCTATGTTCATTTCGGCCAGTTTTTCATCAGATATTTCAATCTTAATCAGGTCTGCAAATTTCTGTAATTGTTGCTTGCTAAATGCCATTTTCAATCCTATATTTATAAAGTAAAGGGATTATACTATGATTTTGTCAGATTTCAAGGCTTTTCCGCGGTCAGGGCGGATTTTGGGTGTTGATTGGGGATTACGGCGTTTGGGGGTTGCTGTGTCGGACCCAGAACGAAATTTTGTGTTTGTGCGAAATACGGTAAACTTTGTGCGTGGTGCGGAAAATCACGCAGATGTTGTTGCAGATTTGGCAAAAAATGAATCTGTGGTGGGAATTGTTGTGGGGTTGCCGCTGTATAATGATGGAACGGATTCGGAAACAACAAATATGGTGCGGAACTTTATAGGGGTGCTGGAATCGAAAACGGATTTGCCTATTTGTACAATAGAAGAAAATTTGACGTCTGCCACAGCTCAGGAAAATATGGGGCGTGTGCGTGTGCATGAACTGAAAGAAAGATTAGATTCTGAATCGGCACGCGTGATATTGGAAAATGCAATTGCAATTATAAACCGGACTGTATAAAAAAGTCCGGTTTTTATGTGTATAGCCATTTTTTATTGTTCGTCTTTGTCGGGGATTTGGCCGTCTGCAGATAACAATACTGCAATCCAACGTGTGGAATCAAACTGGGCACAAATAATATAGGTCGCAACCAGCAATGGTACACTGAAGAACATGCCTGCAACACCCCATATCATTCCCCATACAACCAAGTTTATTAAAATGGCCAATGTTGACAGGTTTAATGTTTTTCCCGTCAGTTTTGGTTCCAAAATGTTGCCAAATACAATTTGTAACCCAATTAAACCAATCGCAGTCAGTAATGGTTGTTGTAATGCTGGGGTGCTGATAAGTGAATACAGTATCGGCAACCCACATGCCACAATGGCACCAATGGTGGGAATATAACTGGTTATAAATACGATAAACGCCCAGACGCCTGCAAACTCGACCCCAATCAGTTGAAGCCAGGCAAATGATGCAAGGCCAGTTACAGCGGAAATTGCAGTCTTTACAAACAGGTATTTTTTCATGTTTGTGTCAATGCTGTCCAGAATATAACGCATTTTTTTAGATTGACGCTTTGATGGGAACATGGCTGCAAATTTTTGATTAAATGTACTTTGTTCTACAAACATGAATATCATATAGACGAGGACCATTCCCATGGATGCCGCCAATGAGGCAACAGATGAACCAATGCTGGCCGCAATTTTTGTGATGTTTGGTATCATCTTGGTATCAAATGTCAGTCCAATAGAGTGTGATAAATAATCCCCAAGGTTTGCTAGTTTGTCCTGAATCGCGGGCAGGGCAGCAAATAGTTCCGAAAACATCGGACGAATTTGTGTTGAAAACAGATATATGATTCCAATAACTGTTCCCAAGGTCGCAATGTATGATATGCTATTAAATATGTGAAACCAGAGTTTGTCTGTGCGATTGTCTGGGACCTTATACGGCAGAACTCGTCTGTAATAGTCCGATATCGCGTTCATTAAATACCATAAAAATGCAGCGACTAAAATTGGAATCAGTATTGAACGCGCCAACCATAATAATGATATTGCTGCAATAAAAATTATTATTCCGTGCATTTTTTGTCCTTTTTTATATTTTTTTCTGTGTGTGCCAGGAAATCCTGCGTACAGACGTTTTTTATTGTGTTGGTTCGTTGGTCATTTCTATATCGGAAATATTAACTTGGATTTCATTTGTTATCTGGGGAGTGAATATTTGGGTGCATAGTATGATTGTCCATATGGTCACGTTAAGTACAACGGCGGCGGTTGCGTATTTTTTAGAGATGTTTTTTGTGAATGCTTGATGGCCAACCTGAAGCAGCCATATCCCAAATATCAGTGCCAGGGCTATTGTCAATAGTGGTTGAATGACTCCATAAAATGACATGGATGTTATGGTCAGAATTGCAAATGTGATTGCCAGGTATAATGGGCGTGTACAGATTAAATCTATCAGTTTTTTGTACCATTTATTTTTTATTGTTATTTCTGTGGTTTTTGCTGTTCGTGTGTCAAGAAAGAAACCGGGAACCCACAATGCAGAAAAGCCAAAAGGAATCGATAATACGATTTTCCATGTTGGGATATTCATCGTACGTATGCGGCAAATCTTGGCATATATGTTAGAGATAAACAGACCTGTCAAATACAGTAATGCCAATGTCAGCATGCTGAATAAAATAAGCGTTTGTGTCGTTGGTAATAACAACAGTGTCAGTACGATTGTTGGTTTTGCCAATAATGAGTATGTTATTATCAAAAATAAAACTGATAAGGCAAACAGGGTTATGGTGTTTATTGCAACAAATGTATGCCGTGACATTTTATCGTGGGGCAGTCGTATGGCCATGGTTGTGCCGCATATAATAACTGTCAGAAATGAAATTGCCAAAATGTTCATTGCCTGAGTTGATTGAGAAATGTCTAACAGATTGTTTGCAATAAACCCATAGGCCAATATCAAAATAAACATTGCAGCAAATGAAATAAGTGCAAATTTTAATGGTGATAATATTAGCCATGTTGACAGTTTAGAAGTGGTGTCTTTTTTCATCGTAAAGTCCCCCGATGTTTAACAAGCCTATCTTATCATAATTTTGCCGTTTGATAAAGTGGTTGTGTTCGTTGGTGATAACATTTTTGTAAATGCGTCTTGGTGTGATATAAACAAAAATGTTGTGTTTGGCATTTTGTTGATTGTGTCTGCAATCAGTCGTTGGGTTGCAGTGTCGGCACCTGAATCGGGTTCGTCCAATATCGCCAATTTGGGTTTGGTTAATACCAGTCTTAATAACATCAGACGTTTGCGTTCGCCACCAGAAAAACCTACGTTCATACTGCGTTGTAACCAATCAGATGGTATTCCTAATTGTTCCCGTGCAGATTCTAGTTCTGATAAAAATTGTCCCATAGCAGGTGGGTGGCCATTGTTAAAGTTAGAGTGGGCTGTGCAGGAATGCTTTAAAAAACTGACCACAGATAACCCCGGAATTTCTGGTACATGTTGAGCTCCCAAAAAAATACCCAATAAAGCACGGGTGGTTGCATTTTCATTGGTGATGTTTTTCCCGTCAAAGATAATGTCGCCAGTTGTTATTTTATATTCTGGGTTGCCTGCAATTGCTTGGACCAATGTTGATTTGCCAGAACCGTTATGCCCGCACAGCAGATGACGTGCCCCGTGTTCTATATTCAGGTCAATGTTATGCAGTAATTCTGTGTCGCCATAATTTATACTTAGATTTTTTATTGTTAGCATCGTTTAGTCCTTTGATAATGCCATTTGTATTAACTGTTTAGATTCAACCAAAAATTCCATTGGTAATCTTGATAAAACTGGGGTTGCAGCCGCACCGATAATCAGGGCAATGGCCGTGTCTGTGTCGATGCCCGCCATGTTCAGGTATGTAAGGGTCGTTGGATCAATGCGACCAGTTGTGGCCTCGTGAGTGTGGGTGTTGGTCGGATTAGTGTTTATAATTCGAGGTAGGGTGTTGGCCGTGCATTTGTCGCCAATCAGACGGCTGTCACATTTTGATGCGTTGATGCAATTGTTGCCACTAAATGATATCAGACTGCGAAATGTTTGTGTTGATGCGTCTGTTGCTACGCCGTATGAAACGATGTTTGTGGTGGTGTTGTCACCAATGTGTATCATTTTTGTGCCTGTGTCTGCCATTTGGCCGCCACGTGTTATGGATAGTGAATAAAAGTCGCTGTACGCATGATTCCCGCGTAAAATTGTTGATGGGTATTTCCAGGTAAGGGCACTGCCAACCTCCATCTGAGTCCATAATAATTTGGCATTTTCATGGCATACACCGCGTTTGGTGACAAAGTTCAAGATGCCGCCAATGTTTTTAGTTCCGTCAAAGTCGCCTGCAAACCAGTTTTGGACTGTCGCATATTTTACCGTTGCGTTGTCGTTGACGATGATTTCAACAACACCACTGTGTAGTTGGTGGCTTGGACGGCGAGGGGCACTGCAACCTTCCATGTATGTTAATTCAGAGCCTGTGTCTGCGATAATAAGCGTGCGTTCGAATTGTCCAATTTTTGCGGTTTCAATTCTGAAATAACTGGCAAGATCAATAGGGCATTTTGTGTTTGGTGGAATATAGACAAAGGTGCCGTCTGAAAATACCGCCGCGTTCAAGGCTGCAAAAAAGTTGTCGTTTGATGGAACTACGGTGCCCAAATGTTTTTTGACCAGGTCTGGGTGTTGTCTTACCGCATCGGAAAATGGTAAAAATATTATGCCCAGTTTTTTCAGTTCGTCTGTATAGGATGTGTGTACAGAACGACTGTCGATTACGGTGTCTGTCGCCATGCCCAACAAGGCTTGCTTTTCAGATTCTGGCAGCCCCATTTTGTCATACACAGATTCCAAATCTGAATTGTCAACAGGCAAAGGGTTGTTGTAGTAGTTTAGTTCGTCATAGTTTATTGGTTCGTATTCAATCGTGCCCCAGTGGGGTTCTGACATTGTTAACCAGGATTTATATGCGTCCAGTCGCCATTGCAGTAACCAGTCAGGTTCGTTACGTTTTTTTGATATTTTGCGTATAAGATTTTCTGATAATCTGCTCATCTTACTTTTTTATGTTTAATTTGTTTGTGTGGCCAGTTGTTTTGCCTGGGCGAAAAATGTCAGAGATTGACCCAACAGGCCATCAGTAAATGTGTTAGACAGCAAACCGTCTGGTTCGGTCGTTGTCAAGTGATGCAGAAAATTATCTGCTCGCCGCATATAGTTCTCGATGCTGCGGGCAACTTCGGAATCCAGTTTAATTGAACGGCGTAACTTTTCCAGTGCAAATGGATTTTTGGCGTATTCATCCATTATCGCCCCAAGTGCACGCCACAGTGGATGCTCGGGAGTGTTACGTGGCATTACGTCAATCGATGCCATGACAGGTATCAAGTTTTGCAACAGATCTTGGTATATCATTTCTGCATTTTCAGCAATGGCGTTAGTTGCGTATTTGTTCTTTAACACAGACTGCATTTTTACCAGCAAATTGTACTGATGTTCCAGGGTTTTGTTCATTTGGGTAATTCGGGCGTTGGTTTTGTACGAGTAGACCGCAATAGTTATGACTGAAATGATGATTAAGCCCAAAATACAAAATATAATTGCATTTTCCATAGTTGTGATTCCCCTGATTTTATATGTTTAGTGTTTGTTTGTTCGTCATCAGTATAACACTTTTTTAGCGATTCGTGCGATTTATGTGTAAAAAAATCAGAATGTGTTTTTGGTCTTGCACAGATTCGGTCAAATTGTTATAATATTCATTAAATAGGATTCTATAATAGGGAAAGGAAAATACGTATGTTTCGCAAAATTTTGATTTTTGCAATGTTTGCTACGGCTGCGGGCTATTGCTTTGCTGCGGTTGATTTGCCCCAGGTTGTCACGTCCGAAGTGTTCTTTGAAAAGGACAGAATTGTTGACCAGGGACAATATGAACAGGTAGAACAGGTTCAGGTAATGACTCAGGAAATACCTGCGTGGCCACTGGCGGGGTCTGATGCAGATGTAGAGGTCGCGTGCGAGGGGGCATTGTGTTCCAAAACCAAACAACAGGATAATATTCGAATAGTGTCCAAGGTTGGTGCTGATTTAGTGGTCGAAAACAACTTTAATATTGGTGCACGTGGCGAATTTGCAGGCTGGTCCGGTGGGGCGAATATGTTGCACGGAAATCAGATACCGGTCGGATTTGATGACGAGTGCAGTGGTGCATCCGAAATGCCTTTGTTACATCGCGAGGTTTTAGAAGATGATGGTGGAAATGTCTTGGCTGTATCTCGTAGTGGACGCAAAAATTGCGGTAAGTATGCTGATGGATATGAAGCATTCGCTGTGCGTAATGGTATGAAGGTCGAAGGTACAACTGCAGATGGTATGCATATCTCGAATACAACCGGTGATGGAACAACGGTTATCACAGAAGAAAAAGAAATAGCTGTTGATGTTTCTGCTGATGCCGAAGCACCAGCAAAGTTGACTGACCAGGTGCGTTCATGGGTTGTCGCAAATGGACAAACCTTGCGTGAGGTTTTGCAAAACTGGTGTGATAAAGAGGGGTGGGATTTGGTTTGGACGACCTCGCGCGAGTATCCGATTGAGGCCAGTGCTGTGTTCAAGGGGCGTTTTGTTGATGTGGCATCTGCGTTGGTGCGTAATTTTGGACGTGCGACACCTGTCCCATATGCAAAGTTCTATAAAGGTAATAGAGTGTTGGTGGTGTCAACGACCGAAGAATAGGGTGTGTTAAAATCAAACAGGTGGCTTCAGGGAGAGTATGAAATGAAAAAGATATTCAAAATATTTGTGTTGTGCGGATTGATTTGTGCAACCGTTGCTGGGTGTGCAAAACGTGAATCTGCACAGGTGGCGGCATCTGTTGACCAGGATTTTATAAATGCGTATGATGCGTTCGAAATGGCCAAAAATCCACGTGCTAAGGTGGCCAGTGGTGATACTGTTTCTATGTCCGAGGGGGTTTGGCTGGGGAACAAGTCTATGGTTCTGGAGCACAGAAATAATCTGCCGGCAAAGTTTGAAACGGATACTGGGGTTACTATTTTGCTAAATGAACCAGTGTCCTTACAGGTTTTGGCAAATGATATTTATTCTATTACTGGGATTCCTGTTAAAATAGATGGGCAGATTTCAGCAGATAAACTTAGAAAATTGGTAAATGTTGCATATACAGGGAAATTGTCGGGATTACTTAGTCAGGTGGCGACTGATTTAGACCTGTTGTGGTATTATGATAAAAATTCAATTGTTTTCTATGAAACAGAAACGCGTACCTTTACATTGTATGCACTGGGGACCGAAGTTGCATATCAGACCGCGGTCGCAACTGATGATGGGAATGAAGTTTCGCTGGAGTCAACTTTGAAAGAATGGGACGAAGTGGAAAAAGCAATCGGTTCAATTATAGGTCGGGCCGATAATGCAGATTTCACCGTTTCTCGCAGTTTGGGAACGATTACTGTGACTGCATCGCCATCTGTGTTGGCACGTGTGGGCGAATATATCGAACGTCAAAATAAACGGTTAAGTCAGTTGATTACCATAGACGTTAAAGTTTTGCAGGTGACAATTTCAAATGATTCTGCATTCGGTCTGAATTTGGCGGCGGCGATTAACTCGACATCTGGGTTGAATATTGTTGCAAATCCTAAAAATAACCTGGCATCGACCGAGGCCAGTTCTATGAATATCGCAGTTCTGTCAAATACTGTGTCGGCACTGACCGGTGCAACCCATATGGAAGGGGGCAGTGTCGTAGAAGGTGCATATACCAATGACCAGATTATGAATGGTTCTTTGTCTGGGGCGGCGGGCAGTAATGCACTTATCGAAGCGTTGGCAAAGCAGGGTAAGGTGTCTTTGGTGACAAATGTTGGTGTTACAACACGTTCAAACCGTGTCGCACCAGTCAGCAATACACGTACAACTGGCTATATCAAACGTTTTGAATCGCGTAACTTTACAACTGTTGAATCCAGTACCGTTGACCAAGATGATTTAGAAACTGGATTTACCATGCAGTTGCTGCCAAACGTTTTGGAAAATGGTAAGATTTTGCTGTTGTTCCGTATGTCAGTGCGTGAACTGTTGCGTATGTCAACCCAAACAATTGGCGAAGTAACATTGCAATTGCCCGAGGTGGAAGAACGTAGTTTCATGCAAGAAGTTATCATGGAGTCGGGGCAAATGTTGGTTGTTTCCGGGTTTGAAAAGCAGACCAACGAAGATACACGTTATGGTTTGGGTGATCCTGACTTTATGGCATTGTCCGGTTCGCGTGAAACATCTGCCACGCGTGAGGTTTTGGTGGTTATCCTGACACCGCAGGTGTTGGTCAGCCCAATGGATGTCGAAAGGAGTATACAGCAGCACTGGGGTGCACCGCTTAATTAAAATAAATTATAATAATTCATCTATGGGCGGGGGCGACAACTCATGTAGCGTTTGTACACTACGTTGTCGCCCCCATCCCATATCTAAATCATTCTAATTTATTTTACGCATCTGATGTGCTGTGTACGGGTGTGGGCATCTTATGTAGCGTTTGTACACTACGTTGTCGCCCCCATCCCATATCTAAATCATTCTAATTTATTTTACGCATCTGATGTGCTGTGTGCGGGTGTGGGCATCTTATGTAGCATTTGTACACTGCACTGGCGGGTTTGTTTGTATCTGTATCATTATCTTTAATTTAACGCATCTGACGGGTGAATGTATATAAAATATAATTAACCTGTTGAAAAAACGATTCGATTTTATGTGCCGTCAATCGTTTTTTGTGTTTTTTTTATAAAAAAGTATTTTTGCACTTTACTTTGTAAGCCCGATTCGATTATAATGATGGGAAAGAAAACGGCATTTTTTGTGACGATTTTTTCGTCTGTAATATGCAGATTTCTGCGGGGCTGGGCCAAAAAACAGGGTGTCGATTTTAAAGGGTGGTTTAAGATCGGTATTTTGGTGTTGTGTTTGGTGTGGCGTAACCGATTGAAATGTCTGAAAAAATAGATGGAATAATATATTAAAAAAGTGCCGATTTTAAACCACCGTTTGAAAACTGTATTTGTAGTTAACAGTGGTTTGTGCCTGAGAGAGGAGTAGGGAATATGAATAAAGAAGAGAAAGTGGGTATGGGGAAATTTTTACGTTTTTTAACAATGTTGTTTGTGTGTGCGTTGGGTGCGTTTTCAGCGTATTCTGCACGTGCAGGCGGGGATGAGATTACTTGTGAGTACTTCTGTGCCAGTTATTCTAGAGAGCCGGAATCAACATGTATGAATACTTTTCAATTGATGACGCGTTGTTCCAATGGTTTTGTGTCTTGTACTGTTCCTGATATGGGTAATGATTTGGCCTCGCAATTTGATACGTCTGATATTATGTATACGTGTAAGGCGACCACGACATCGTGTACAGTTCGTGTTTGGTATTATGCGGGGGCAGGGTGTAATGCATTAAGTTCACAGACCAAAACGGGTACAAATGCGTCTGTGACATTATCGCCACCATCGTGGACTGATATTAAGGAGGAGGGGTGTGTTGCACCACCCAAGGGGAAGGTTTTGGCCGGTTGGTGTACGAATTCGTCCGGTTGTTCCAGCAGCAGTTATTCATCGGGCAGTACTGTATCGTGCAGTGGCAGTACAAGCAAGACGGTTAATTTGTATCCGTATTTTTCTACCTGTGCGAATGGTAAATATGCGTCCCAGGGGTCGTGTTATTCCTGTCCTGCGGGAGAATACTGTACGGGTGGCGAGCGGTATGCGTGTTCTACGGGGACATATTCGACTGGCGGTGCATCCAGTTGTTCTTCGTGTACAAATAAACCATCAAATTCATACTATACCGGTTCCGCATCGTCCAATGCCTGTGGTTGGGCGTGTAATGCAAACTATTATAAATCGGGGACTTCGTGTTTGGCATGTTCGGGGGTGTCGTATATCGACAGTGGTTCACAATCCTGCAGCATCACAAACGGTGCCGGGTCTCAACCCTATTCACGCACTTGTTACCGCAGCACCAGTTCAGCGGGCTCTACATCTTCATCGGCATGTTCCGGCACATCCAGTTGCGGCGGCTATTCATATGGTACATGCACCGTAACATCATGTACAACCGACTACTATGCATCATCAACAACCGCATGTACACATGTGGGGACGGGGTATTATTCCGCTAATGGTTCAACTGGGCGTACGGCATGTTCGAACAAGCCCGCAAATTCGTACTATACCGGTTCTGGCGGTGGTTCGAATTCATGCGGATGGGC
>JAFYXG010000013.1 GCA_017546265.1 Alphaproteobacteria bacterium
AGATCCACAGAACTGACCACACTGATTATCAGACGTCAGATTATATCCACTGTTGCATGACCATGGACATGAATTTGACGATGCTGTGCCGGTGTATGAACTGTTGTCAGGTTTGTTCGTGCATGCTGGACACATCACACCATCTTTATAATACCCCGTATTGCATGATACGCTGGACACAGGTTTTTTACAATCATCTGGTGTGCATGATGTATCGGTTGCAGACTTATAGTCACGCCAGTCGCATGTTCCCGGTGTGCACGTGCCACAGGCATATGTCGCACTGTTGGCAGGTTGGCTGCATGCCAATTGGGAACCAGTGTTTGTTTCCAGTGAATAGCAATATGCATCGCTGATATTGCCACCATCTGATGATGGATATGCCGTTGGACATGCCGGGCATGTTGTACCAGACACATAGTTATTTGCATTCGCCGTTACAGATTTGACTGTTTGTTGGCACGCAGCGCTGTTTGAAGAACAGCCCGATTTTGTCGTTCCATCCCCATTTCCTGCACTGTTTGAATATGCCACATAGTCACAGGCCGCAATCGAACACGTGTTGCATGATACACTTGCACAGCCCGATGGTTTGCTGCATGCAGTTTGTGACCCTGTCCATGCACGTGATTTTGTACCGCTATAGCAATCTGTTATCGCCTCCGAACCTGTGCCGCTGTTTGGGTATTCACTGGGGCATGAATTCAATCCAAAGTTGGTTGTATGCACGGTTGATTGGTTTGACCCGTCACATACGACCGTACCTTTTCCCGGACAGTATGAACCTGCAGGGCAAACCTCGGCACTATAATAGTACGCGTACGAACCGCATCCGGCCCGATTGGTCAGGTAATAACCCGGGTTAACCCGATGCCATCCCTGTGGTGAATTTGCGACATATCGACCAGCACTGGATTTATAGTAAATGTACTCGTAAAATCCACCACGTGCGTTTGTGAACCAGAACAAAGCCAGGCACTGGTCGGCCGAAGATAAACCTGAGCCACTAACAATCGCTGCAGATTCCACACTGGATGAAAAATAGATTGCGGGCAATGACGTTGGTTCATATGTGTATGGGTCGGGGCAGGAATAGATATAATTATCCCCGGGGCAATAGTATCCCGCACCACATTGCAAACACGAAGACCCCGACTTATAATATCCGGCGTTACATGACCATGGACAATTGCTTTCCACTGCGTACATGGTTGATGGTGTTGAATAACTGGTATAATATGAATTCGCGGGTTTATTTGTACAGGCCTTGCAGGATGTGTACCAATCATTCCATCCCAACGGATCGGCAGCATAGTACCCTGTACGACACCATGAATAGTGTGTATAGTTATTGCCACCAGGACCACTGGCACATGCCTGTTGATTTAAATATTGAATACGCGTATCATCACTGAAAATCCAGTCGCAAATACAGTCCCATTGACTGGCACCATGTTCATAATCGGACCAGCTGCCACTGGATAAACTCACGTAGCTGCTGGGGGTTGGGGAGCCGGATTTGACGGCTGTGGCACAACTGGCACGGTGTGTCCCGCCGGTACAGAAATATCCACTGCCACAGGCCAAGCATGACGATTGACCAGTTGATGTATTATACGTCCCGGCATTGCACCAATTTCGTCCCTGGACACCGCCATTATACGTCCATGTGCCACCGGGACAGGAATAGCCCGCCTCGCACAATGAACATGATGTGCCGTTCAAATAATATCCAGCTGAACAGCTGTATGATTTTGGGTCTATTGTTGCAATTGTACATGTACACGAAGAACTGGATACACTGCATCCGCCAAAGCTGCCACAGGAACCATAGTTGCCACAGGAACCCCAGCTGCCACAGGCACCCCAGCTGCCACAGGAACCGAAACTGCCACAGGAACCGAAACTGCCACAGGACCCCCAATTGCCACAGGAACCATTCGTCCACGCACTGTATGATGTAGTGGTTGACGAGCATCCCGAGCATGAACCCGAATCGGCAGAATAACAACCATTTGTATAATAACCATTACAGTCTACATACTTGTTGCGACTGCGGGAATAGGTGCCATACTGGGTACCATACATGGTACCGTAACGTGTTCCATAACGGGTGCCATATTGTGTACCGATTTTTGTGCCTGTTTTTGTTCCGCTGCATGTATTGTCATTATATGTACAATCATATCCTGCTGGGCACGGTTCATATACTCCGCAACTGACACTGCACGATTCGCTGCAACTGGTGCTGCACGACTGGCTGCAGGTTTCAGAACACGTCTCCGAACACGATGCACTGCATTCTACGCTGCATGACAGGCCACTTTCGGTTTCTGTGGTCGTGCTTTGGCGACTGGAATTACTGCGGGTATCACAGTGCGTGGTACATGTTGCAGAATATGAACAACTGCTGGGGTAATATACCCGGCTGTCATCGGGGGTATACGTATATCCGCCCGATTGGTATGATGAACAAGTGTTATAACATTTACTGTAATCGGTGCCTAAACACAAACCATCGTATCCAACCTCTGCACAATCACATAAACCGGGGTCTGGCTTTATCAATCCGCTTGAACAACAACCTGTAAACAGGTCACAGGTTGCACCGTTCAAGCAATCCCAATCAGATTCACATCCATAACAGTCTGATGCTGCAGAATCCCTTTGGCATGTGCCCATTTTCAGGTCGCAATATTCATCTGACGCACATTGTGTGTCCCTGCTACATGAAGAACCAACCAATGCAGATGCCGGTGTTGATATTATTGCCGGTACCAAGAACGAAAACGCAACCAGAACCACCTGCAGTGTCGTAAACAAACGGTGGTTAAAAAACAACACCATGGGGGGATGTGAAATATGCGGAAATGCGGGATTTTTTCAAAATTAAATATGCCGAATTTAAACCACCCTTTAAAATCGGCAGTGGTAAATTCCCTTCTATGTCAATCAGACTAGCACTTTCAGCAATTTTTATGCAAGTGTTATTTTTATAAACTATGCAAATAAAGAAAACCCGCCGTGTGGCGGGGAATTACTTCAGTTTTTTTGTCCATTCGTTATCTGGAAAATTCAGCCGCAGCATTTCTGCATAACCATATGCCTGTTCGGACAGGCCGATTGCTGTATATGCCTCGGTCAGGCGGAACATGGCCTCTGGTGTCATGACCGTTTCCTGGGCATCGGTCACAATCGATTGCAGTCGTCCAATTGCACTGGGCCAGTTTTCTTTTTTCATATCATTGCGTGCGGCATACATGACTTTGCCCGCGATATAGTTTTTCAGGATAATAATCTTATTTTCTGCATTTTTGGCATATTCAGATTTTGGAAAACGCTGAACCAGTGTTTGAAACTGTTGCAGCGCGTATGCTGACATGCCCGGTTCGCGGCGAACATCACTGACCTGGCGATAGTGGCACATTCCGCGTAAATACATAACGTATGGTACGTCTTGGTGTCCTGGGTGGAACCGCATAAATCGGTCAGTGGCCAGCAAAGCCCCCGCAAAATCCCCATCCATATAGTGTGAATATGCCGCCATAATCAGTGCGTCTGCCGCCCATGGGCTGGCTGGGTACTGTGTTTCTGCGTTCAGAAACTCGGCTGCGGCTTCTTCGTAATTTTCGTCATTAAATTCGTTGTATGCATTTTTATATATTTCGACCAAAGGTTGTTCTGCGACAATTTTGTTATCAGACCCAGCACAACCCACCAGTATTGTCGAAATCCCCAGTAATAATGCTAATTGTTTTTTCATACTTTTATTCCTGCCTTGATTTTTAATTACAGATGGCAGTATAATCTAAACCATGAAACTTGGCAAACATATTTTCGGCGTAGGTGCAATGACTGGCATCAGTCGCATCTTTGGTTTTATTCGTGACATGCTGATTGCCCGTGTTTTGGGGGCAGGGCGACTGTCTGACATTTTTTTGGCTGCGTTCAAGTTGCCGAATTTATTCCGCGATTTACTGGGCGAGGGTGCCTTATCTGCGATTTTTATTCCTATGTACACGGATTCCAAGCATGACGAATCGTTTGCTCGCAACGTGTTTTCATGGTTGATGGTGGTGTTGCTGGGGATTACGATTGTCTTTGAAATTTTTATGCCATTGGTCATATGGGGATTGGCACCTGGGTTTGACGCGATACCGGGCAAGATGGAGATGACAGTCATTATTTCCAGGATAATGTTTATTTACGTTATATTCATTTGTGGTGCGGCATTTTTATCTGCGATATTGAACGCATTTTCACGGTTTTTACTGGCGGCTTTTATGCCTGTGTTGTTGAACATAATGCTGATATGTGCGTTATTGTTTGCGATGATGTTTGGTTCGACCCATGTCTTGTATTTAATGGCGGGTACGGTTGTATTGTCTGGTATTGTCCAGTTTGGTGTGTTGTGGTCGCGAATTCGTGCCAAGCATTTTGGTCTGTATTTAGTTCGTCCGCGTTGGACGCCGGATATCAGTCGTATGTTTCGCCGTTTTGGTGTCAGCATTGTTGGTAGTGGTTTTTACCAGATAACCATAGTCATAGGCACTTTGGTGGCCAGTTTTCAAAGTGGTGCGGTATCGTGGCTTTATTATTCTGATCGTATTGTCCAGTTGCCATTTGCCATGATAGGTCTGGCGGTGGGGACTGTTTTGATGTCATCTATCTCGAACGCACTGGCGGACGGGAATTATCGCGGTGTGTATATTCAGCAGAATTCATCGTTGCGGCGTTCTATGATGCTGATATTGCCATGTGTTGCGGGCTTAGTTGTTTTGGCTGAACCGATAATTCGATGTTTGTTTGAATATGGTGCATGGACGGTGGAATCCACACATGCGGTTGCACAGGCGATTCAGATTCAGGCATTTGTATTGCCCGCCATGCTGTTCAGTCAGATATACAGCAAAACCTTGTATGCATCCCAGGACGTTAAAACTCCTGTATCGACCAGCGTTGTATCGCTGGCTGTGGCGGCGGGGTTGTATTTGTCGTTATTCCCGTTTGTTGGATATTTGGCGATACCGATTGGTGTGGTAATCAGTGGTTATCTTAAGGCATACCTGTTGTGGCGTGCGTGCACACATCGTGAGTTAGTTCGTCATGATGGACGGACGGTTCGTTCGATTATGGCCTTTGGCTTATTGGCCACTATTTTGGGGATGGTGCTGTCGTTATTTTCGGTTTCGGGGATATTTGCACTGGGGGTTGCAATAGGGTGTTATGGTATATTATATTTACCTGCTGCATACATAATTGACCGCCGTATTTGATTTTTCAAAATAAATTTGAATATCGTGATAATTTATGATAGAATACAAGACATAAAAAGAATGTAAGGAGTCCTCTATCATGAAAAAAATAATTTCTTTGGCGGCACTGACCGCGATATTGGCGGGTTGTGCAGATCTCAGTCAAACGGGCAGCAGTAATGTTACTGCCGATGGTTTTGGCGAAGAAACACTGATGACAGCCCAGCCGGCACAAAATTCTGCAAGCGATGCGTATTTGATGGCGGCTGCACCAAAGTACTATGTAGGTTCCGCGTACAAGGTTGACGATGTTCAGTATATCCCGGTCGAAGATTTAACATATAATCAAACTGGTATGGCTGGTATAATTCCTGCTGAATTGAACGGTACAAAAACCAGCAATGGTGAATATTTTGATGTTACCCAAATGGTCGCTACCAGCAAGACTTTACCACTGCCGACAATTGCCCGTGTAACAAACCTGGACAATGGTCAGTCTGTTGTTGTTCGTGTAAACAATCGTGGTCCATTTGTAAACACTCGTTTAATGGACTTGTCGCCTGCTGCGGCCCAGCGTATTGGCTTAAACGGCCAGGGCAAAGTTCAGATTCAGGTACTGGGCGACCAAACAATTGCGGTTAAAAACGCAACCTTGGCTGGCACGATGCCTGTATCAGAAGAAAAAATTGTATCAGAACAGATTATTGCTCAACCGGTTCAGCAGCCAGTAGAACAGGTATCGGCCGCACCGTCTGGTGAATACAGTGTACAGGTTGCCGCATTTTATGCCCAGGACAGTGCAGATTCTCTGGCCCAACGCATGAAGACATACGGTGATGCAGTTGTTGTTAACGAAGGTGACATGTTCAAGGTACGCATTATCAACCTGAATGCATCTCAGGCTCGTGGTGTAATTGATGCACTTCGCAGTAACGAAGGCATGGCCCCCGGTCTGTTGAAAAACGGTCGTTGGGTAAATGCGGACAGCATTTAAAGGCGATTGACGAAATTAAAAAATCCCCCGTTTGGGGGATTTTTTACTTCTGCTTTTGCATTGCTTCACGCAGGAAAGTGTCAATCGGCACGACCGCGGCGGCTGTTGGGCCACGTTGTCCATTATAATGGCTGTGTGGGTTTTTGTTGTACGGCATGCGTTCGCCGTCAAATGATTCGTAGTAAATCTGACCGATACGCATAAACGGATAAACAACGGTTGGGTACAGCACGCGAATTTCCAGTGTCCATTCGCCACAGAAACCATCATCCCCACGACCTGCCGTATGGTGATTCAGTATAAAATTGCGCCCAACGCTGGATTTTCCGTCAATATACGGGAACAGGTTGCGTGTTTCTGTATACTCAACCGTTGCCCCCAGGTATCCGATATCGGGCGACAAAACCAGCCCCGTTTCAGGGATTTTTATATCGATTGTTTCATGATGTCTTGGATTTGTTGGGTCAATTAAATACTGTGGATTACGAATATCGTATTTTTCTGGATTTTCTTTGAATTTTTTATAGTAATATGGTGCGTCTGTTACGTACCCGACATTTTCGAACCAGTCCTTCATACTGTGCAGTGCGGCATCGCCTTTGTATTCGATTGCGGGCTTCATACCTTTTGGGATTGTGTGTTTATAGACACGCAGCGTATCAGCCAGGTGTAAATCATAACTGTTTGACCCCAGGCATCTTACATCAAAAGGTTTAATAATAATATCTGGATTTTCTTTTTCCTGCATACGCCGCAGGATTTCGGGCCCTGTCAATTGCATAATTTTATCCTTTTATTTACTGTCCCGCCCACGTATGGTATTCTGAACATTTTCGCTGTCATTTGCAAGATTTTTATTCACTTTTGATTTTGGTGTGCTATGGTTTTAATCATGACAGAGAAAACATATTCCGGCTTTATTGCCATAATAGGCCCCACGAACGCGGGCAAAAGTACATTATTAAACCAAATCATGGGGCGCAAGGTGTCGATTGTCTCGCACAAGGTGCAGACGACCCGCACTCGTCTGCGTGCGGTGAAAATGGTGGGGGACAGGCAGTTGATATTTGTAGACACACCCGGTGTGTTTAAGCCATCTCGGCGTCTAGACAGGGCGATGGTATCGGCGGCCATGGATGCGATATCTGATGCCGATGCGGTATTGCTGTTGGTTGACGCGACCAAGGGCATAACCGAAACAATCCGCACATTGGCGGAAAAGATATCGGACCGCCCGAATATTTTTGTTGCCCTAAACAAGGTTGATGCAATACAGAAACTGGAATTATTACCAATGGTCGCAGAATTAAATGAACTGGCCCCATGGTCTGAAATATTTATGGTATCTGCCCTGAAAAATGACGGTATTGAAAAAATGTTAACGTCATTGGCAGCGGTAATGCCTGAATCACCATATTTGTTTGACCCGACCGATGCCCCGGATGTTCCGGATGAATTGTATTTATCGGAATTGACCCGTGAAAAGATATATCGCTTTATTCACCAGGAATTACCATATCACATCAACGTTGTGACGGAACGTGTATCTGTTGGGGACGATGGTGTATTGGACATTCATCAAAAGATTGCGGTCCGCAGCGAAGCCCATAAAAAAATAGTTGTTGGTCGCGGCGGTGCCCAGTTAAAACAGATTGGCACATCTGCCCGTCATGATATCCAGAACCAGTGGGGGGTAAATGCCCGTCTGCACCTGTTCGTTCGCGTTGAACCCGATTGGGAAGAAAAAGCCGAAAACTACATCGACCAGGGTCTGGACTTTAAGAAGTAAAAGAGGCGTTAGTATGATGTTTTACAAAAAAGTATTATTAACATTATCTTCTGCTGGTATCATGACTGCATGTGTCAGCGAACATAACGCCAAACCTTTAAGCCAGGTCAAAGCAGTGGTTGTACAACATGCTTGCACAGACGACAGAGGCGGTTTTTATGGGGTTTATTGCGATACCGATGGGGATGGTCAGCTTGATAAATATGTTCGTATCACAAGACATAATTTTGATGCACATTATCGATTATTGCAAAAGGCATTGCAGGTTGGCGATACAATCAAGTTTTATACTGCAACACCAAATAAATTGCGGGTTAACATGCTCCATTTAAAAAATTATCCAGATTCCATAAACAATCGTTCAGTTGAAGATATTGTGGATAGCTTGAAATACCAACATGAACTTGCCAAATTACGTCAAGAGGCCAAAGTACACTAAAATGCACACGCTATCTGACTTTGATTTTGAATTACCATCTGATTTAATTGCATCACATCCATTGTCTGAACGTGATGCGTCCCGTATGTTGGTTGTGGCCGGGGATGATATTTATGACAGACAGGTTCGTGATTTACTGGAATACATACGTCCGGGCGATGCTGTTGTATTTAATAATTCGCGTGTAATCCCAGCACGATTTATGGCTGATGGCAAACATGAAATTACACTGCACACTGCGACCGATGACGGTTGTTGGTGGGGGCTGTGCAAGAAATTCAATAAAATCCCCGTTGGCTTGCAACTGGCACTGGACGATGGTACGCAGATTGAAATAATGGCACATGATGAAACCAGTGGTTTGAAAATCAAATTTCTGTGCGATGATGTGTTTGCGGTACTGGACCGTGTTGGCAAAATGCCACTGCCGCCATATATGAAACGCGATGCAGAAATTGCCGACCAAGAACGGTATCAGACGGTTTACTCATCGCCCTTGGGGTCAATGGCGGCACCGACTGCAGGGTTGCACTTTACCCCTGAATTATTAGGCGAGATTGAAAAACGTGGTGCCAAGATTGTAAACATAACGTTGCACGTTGGTGCGGGAACCTGGCTGCCAGTCAAGACCGAAGATTTATCCCAGCATAAAATGCACAGTGAGTGGGGCTGTATTACCGCACCCCAGGCAGATATAATCAACGCCGCCAAACGTGTAATCGCGGTGGGAACAACATCGTTACGACTGCTGGAAAGTGCGGCAATGAACACCGGTAAATCTGACAAATACAAACGGGTTATGCCGTTTTGTTCGACTACAGACATTTTTATCACGCCTGGGTACAAATTTCGTGCAGTTGACGTGTTGTTGACGAACTTTCATTTACCAAAATCAACGTTATTTATGTTGGTGTCTGCGTTTGCAGGGTTGGATGAAATGCGTTCTGCATATTCTCATGCGGTTGCTGAAAAGTATCGTTTTTTCAGTTATGGCGATTGTTGTTTGTTGTTTAAACGGGGGGATTTATAATGCAGTACAATCCGACATTACACAAATTATCAAATGGGGTAACGGTCATTTTGGATCCGATGGATTTGGAAACCACAGCGGTCCGCGTGTCATTTTCAACGGGCTCTCGGGACGAGTTGCCCCACGAATATGGTCTGACCCATTTTTGCGAACATATGCTGTGCAAGGGTACACCGCGTTTTCCGAACAAACGTGCCATTGACGATTATATGGACTATCATGGCGGCACCCGCAATGCATCTACGGGACGCAGTTCTTTGTCGTTTTTCGGTCGCATTTTGGCCCAGAATGTTAATATTTTGATAGACTATATTGGCGACCAGATACAAAACTCGTTATTTGAACCCGCCAAGATAGAGATTGAACGCAGCGTTATCTGTGACGAATTGCGGCGTGCCTTGGACAACCCATCGCGTCAGTTTTCAGACTTTATGTCGTCCCAGGTTTTTGGCAATTCGACATTTTCGACCCTGAATTTGGGTACACTTGAAACGATAAATTCCTTTACTCGGGACCAGATGCTGGAATTTTTATCACGGCGATTATCTGCAAAAAATTGTATAATTGGTGTATCTGGGCGAATTTTGGACAGTGCATCTGTTTTGGAACAATTGGAAAAGTCATTTTCATTTTTACCGACACATGATGTGTCTGAAAACACATATATTCCATACAGTCCCGGCATTTATCATAATTCCCAGCCGGACAAGAAAAACGTACAACTGTGTATTTTATTTCCCGAGATTTGGCCCGCGGACTTTGCACATTATTACAATAATATATCTGTTGGTCGTTTTGAGCGATACATGAATAAACAGATTGCAGATGTTTTGCGTCAAGATAACGGTCTGGTTTATGGTTTTAGTGGTTTTGACATTGGAAACGAGCATCACGGTTGGAACGGATTTATCACCGAAACGTCAGCATCAAACATTTCCCAGGTTGTTGCACTGATTGCCCAGAACGCATATCGCATATATAATACCCCGGATATTACATCGGACGACCTGGACAGATACAATCGCAAAGATGCATTGGGTGATGCGGATTGGCTGGAAAGTTCCACCCGCCGTTGTGATAAACTGATGGGTTTTTATCGGACACACGGCCGCATCTATGATTTTTATTGGGCGAACAGTCAGTTTAACAAAATAACGGTTGCCGATACGATTGAAAACAGTCGCGGTTATTTTTCGGGGCCTATGTCGATTATCACCCAGGGGGCAGACTTTGAAGCGGACCTGCGGGCGATATGGGATGAAAACCTTAAATAACAACAAACAAAAAAAAGGAGCAGGAAATGGTTGCATGGCTAAGGGTATTGGCGAAACCCGCGGTATTAAAACGTTTTGTACGTTCGCGTGCTGGGAAACGTGCCGCATTAAAGTACGGTAAAATGTTGTTGGAATCAAAAATGGTTCGTGATTTGATTGGGAAATTCATGAACAGAAATGGCAAAAATATGGATAATAACAAAGAATATAAAAAACAGGTTCGTGAATACCAGAAACTGGAAAAACGTGTTGCTGACCTTGAATTGAAACTGGAAAACGCCCATAATGACCGGGAAAAAACAGAAACATTGACGTTTACCTTGGGGCGTACAGTTGTCCAGATGCAGCAATTGTTGGCACAGATGCAGGAGCTGTATCAACAGCAGTTCCAGCAAATGCAGATTGCAATGGCGAACGTAAAAACACGATAGGGGAACAAACGACATATGGCACTGAAATTTAATTTGATTGCAACAGATGGTAATGCACGCCGTGGTGCTGTTGAAACGGCACATGGTACATTTCAGACACCCGCATTTATGGCGGTTGGCACGGCGGCCACGGTCAAAGCCCTGACCATGGATCAGGTTGCCGCAACTGGTACCCAGGTGATATTGGGTAATACCTATCATTTAATGATGCGACCTGGTGGTGATTTGGTTGAACAGATGGGCGGATTGCATAAATTTGGTGGCTGGCATGGGCCGATATTGACAGACAGTGGTGGGTTTCAGGTAATGTCGTTATCGACACTGACGAAAATGAGCGAGGACGGTGTCCAGTTTACATCTCACTTTGATGGCGGGAAAAAGCATTTTCTGCGTCCCGAAGATTCTGTACATATCCAGCATCAACTGGATTCAAATATCACAATGGTTTTGGACGAGTGTTTGAAATTGCCCGCAGAACGCACGCGTGTTGAAAAAAATGTAGATATGGTTACTCGTTGGGCACGCCGCAGCAAAGATGCCTTTATTGACCGTCCTGGCTATGGTATTTTTGGCATTGTCCAAGGGGCAGACTTTCCTGACCTGCGTGCAAAATCCGCCCGTGACTTGGTTGAAATTGGGTTTGATGGCTATGCGATTGGTGGCCTGGCTGTTGGCGAACCGCAAAGTGTGATGTTTGATATGATTGCGGCGACCACACCACTGTTGCCAACAGACAAACCGCGTTATTTAATGGGGGTTGGAACACCATTGGACATTTTGGGGGCGGTTGAACGCGGTGTTGATATGTTTGACTGTGTGATGCCCACGCGTGCGGGGCGTACTGCCCAGGCATTTACACGTCATGGCACAATGAATATGCGTAATGCCCGTTTTCGCACAGATGAATCACCATTGGACGATAAGTGTGGTTGTCCTGCATGTAAATTGTCGCGTGCTTATATTCACCATTTGATTAAGTGTAATGAAATTTTGGGGGCGACATTATTGACCCAACACAATCTGTGGTTTTATCAGGATTTAATGCGTGATATTCGCCAGTCCATAGAGCAGGGGCGTTTTGCTGAATTTAAATCGGAATTTATAAAAAATTATACAGGTACAGACGATGAATAATAAATCAGATAATTCAGTTCTTATTGAAAACGGCATTCGATTAAGTGTATCTGACCGATTTTATATGGGCGTTTCCCGTACAGATGTATCCAAAAACCTGATACATGTTCACACATTGGCATGCCCGTCTGATGGTCGAGGTGGTTTTTATTTGACCCCAGTGATTGAGGTTGCGACTTTTTCTGCCCCTGATGCAGCTAATGCCTATGTAAACACAGTTGCCCAGATTACTTTACTTCAGTGTAAATATCCATTACATGGGACATTGTGCCGGGTTCTGCGTTCTGAACGGAAGCGATTTTATCAGCACACACGATAAAAAGTACTTGCTAACGGTGGCATAATTGCAATACAGTCCTATAAAATAACATAACCAGGGGGAACACATGGCAAAACAACGGAAAGAAATCGAAGTTATCGACATGGGTGGTACCAAGACTGTCGCGAAAAAGCGGTCTTTGGTACGCGGGGTAAAGCGGACAATGACGATTGTCACGATTATATGGTTCGCATTTCTGATATGGTTTCCTTTGCATATCAAGAATACCTATTCATCACCGATTAAGAAGTCCATTGTTGTATCTATGTTCTATGACTTGCAACAGGGCATAGTGGAACAGTACGAAGCATTACTGTCCAGTGTTGCAGATTCCATAAATCTGGAAAAACCGATTGCCATTGCCCTGGACAAAGTGAAACTGGCCGAAGATGCTGTTGATAAAGTTACAGATACAACCGCCGCCGCACGCGAGCATACAACTGCTGCATCTAAACAGACGGCCAGTGTAAAGAAACTTTCCGGCTTTGCCAAGATGTTTGGAGCAAAAACCGATGGCATTGACAAGGCGGTTGCCGAGGTTGACCATGGGATTGAAAAAACAAATTCAGCAATTGCCAGTGTTGATAATACTGCCGCCAAGGTAAACGCTCAGTTGGACAAAGTTAAAACTGATTTGACACGCGTTGCCCAGGCCGAGGTTGATACCATGCTGGATACCGCGATAAAAACCGCACTGGATAAACAATCTGGTGGTTTGGGGACAACATTACTAACCAACTATGGGATAGAGCATGTTTATCCATGGCGTCCATCCAGTTGGCCTGTTGCGACCAAGATTTATAATGACCTGTCCCAGTCAGATATAACGACAATAACTGTTATTACCAACACGGTTGACACGTACTTTGGCTATGTTGCGTGGGGGCTGGTAATTGCGACTTGGGCATTGGGGATATATTTGTGGCATCTGGTGTTTGGCCGGGTCAAGGCAATAATCAAGCCATTTAATGTATGTCCACGCTGTGGTCATACCTATGCAGACAAACGCACTGCGCTGGGGTTGTTAAAAGTATTTCAGCCCTGGACATGGTTTTAGTTTTTGATGACATGTAATGTTAAGCTGGGCATTGATGTAAAATCAAAACCCACAAAAGAAACCGTCCAAACGGACGGTTTCTTTGAATACTGGTGCGAGCAAAGGGGCTCGAACCCTCGACCTCAACCTTGGCAAGGTTGCGCTCTAGCCAACTGAGCTACGCTCGCATTGCGTGGTATATATTTACATATATTTTTAAACAATGCAAGTATTTTTTTTGTAAAAAACAAAAATCCGAAAAAAATTATCTTAATTTTTGATTTCTGTTTGGCATCACTTGTTCCAGTGCCTGTTTGACTGATTCCAGATTTTTTACCCGTACGGCGCAGTTTTTGCATGTTTTATCAGTGCACTCTTGACATTTTTGCATTGATACCTGCGGCAGTTTTTTATGCATGCAACTCTGTGTTAATTCGCAGAATCGTTGCATAGTCTGATTAAATGTTTTTTCATATTGTGGGTATTTGTCCAGCTGCCCCAGTAAAATTCCGTATTCCTGCATCAGTGTCAGATGGAGTTTATATTTTGCATCATCATCCGACATTTGGTTTGCAAAGTCGGTCAAAGAACCGCTGTGCAGGCAATAATAGTACAAACTGTCTGTTACATTAACGACGCGGTTTGCATACAGTGTGGCCAGCATGCAGAACAGAATATCTTCGTCCAGATTCATATCTTCTTCGAACCGCAGATTATGTTCGTCCAGAAAATCTTTACGATATACGGCAAAATTTGCACTTTCGCGCACATTTGAGTGTTGGATTGCGATATGTTTATCATTTGGCGATGCCCCCAGTACATCGTCTTTCAGGTATCTCAGCATCGACATTTGATACAAATCGCTGTTCACGGTTATTTTACCGCCCATTGCGATTTCTGCGTTATTGTGAATTGCGGATTGAATCATACGCGAAAAGAATTTTTTATCCCCCAGCGGATTGTTGGGTACACCTTTTGGACATTGACCCCGGTTTATAATCAAATTGCCCAAACTGTGTGGCAGTCCATTACTGCAGAAATATGGCTGGCAATCTTTATACACAGCACCGACCATATCGTCTGCGTCTACAAAGCTGACATATTTTCCGCGTGCGATATCCAGTCCCTTGTTTCGTGCATTTGACACACCATGGTTTGACTGGCTGACCAGTTCTATATTTGAAAATCTCAGTGTATATCCGTGGACAATACTTGATGTTTTATCGGTCGAGCCATCATCAATAACAATCACCTGAGATTGCGGGAATACATCCTGAACGATAATACTGTTCATGCATCTGCAAATACACTCAGATGCATTAAAGGCGGGAATGATAACAGATAACAATGGCTCTTTCATACAGGTATGTATAAACCCTATATGTCTATTTGTCAACAACAATTACAATATTTTGTATATTTTTTGCTTTACTTTTCAGAAAAGATATATAATAATTGTCTGCGAACTGAAAACAGTGGTACACAAAGCAATGAAATATATTTTGAAACGTTTTAATTGAATCCGTGCGACCATCAGGAATAAAACTGCGGGCGCACATTTCTGCACCCGTTTTTTTAACACAAAACTAAAAGGCCAAAATAAAATGTCAGAAAATGCAGCAAACACACCAATATCGACAAACGAATTGACCGCTCGCCTTCAAAAGGCGGAAAACATCCGTGCCCGAGACGGCGTTGTTTGGAAGGATAAATTTGACCGCACGCATACGATTGAGCAATCGCGTGAATTAGCGGACGGCACGCCTGTACGCCTGGCTGGTCGCGTGACGGCATTGCGTTGGTTGGGCAAATTGATGTTTGGTCGTATTTATGACATAAACGGCGAAATTCAGTTTTCTATGTCCCGTGAAGAATTGGGCGAAGAAAATTACAAATTTATGAAGGCAAACGTTGACCTGGGTGATTTTATTGGTATCACTGGCGAATTGTATCACACGACTGCGGGCGAATTGACTGTGCGTGTATCGGGATATGAAATTCTGTCCAAGGCCCTGCGTCCATTACCTGAAAAGTATCATGGTCTGACTGACATGGAAACTCGTTATCGCCAGCGTTATTTGGACATTATTTCCAATCCGGAATCACGTAATGCGTTATTGGGTCGGTTCAAGATGATGCAGTATTGGCGTGATTTCATGAATGCACACGGTTTTTTGGAAATTGAAACACCAATTATGCAGAACATTGCCTCTGGTGCGGCGGCGCGTCCATTTACAACACATCACAATGCCCTGGATGCGGATTTTCAGTTGCGTATTTCGCCCGAGTTATTCTTAAAGCAGGCGATTGGTGCGGGTTTTGACCGTGTATACGAAGTGGCCAAAGATTTTCGCAACGAAGGCATGGATGCTATGCATCTTCAAGAATTTTCCATGGTTGAATGGTATGCAGCCTATTGGGACTATAACGACAACATAAAATTCACATGGGATTTGATTCAGGACTTGTTGATTAAGTGTCGTGGCACATTACAGATTGAATACCAGGGGACCAAACTGGACTTTTCTTCATACGAAATGATTGACTATACGGCCAAGATGAACGAATTCTTTGGTTGTAACATTTTGGATTTTGATGACGTAGATGTCCTGCGTAAAAAGCTGGTTGATTCTGGCATGTTCCCTATGTCTGAACTGGAAGATTTAAAGTCGATTCCGACTTTGGTTGACTATGTGTACAAGCGTAAAATCCGCAATGGCATAGTAAATCCAACATTTTTGTACAATTATCCTGCCTATATGGTTCCGTTGGCACGGCGTAACAACGAAGATGAACGCCGCATAGACATGTACCAGTTATTGGTCTGTGGTGCTGAAATTTGCAAGGGTTATTCAGAATTGGTAAATCCAATTCAACAGTTGGCCGCGTTTGAGGAGCAGGCGAAAAACATTGCGGACGGTGACGAAGAGGCCTTTAATCCAGACAACGACTTTGTTCGTGCGATGGAGCATGGCTTTCCACCGATTTCCGGTGTTGGTGTGGGGGTTGACAGATTGGCCAGTATCATCTTTGACCAGCCGACACTGCGTGATGTAATTCTGTTTCCAATAATGAAGTAAAGATATTGGGGGAATCAATGATAAGTTCGGGTACAGATAGTTTAGCCCAAGATATTGCAGCCGACAATGACCGTCATAATTTGGCGGCCATTGACCGTGCGGTTGCAGACGGTCGCATAAACGAAGCGGCTGCTGAATATCTGCGTGTTTTGTATTCTGACAGTCTGCATTGGTTTCATCGTGTTTTTTATGTTATGGGCAAATGCTTGGGGGCACCCAAGGCTGCGGTAATGAAATACGACTATGCCACCGACAGTGCCATTGACGAACCCATACGCATTGCGGACTTAAACCCATTATCGCCATACGTTGTGAATCATCGTTTGGACGCAGACCCCATGCGGAATCAGTTTTTTACCAGTTCTGCTGGGCACAAGATAGACTTGGCTGTATCGTCTATTGTGACCGTAATTGTAGGTGCACAAAAGAATATAAACCGTGCCCTAGACAAGATAACTGGCAAATACTATGCGTCCTATGTGAACGAGGTTGCCGAAACTGTCTATAACGTTATCGCCTCGCACGAGCGTGAGGCATCAGCCCGTGCTATTGCGGACAAAATCCGTGACAAATTGAACCAGCGTTATATTTCCACACCCTCTGAAACAGTATTACAGATTATTGGTTCTGGCCATGAAAAGATTGCTGTTGACCTGGTTCGTGCGTTGGACAAGGTTGACCGTCCCCGCATGCGTCTTCAGGACGTATGGCGTGTAAAGTGCCTGTTTGATTTAATTCCCCAGGCACGCACATTTATCGAGCGTATTCAGGCTATGATGCCGGACCGGATATTATCAGTCCGCGACAGTTTTTACAACATGAAGAATCCGCGTAATTATCGTGATGCCAAGATTATATTGAACATAGGCCCAAGTCCCGACCACATTATCCCGATGGAGATAATATGTCAGGTGCGCACATTTTTTGAATTCGAGAACAAAACGCATGACGTTTATGAATCGGCACGCAGCACCAATTCCAAGCATTCAGATCGGCTCGAGGCAAAATTGGCAGATTTCTATGAAGACGGGGTCAAGGCATATAATCGCATGATATGCACATGTTTAGAGGATTTATTTGAACGTGTAGGTTGGAATTTATTGTATTCCCAGGGCGATGCCACATACATGTTCGAAGGTTTCCCCAAGGAATGTAAACTGTATTATCCGCAAAAGATACTGGATAACATAAACGAGAAGTTGGACGATGCGGTTGAAAACGAAGTGTTTCGTGTTGCGAACGCACCTGTAAAGTTGTCCAAGCATCAACAGAATCGTATATTTCACTTTATGGCCCGTTTTATATTGGTGTCTGCGATGCCGTATATGCAGCGTGATTGGGCGGTTCCTGCGACCACCCAGGCCGGTAAATTATTTAATTTTGTTATGAACGAAGTCCAGCGTTATTACAAGAAATAAAACACCCCGCCGGTTGGCGGGTGTTTTTTTGCTTTATCCATCAACTGGGGGGCTGGGCCAAGATGCATGTCGGCGGAAAGTGGGATGTACGACATACATAATATAACCCAGCCACCCAGTTGATTGGGGGAACATATGTTCCCTTACTCAACTGCGTGGTACGTTGTGCCGTTATAGTTAACGTTCAGGCCGGAACCTGCCCCCGTGGCCAAACTGCCATAGCAAATGGTATCGTTCCACTTTACGTTAATCGCAGGTGCCGTACGGGCGGTCGCATACAACGGTATCTTTAATCCAGTACTTAAATGGATATGGGTGATGCCAGAT
>JAFYXG010000014.1 GCA_017546265.1 Alphaproteobacteria bacterium
CGGTCTGTCTGGCGATAACGCCGGCGATGAAGGCCCTGGGGATTCGCAATCGTTGCCGGGTCTTTGAAATCCCCAAAAACGTTGAATACATCACCGCCATGCCCCGCATGAAAAAGTATATGGAAGTATCCGCCCAGATTTACGGGATTTATCTGCGCTATATTTCGCCCGAAGATATCCATGTCTATTCCATTGACGAATGCTTTATCGATATCACGCCGTACCTGAAAATGTATAAACGGTCGCCCAAAGAAATGGCCATAATGCTGATGGATGCGGTACGGGTCGAGACGGGCATATGTGCCACCGCCGGCATTGGTACAAACCTGTTCCTGGCCAAGGTTGCGCTGGACATCACGGCCAAGAAAGTTCCCGACCATATCGGATACCTGGATGTGGAATCGTTCCGGGAACAACTGTGGCACCATCGGCCAATGACGGACATCTGGAACATCGGGGCTGGCATTGCACGGCGATTGGAAAAGTACGGTGTTTATGACCTGTATGGGGTGACACAAATGCCGCCCGAAACGCTGTATAAAGAGTTCGGCACAAACGCAGAATACCTGATTGACCATGTAAACGGCATCGAGCCATGCACGATTGCCGACATTCACAATTATCAGGCGAAATCCCATTCCCTGTCCAACGGCCAGATTCTGTTCGAAGATTATAACTTTGACGATGCACAGATTGTGATGCAGGAAATGGTGGACAACCTGGTCTTGGAATTGGTGGAAAAGAACCTGGTGGCGGATGAAATATCGCTGGCTGTGGGATATTCACGTGATGTGCGACGTCCAACCGGGGCCAGTCGTAAATTGCCAGCGCACACATCGTCCTATAAATCATTGGTGGCGGACTTTGTGCGCCTGTATCGGGAAACGACCGACAAACGCACGCCGATACATAAACTGACGGTTGGGTTGGGGAATCTGGTTGATGCGGATACGGTGCATCTGCAACTGGATTTATTTGCGGACACAACGGCGGACGAACGCGAAAGCAAACTGCAACACGCGCTGCTGGATATCAAGGGTAAATTTGGCAAGAACGCTGTCCTGCGTGGCATAAATTATCACGAGAAGTCCACCGGTCGCAAACGTAACACTTTGGTTGGGGGACACAATGGCTGACAATACCGCACGTGCAAAACAGTTTATGCCTTTTGCGGCCTTGCGTGGGTACTATGCGATGGTGTTGGCGAAAAATCGGGTGGTTGAACCCAGACGGGAATTGATTGGTGATGCGGCCGAACGACTGTCACGGAAACTTGCGCTAGTAAAAAAGGGTATGATGATAACTGTTCGCTTTTACCGAGGCGATGCATACGAAACCATAACCGGCATGGTCACACGCATGGACCCCGAATACCGATACATTACCATAGTCAAAACCAAAATCCCGTTTGACGACATCACCGACATATCCAGCCCCGAAATCCCAGATGGGGAATGAAAAACTAGCGATATATTCAACATATCACTAACTTTTACCCAAAATATAGCGATATATGATGTGTTGTTTGCCAAAGAAAAGGAGAAAAAATCCTATATATCTGCAATTGGCACTTTGCGTTCGGATTCAGTTGTCTTTAATCGTTTGCATTTTTCACGTATATCATCTCTATTTACCAATGATTGATTCTTACAAATACTGATGGTCAAGTTTTCTATGTCAATATCCTGGTGTCTTATGGTCGTAACAGCCCCAGCCCTAGACCCCGTGAACAAACAAATCAAAATACACCATACAAATGCTTGTGGATGCTTTAGAACACGATTCAAATACTGTTTTTGATATGATTTCAGTTTATGGCCGACTATGAAATCAGTGTCATTATTCAGCATACGGAACAAAGCATCAAACAAAATTTCAAAATCTGGTTCTGCTAATGGTTCCCTGGGTATTGATGGGTTGAAACCTTTTATCTTACGTATGGTCAACCGGCTTTTCAGTTTATAGGCATTTTCAATCCAATCCCGTTCCTCGGCATAGTTGATAATTTGTCGCAGGTGCATGATATATTCTTTGATTGTTTTTAGTCCAAGTGTTTGCCCTTTAGTTATGCCAGATTTTATCTTTACTTTTCTAAATTTATCCAACATGTCATATACCAGGTCAGGGTTTTCGTCCAGGTCTTCTATGTATTTGCACCCCAGAAACTTGATAACCTTGTCTACGCATGATTGTGCCCGGGCTTGTGTCAAAGGTTGTCCCCCATGATAAATACTGTCCCAAATATCTGCCATCTTGTGTTTTTTCTTTGTATTACACTCAACAGATTTAGATTCTTCAACAGGACGTTCTGATTGAATTTGATTGATGTGTACGTCTGTAGGTTGAAATGTGGTATCAGTGATTTTCTTTTTCGATTGTTGTTTTTGATTTGTTGTAACTGCTAATGTCTGACGTAATCTGTGAACTGCCAGGAATACATCGTCTGTCTTTAGCGATTTCAACACACGCTTACCATCAACCTGTTTTCGATAATAAAAGGTGCCATTTCGTTTGCACAGATTTTTGATATTTGGCGTAAAAGTGGTATCAAAATCATTAGTAAAAAAAATAGTTTGCATTCTGTCCTCACGCATTCTGCAGAAAACAGGCAAACTATAAGCAAAACTGGTGCACCTTATTGGAGAAAGTTGGAACCGCTTTCATGCCGAAATTTCCAAAAATGCCAGAATTATTGAGGGGTCAGGCATGTTAAAACTGATTAAAAAGGCCGCATGACGTTTTTACGAACCCCAGAATATGCGTGAATTATTACCGCTTATAATATTAGAATCATATAAAGCATTCTTTTTACTGTGGCACCATTTTTTAACTTCACGCACCTGGGGGTGGGGGGTATATGACACACATACACCATACTTATGTATCAAATGATTGGACATGGTGATTGGATCGGCTGCTATAATCCGCAAATATATATTGCATGAGAGACGGTATATTATGCGCTAGGTGGGCTCAGCCGTTATTATGCGACAATCGCATTGTCATGGCTCGACAGTGCGTTTTATTGTTTTTGCGCTGGACTTATCGCCCCAAACCATAAAAACGCATGTCGAGGCATTTGTCGCACAGACAGCACTAAAACCGATAATTGATATTGAGTTCAATCCTGTGTTTTTCATATTCGTATGCAGGCACATTGGAATTTCGTGCTGTGTATGTATAGTTTAGTGCGGGA